>DAINBQ010000074.1:0-13285 GCA_036732825.1 Burkholderiaceae bacterium | reverse complement strand
ACGCTGTCGGGCGGCGAGCGCAACCGGCTGCTGCTGGCGCGCCTGTTCGCGCGGCCCGCCAATCTGCTGGTGCTCGACGAACCGACCAACGATCTCGATATCGAGTCACTCGAGCTGCTCGAATCGACGCTGCAGGAATACGACGGGACGCTGCTGCTGGTGAGCCACGATCGCGCGTTCCTCGACAACGTCGTTACGCAGACGCTGGTGGCGGAAGGCGAAGGCCGCTGGACCGAATACGCAGGTGGCTACAGCGACTGGGTCGCCTTGCGTCCTCGACCTTCGACGGACGCGCCCCGTCCTGAACCGGTGCGCAGCACGCGCTCCATGAACAAGGGGCAGCGCGCGAAGCTGTCGTTCAAGGAACAGCGCGAGCTCGAGTCACTGCCGGCGGAAATCGAGGCGCTCGAGCGCGAGCAGCACGAACTGACAGCACGCATCAGCGCGCCCGGGTATCACCGCCAGGGCCCCGAAGCGATCCGGACGGACCGCGCGCGAGCGGCAGCGATCGAGCATGAACTCGCAGCCAAGTTCGAGCGCTGGAGCCTGCTCGAGCAGCGCGCCAACGCCGCGACAGGCTGAAAAAACGAAGGGCCGGCAATGCCGGCCCTGCGTGTCAAGCATCCCGCAATCTATTTCTTCGCGGCGGGCCTGGGCGCCGGCTCGACCGAGAGGGCGACCGCTTCGGTGAACGTCGCTTCGACCTGGTCGCCGACCTTGATCAGCTTGAACTGGTTCGGGTCCCGGACCTTGAGGTCCACCATTCGCTGGGGACCCCGCAGCCGCACCGTCTGCTTCTTTGCATCCACCGCGATCACATCGGCGATGACCGTGACCTGCCGTCCCGCCGTCGCTGCCGGACGCTCGCCCGGCTTCGCAACGGCCGCGCTTTCGCGCTCGGTCCTCTGGCGCATCTCACTGCCGCCCTTCTTCAGTTCGAGCGTCAGCGCCTCGATGTAGCGCACGACGACGAGGTCGCCGACCTTGATCTGGTCGAAGTTCCTGACTTCGGGCCCGGCTTCGACGACGAAGCTGTTGCCCTCCGGCCCTTTCAATGTGACGAGCCGCTTGGCCTTGTCGATCGCCTCGACACTTGCGGTGACACGGACGGCGTCGGCCACCGTCACCTTGCCGGGCTCGGACTTCATGACCGCCGCTGAGCCGGTCTGGCTATGTGCAGGAACAGCTGCGATCGAAAGCATCGCGGCAGCGAGAATCGTCAGTGCACGCATGGAATTTCCCCAGAAGACTTGTTGATGTTGGTAGATGCCGGCGACTTCGGTCGCGGCGGCCCGGGGCGCTTCGCAAGGCGCCTTCCGAGCCCGTCACTGTACCGTATCAGGCTCTATTTCCTGGGCGACGCAGTGACCTCGCGGCGCAGTTCGCGCAGCTTGGCTTTCACGCGGCGTGCGTTGTCCGGGCCCATGCGCACCAGCGTCTTCTGACCGGCGGAAAGCGCCTCAAGCTGAGGGTCCTGGTATTGGTAGAGCACCTTGGGCTGTGTCAGCAGGATCGGCTCGCTCGGTTCCGGAGCCGCAAGGAGGTGATCGATGACGGCGACCAGTCGATCATTGAAATAGCCCTTCGGGTACCCGAGTTCCTCGTACGCCTGCTGGAACCACGGGTAATAGCGCAGGTAGATTCCGGCGAGCTGCTTCGCATCGACACGCTCCAGCATCTGCACGTACGGCGCATATCGGGCCGCGTTGTCGGGTGCGATCGCCAGCGCTTCACCCGGGCCCGTCACCGAGATCGGACCGCCGACCGGCTTCACGGGCATCAGGCGCGGCGCGGCTTTCTCGCGCGGCAGGTTGTCGATCGTCGCAACGAAGCGGCGCACGATGCCGTCTGGATAGATCCATTCCTGCGCGCGCTTCGCGCCGATCAGATTGGAGATCGCCGACAGCAGCGAAGAGTCGCTGTCCGCGAGCGAAGGCAACGGCGCGGGCGGCGGCGCTTCCTGCTTCACCGCTTCGACCGGGTGTTCGATCGCGGGCTCGGCGGGTGCCGGCGGCGGCGCAGGTTCCGCCTTCACAGCCGGCGGCGGCGGCGTGACCGCCGGGGGCCTGGTCAGATACCAATAACCTGCGACGGCCGCTGCCAACGCCGCCAGCATGCCCGCCACCCACCACCAGATCGACCTGTCCGCTTCCATCGACTTTCCTTGCGTGTCAATGCCTCATTGCTCGGAACCCTGCATGCCGGATTTTGTTCCGTTCACGGTCAAGCTGCGACATGTCCGATCCCGCGTTCATGACTTCAGAACGCGCGCTCGAGCAGCAAGATACTCACGCTCGAGGCGATCGACGATCGCGGCTGCGGGAAGCGCATCGCGGATCTGGCCCGCGCCCTGGCCTGCGCCCCAGATGTCGCGCCATGCCTTCACCCGCTCCGCGCCGAAATTCATCTTGCTCTTGTCCGCCTCCGGCAGATTGTCCGGGTCGAGCCCGGCCGCAACGATGCTGCCCTTCAGGTAATTGCCATGCACGCCGGTGAACAGGTTCGTGTACACGATGTCCTCGGCCCGGCTCTCGGCCAGCATCTGCTTGTACGCGGCGGGCGCGTTCGCTTCCTGGCTGGCGATGAAGCGGGTGCCAATGTAGGCCAGGTCGGCGCCGATCGACTGCGCGGCAAGGATCGCGTCGCCGCTGGCGATCGCGCCAGCCAGGATGATCGTCCCGTCGTAGAACTCGCGCACTTCGGGCACCAGCGCGAACGGCGAGAGTCGGCCCGCATGGCCGCCCGCGCCAGCACAGACGAGGATCAGGCCATCGACTCCGGCCTGCAGGGCCCGCTTCGCATGCGTGATGTTCGTCACGTCGTGGAAGACCAACCCGCCATAACTCCTCGCGGCCTCCACCACGAGGTCCGGAGCGCGCAGGCTGGTGATCATGATCGGCACGCGATATTTCACGCAGAGCTCCACGTCGTGCTGCAACCGGGTGTTGCTCGCATGAACGATCTGGTTGACCGCAAACGGCGCAATCCTGCGGCCCGGCTCCGTGGTACAGGCGTTCTCGAGTTCGGTGCTGATTCGCTGCAGCCACTCCTCGAGCACCGGCTCGGGACGCGCGTTCAGCGCGGGAAAGCTTCCGATGATGCCGGCCGTGCACTGCGCGATCACGAGATCCGGGTTGCTGATGATGAAAAGCGGCGCCCCGATAGCAGGCAGTCGCAATCGGTCGCGCAGCAGCGGCGGCAATGACATCGCCCTTCTTCCTCTGGTTCGAGTTCTGTTTCTGGTCGCACCGCGGTGGTGCGCGGGCCGGCGCAGCATACCGAGGCCGGGCGATGAGGCCCGCCTGACGCGGGCCGCACATAAACCCGCCTGAAAGCATCGCGTGAAGGTGCTATTCGGGACGAGTGGGCGGTCCCACGTGCGCTTTTCGCGTTGACGTGGCCATGTCGTCAGCAGATATTCGAAGCAGCCAGGAAGCGGGTGAACATTGCCTGACCGATGCAGAGCGCAAGGTTCATGCGAGGCAGTCTGTGCAGCGACACGCACCCAGCAGTGTCGCCGCCCCCGCGCTTCCCCGATTCGATGACGCCAGCAACTTCCGGGTCGCCAGCAGCAGCTCAACGATGACGCCCGCTCAGCTCAGCCGACGCGATGCGCTGATTGCGCGCAGTGACGCTGCACTCGAGCGCTGGCCGGACCGCAGCGGGCCGGAGTTCGAAGCTGAAATGGGCGCCGTCGCGCAGGGATTCGAAGACCTGGCGCATAGCGCGGACCGCTCAGGCGATCATCGGGATGCGCTCGAACGTTCACAGGTCTGGCGCTATGCCGGCAATGCCTGGTTCGATCTCGGCGCGGGTCGCGACCGCGAGAAGCTCGAGTACGCGGCATCGGCCTACCGCAGCGCAGAGGAAGCGCTGGCCGAAGTGCACGACGCCATCGAGCTGATCAAGCTGAACTACTGCTACGGCAATACCCTGCTCAAGCTTTCCGAAGGCAAGGACCTGAAACTGGCGTCGGCGGCGCGGGCGCGCTTGGCCGCCGCGCTCGACCTCGCCCGCGTGCACATGCCGTCCGGCATCGCCCCGCTGGAAAGCGAACTGGGCAACGCCGATCAGATCGTCGCGCTGCTGAGCGAGGCGGACGGACTGGAGGGGCGCGTCGATCGGCTTCGAAGTCGAGTGCGGCAGGCCGAACCGCAGAACCAACACCCGGTCGAGGAGGCGGAAGCGTTGTTCGGCGTCCTGCGGCAGGAATTCGAGAAGGAAAAACCTTCGCTCGAACCGACGCGCCGGGCCGGACTCGCCGACTTCATGGAACGGCTCGAGGATGTCGTCAGGCGCGGCACCTCTGAGCAGTCCCTCCCGGGCATGCTTGCGAACCGTGGCCGGCTCGACGGCCTGATCCGCGAGTTCCAGGCGCATATCAAGAAGCCGACCCTCGCCGGACCGGGCACCCCTGCGGGCTCGCGCAACCAGACGATCCTGGCGGCGCTGCAGGAACTGAAATCATTCGTCGCCGCTGCGGGAACCGATCCGCGCAATCCCGCAGGAATGCGCGAGAGCGCAATGAACCTGTTCGCCCGAATCGCCAGGGTGACGACCGCGATCAGCAAGGCGGGAGCTGACGCCAGTCAGTTCCGCCACATCGAAACAGACCAGGCGCGCGGACTCGCGGACGAAGTGCGTTTGTACGCACGACGCGCGAACCTGATGCTCGCGCGGCCGGTGTGGGCGCATTCGAGCGCCCTGGTCGATGCCAATCGTGTCTTCTTTGCGGGCGGGCCGCGCATCCGCTCGGCGCTCGCGGGAGCCACGCAGGCGCTCGGCCTCGAACTCGCCGATCCGGCGCCGACTGGCGCCGAACCCGAAGTGCAACGCTGGCACGACCTGCGCACGTCCAGCGTGTCGGTCTTCGATCTCACCGACGAGTCGCCTCAGGTGTACTACGAACTCGGGATCGCGCTGGCGCTCGGCTCGCAATTGCTGTTGCTGGCGCCGGAGGGAAGGAGGCTGCCTTTCGACGTGGCGCAGGGCGTCTGCCGCTACACGCGCGAGACCGATCTGCACGCGTTGCTGACGTCTGAACTCGATGCCGCCTGCTACGGATTGCAGGTGCGGCCGGCCGCGGAGTCGGGACTCCCGGCCACGCTCCCTTACGCGGAGCGGCTCGCCGCCGCGAATCCCGCGAACGCTCTGCTCGCGGTCGCGCTGAAGACACTCCGCATGGCCGGCACCGACCCGGTGAGTTTCGGCAACGCATTGAACACGTTCAACAGCTACCTGGGATCGGATGCGCACGCGATGATCTATCCGCGCTGGCCGGGCAGCTATCCCGACCCTTCCACTCCGCGCTGCTTCGCGATCATGCCGTTCCGGCCGGCCCAGGAGCCGGCTCATGCGATCGTCGCGTCGGAGGCTGGCCGGGTCGGCGTCCGGTTCATCCGCGGCGACGTGGCGGACGGCCAGCAGATCGTCGAGTCGATCTGGCAGGAGATCTGCCGCGCGACGCACGTCACAGTCGATCTCAGCGGCTTCAATCCGAATGTCTGCCTCGAACTCGGCATCGCTAACACTCTCGGCCGACGCACGCTGCTGATCGGCATCGACGGAACCGCGAGCGATCTCAAGCACGCGCTCCCAAGCGTTGCGAAATGGCGCTGCCACACGTACGCCGCGGATCCGAACTCGACACCCGAGTTCCAGTCCACGCTCAGGAAGTTCTTCCTGGCGCCGCCGCACGCACGGACGCACAGGCATACGCGGCACTCTATAGGGGCCGGTTCTTCTTCAGGTCGAACTTGAACACGACGGGCGCACCCATCGACCCGTTGGGGTTCTGCGGCCGGTACTGATAATCGACCTTGGCGTAGCTGAGGCTTACCGATTCGAGCGCCGGCTGTGTGTCCAGCGCCGTATCGGCGAGCGAGACCGAGGTCACGCGGATCTCGCTGAACTTGATCGTCAGGTAGTCCTGCGCAACGGCACCCGAGCGCGCGACGGAAAGCGTCGCAGTCCGGATCGCCTGACCGGTTGCGCAGGCCTTCCAGAGCAGCGGTGACGCGCGATCGACCCGGTGCGTGAACGTGAAGTCGGCAAAGCTGGCCTTGCCGGCCGCACCACCGCCGCCGACCGCGACCGGCGCCGGATGGGTGATACCCCAGTTCCAGCTTTCCACGACGACCTCGTCCCGGTGGTTGTTCACCGTCGATTCGCCGTTGATGCCGTCGATCTTGATGTGAATGTCGTTCAGGGGCATACGGGGCTCCCGGGGCCGGATCGCAGAGACTACGCCCGCCGGCGGCGCCCGTGCGGGTAATCTGTGCGCCGATGAAAAAGCCGGTCCAGCTGCTGAAGGGGATCTTTGCGAGCATCGTGCTTGCGCTGAACGTGGTTGTCGCCACGGCCGTCGTGGTGCCGCTCGCGCTGGTCAAGCTCGCGCTGCCATTCCGCGCGGTGCGGCGCGTCGTCGATCGCCTGCTCAGCGGCGTGGTGACCGCCTGGGTCGGTGTCAACAGCGGATGGATCGATGCCGTCACCCGCAAGCGCTGGGATATCAGCGGTCTCGAGGCGCTGACTCCGGGCGGCTGGTACCTGGTCGTCAGCAACCACCAGAGCTGGGTCGACATCCTCGTGCTGCAGAAGCTCTTCAACCGTCGCATCCCGCCGCTGAAGTTCTTCCTCAAGCGCGAGCTGATTTATGTGCCGGTCATCGGGCTCGCCTGGTGGGCGCTCGACTTCCCGTTCATGCAACGCCGCGGCGGCACGTCGAGCCGAAAAGACCTCGAGCGGGCGCGCCTGGCCTGCGAGAAGTTCCGCGTCGTGCCGACCTCGGTCATCAATTTCCTCGAGGGCACACGCTTCACACAGGCCAAGCACGACGCGCAGTCATCGCCCTACCAGCACCTGCTGAAGCCCAAGGTCGGAGGACTCGCGACCGCGCTGACAACGATGGGCGACTGCTTCAACGCGCTCGTCGATGTGACGATCCTGTATCCGCAAGGGCCGCCGACCTTCTGGGAGCTGCTGTCGGGCCAGGTGCATGAAGTCGTGGTCCGGGTCCGGAGCCTGTCGATCCCCGCCGAATTCGTCGCGGGAGACTATCTCGCAGATCGGAGCTTCCGCGACCGGATGCAGGAGTGGATCAACCAGTTGTGGGTCGCAAAGGATGGGCAGTTGGCGGATCTGAAGAAAGCCGAGGTCTCACGCGCTTGACGGCCGCGATGGAAGCGATCAATGCGGCCGACATCGATGGGACAGACTCAACGACCTCGTGCTGCTGGGTGGCGACGACAACCGCACTTTCGTGATGACGCAGTCGCGTAGCGCTCCCGGTACTTTCCTCGCGCCGCGCGCCTTGTGACGCCTATTCCGTCAGCACACGCGTCAGCCATTCGGCGACCAGCACGGGTTTCTCGCCGCCTTCGCACTCGACCGTCACTTGCCAGGTCAGCTGCGAGCCGCCTGCCACCGGCTCCTGTCCTGCGAGAGCGAAGCGACCGCGCACGCGGCTTCCGGCAGGCACCGGGCCGGTGAACCTCACCTTGTTGAACCCGACATTGATGCCGGCCCGCCGGTCCGTCAGTTCGATCGCACTTTCCAGCAGATGCGAGAGGAGCGAAAGGGTCAGGAACCCGTGCGCCACCGTGCAGCGACGGCCAGCGGAGTCACGGAACGGCGACTCGCGCGCCGCACGCTCGGGATCGATGTGGATCCACTGCGGATCGTTGATCGCGTCCGCGAACTCGTCGATCACATGCTGTGTGACGTCGTACCAGTCGCTGACCGCCACTTCATGGCCCACTTGCGCGAGGAGTTCTCCGAGAGTCAGCTGCTGCATGAGATCGGGCTTGGCAATGACGGCGGTTGATCAGCGCGTCCCCGATGCAGAGGCTGCGAGCCGGTCGCGCAGGCATGTTTCGCACAAGCAGCCGGCGCTGCCGTCGTACCCGCCCTGCAGTACGGGCAGTCGAGAGCACCAGCAACCTTCCGGGTCCGCGCGGCCGCAATGAAACTCAGTGCCGCAGGCCGAGCAGCGCGAGTTCGAGGTCCGGTCATCGGTCGTCATCTTGAGCAAGCGTAACGGGTTGCGCCGGCTTGCCGGTCGGCGCCGACGAGGATCAACCACTCCCGAGGCAGGCGCCTGTCCCGAATCACCCGTCGATCCCGCGCATCCCCGCTGCCGGGTGCGAGTACCCTGATCGGCTTCACTGGAGAAAGTCATGGCTGCAGCAATAAAACTGGACAAGGGATGGCTGGCCGGCTCGGCCGGCGCTTTCGTTCAACTGGCCTCGATCCGGGCCGTACGCGTTTTCGCGCGCGCGGTCGAACCGACCCTGGGCGCCGGCTTCAATGTCGACGCCCTGGTCCAGGGCAACTGGGTCACGCTGGCGACGATGGACGACGAACGGTCGGCCACCGACCGGCTCAACGAAGTGCTGCTCGAACTCAAGAATCTGTTCCGCTACGGCTAGGAGGCCGGCCGCCGTTACAAATTGCTACGGCATTCGCAGTCGGCGCGAACTAGGATTCAAACGTTGAGTCCTACAAGGACCGGAGCCTTCCGGAAGGACACCTATGAGAACGCTGAAGGCAGCTGTCGTCGCGCTCGCCGTCGCGCTCGGCTTCGCGGCAATCGCCGAACCCGTATTCGCGGGCGGCAGGCATCACCGCGGCGGTCCGCATGTCTCCGTCGGAGTCTGGGGCCCGGGCTGGTGGGGTGGGGGCTGGCGTGGCGCATGGGGCCCGGCGTGGGGCCCGGGCTGGGGTTGGCGCGGCGCATGGGGCCCGGGATGGTGGGGTCCTGGTTGGGGTCCGGGCTGGGGTCCGGGCTGGAGTACCGGTGGGGTGTGGGTAACTTCACCGCCTGTAGTGGTTGTTCCGCAGGAACCGCGCGTCTTCGTCGAGCGTGACGAAATCCCGGCGTCGCCGCCGGCTGCGGCACCGGCGCCCGCGCCGAGTCGTCCGCAATGGTGGTACTGGTGCGCAAGCGCCAACGCCTATTACCCGTATGTAAGCACCTGCTCCGAAGGCTGGCAGCGGGTTGCTCCTCAACCAGTTCCGCCCCAATGAATTCGACTCTTCGGCTTGGCTTTCTGCTTGCGGCGCTTGCGCTGACCGGCTGCGCGACATTTCCGACCGGGCCGAGCCAGATGGCCATGCCCGGCAGCCGGAAAACTTTCGATCAGTTCCAGTTCGACGATGCGTCGTGCCGGCAGTTTGCCGTCCAGGCAACGGGCGGCACGCCGAACGACGCGGCGACCAACGCCGCGGTGGGCAGCGCCGTCGTCGGCACGTTGTTAGGCGCCGCGATCGGTGGCGCAGTGGGCGGCGGTGAGGGTGCGGCCGTCGGCGCCGGCATGGGCCTGTTCACCGGCAGCGCAGTTGGCGCCGGCAACGCCCAGGTCGCCGGGTTCAGCACGCAGCAGCGCTACGACAGTTCCTACTACCAGTGCATGTACGCGAAGGGCCACAGAGTACCGATGCCGGCGAGTGTGGCCCGCTCGATGAGGCAGGCCAGCAACAGCACACCTCCTCCATATTCGGCTCCGCGCAACGCTGCCATCCCTCCGCGCAACGCGCCGCCGCCCGATGCGGCGATTCCCCCGCCGAACGCTCCTCCGCCCAACGCGGCGATTCCCCCGCCGAACGCTCCTCCGCCCTACCAGTCACGCTGAGTCCGCTGTTCACTGCGCGCGCCCGGCGCGGGCGGGGAGCGCCTGCCCGCAGGCAGGTACCATCGGCTTTTGACCGTCGCGGCGACCTCGCGCCCGATATCGCGAAGTCGCCGGAATCATTCGAATTCATCCCAATGAGCCAAAAGCACGTCAACCTGCTGCGCGAAATCTTCCAGGATCCGGTCAACACGAATATCCACTGGCGCGAGATCGAATCGCTGCTGAAGCACCTCGGCGCGCAGCTCGAATCCCTGGCGGGCGCGCGCATCCGCGTGAAGCTGAACAACGCCGAAGGCATCCTGCACCGGCCGCACCATGGCGGTAACACGCTCGACCGGCATTCGGTGCAGTCGCTGCGCGAGTTCCTGTCACGCGGCGGCGCCACGCCCTCGCAGTACGAGGCCCGCAAGGAACGCTGACACCCCGACTGCGTACGGACTGCGACGAACGCTCGCGCCGACCCTCATGTCACGCCGCACGCTGACCCTCGACGACCGGCTCTATCAGTATCTGCTCGATGCTTCGCTGCGCGAGCATCCGCAGCTCGCCGCACTGCGCGAGGCGACGCGTGAACATCCGCGCGCCAACATGCAGATCGCGCCCGAACAGGGGCAGTTCATGCAACTGCTGGTGAAGATGCTCGGCGCGCGCCGGACGATCGAGATCGGCGTGTTCACCGGGTACAGCGCGCTGGCGGTCGCGCTGGCGTTGCCGGAGGACGGCCGGGTGCTCGCCTGCGACATCAGCGACGAGTTCACGCGGATCGGACGCCCGTTCTGGCAGCGCGCCGGCGTCGCGCACAAGATCGAACTGGTGCTGGAGCCTGCGCTGCACACGCTCGACGCGCGGCTCGCAACCGGCGAAGCGGGCCACTACGACTTCGCGTTCATCGATGCCGACAAGGCGAGCTACGACGACTACTACGAGCGCTGCCTGCGCCTGCTGCGCACCGGCGGGCTGATCGCGATCGACAACGTGCTCTGGAGCGGCCGCGTGGCCGACAAGATCGACGCCATCGCCGACCCGGACACCGCGGCCTTGCAGTGGCTCAACACCAAGCTGCACCGCGACGAACGGATCGACCTCTCGCTGCTGCCGATCGGCGACGGACTGACGCTCGCGCGCAAGCGCTAGCGACGCGAGACGTCAGGGAATCTTCAGCGTCTGCAGGAACGCAACGACGTCTTCGATCTGCTGCGCGTTGAGCACCGGCTTGTCGCGGTCCTGCTTGGCGGATAAAACGCCGCTGTCCCGCTTGTGGAAACTCGGCATCCCGGCCTTGGGCTGGATCTGCGCATAGTCGACGACGCTCAGGCGCAGCTGTGCGGCCGTCAGGTTGGCGCCGATGCCATCGAGCGCCGGGCCGCGTGAGCCACCCTTCAGCGCCTTGTCCTTCGCGACCGTGTGGCACTCGAGGCAGTTGGCCGGATTGCGCTCCAGCAACAATGCACGCCCGCGAGCGGCGTTGCCCGGCGCGCCGGTCAAAGACTTCGGAATCCCGTCGCCTTCGACCTTGTAGTCGGCCAGCTGGGCATTGGCGGTCGCGGCGATCGCGAGCAGCAACACGCAGGTCAGTGCATGTCTCATCATGGGCTCCCTGGCAACTCCTCGAGTCAGAACATTATTCGACGAACGCCGCTGCCGGCACTGGCCTAGGTCAAGGCGCGGCGCCGGGCGCGACAGCGCGACCAGCAGGTACGGCCGGCATCGTCTCATGACAGCAACTGCGCCGCGCGAGGGCTTACGCTGTCGTGCGGTGCACCCAGCTTCTTCGACGCAGCTGCGTGCAGCATCATCGACTCCCACCGCATGCCACCGCCCCGCGTCATCGCCCACCTCGACATGGACGCGTTCTATGCGTCGGTCGAACTGCTGCGCTATCCCGAACTCCGCGGCCAGCCGGTCGTAATCGGCGGCGGCTCACGGCATCAGCCGGTGTGGGAGGTCGATCCCGCGACCGGCGAGCGGCGACGCCGCTTCTCCCGGCTGCGCGACTACGCGGGACGGGGCGTGCTGACGACCGCGAGCTATGAAGCGCGCGCGTTCGGCGTCAACTCCGCGATGGGCACGATGAAGGCGGCGGCACTCGCGCCTGACGCGGTGCTGCTGCCGGTCGATTTCGACGAATACCGCAAGTACTCGCGCCTCTTCAAGGCGGCGGTACGCGCGATTGCGCCGCAGGTCGAGGACCGCGGCATCGACGAGATCTACATCGAACTGACCGAACTCGTCGCTGCGCGGCTGCCGCGCGACGACGAGGCGATCGACCCCGACGACGCCGCGCAGGAAGTCTGGTGGTGCGCGCGCGAAGTAGCGGCGGAGATCAAGCAGGCCGTGCGCGACGCGACCGGGCTTTCCTGTTCGGTCGGCCTGGCGCCCAACAAGCTGGTCGCGAAGGTCGCGTCGGAGCTCGACAAACCGGACGGATTGACCGTCGTCAGCGCCGCCGATTTCGCGGCGCGCATCTGGCCGCTGCAGGTACGCCGACTCAACGGCGTCGGACCGAAGGCGGCTGCCAAGCTGGCCCGACTCGGCATCGCGACGATCGGCGAACTGGCCGCGAGCGACCGCGGCTGGCTCGCCGCGCAGTTCGGCGCGAGCTACGGCGCCTGGCTGGCCGACGCCGCACACGGGCGCGACGATCGGCCGGTCGTCACGGCGAGCGAACCGAAGTCGATCAGCCGCGAAACAACGTTCGAACGCGACCTGCACGCGGTGCGCGACCGCGCGCTGCTCTCACGCATCTTCACCGAGCTCTGCGAACAGGTCAGCGCGGACCTGCAGCGCAAGCGCTATGCGGGCAAGACGATCGGCATCAAGCTGCGTTTCGACGACTTCCGCACGGTCACGCGCGATCAGACGCTTGCCGCGCCGACCGCCGATGCGGCTGCGATCCGCCGCGCAGCCGGCAACTGCCTGAAACGGGTCGACCTCGCACGCCGCATCCGCCTGCTCGGAGTGCGGGTCGGAGCGCTGTCGCGCAGCGATGCAGCAGCGCCACCGTCAGAGGCCGAACTGTTCGACTGATCGACCGGCGGTCAGGACTGCACGATCCCGGCTCTTCCCAGCACATGGCGCACCATCGCCTGCGCCAGTTCGCTCTCGCCGACGAAGACGCGGCCCGCTTGCTCCGCCTCGAGCAGTCGCGCCTCTGCCTCGTTGTGCGACCGGACAATGGCCTCGATCCTCGGGTTCAGCGCGCGCGCGGTGACGATCATCTGGCGCACGCCGAGCGTGTCCGGCGTGGCGATCACGAGCATGCTGGCGCGCGCGATGTGGGCCTGCACCAGCACCAGCGGATCGGCGGCGTCGCCGACGACGGCGGGAACGCCGCGCGCCCGCAGCTCCTCGACGATCTCGCGGTTCTGATCGGCGACCACGTAGGGGATGCGGTGCGCGGCAAGCGCCTCCGCGATGCGGCGGCCGACCCGGCCGTAGCCGACGAGGACGACCTGCTGCGCCAGGTACTTCTCCTCCGTCTCGGACGGCAGCGCGGCCAGTGGATCGTCCCGTTGCTCGAGTCGGCGCGCGAACTCGGAGCGGGCCCGCAGCCACTTCTGAAGCGGCTCCAGCGCGGCGAACAGCAGCGGATTCAGCGCGATCGAGATCAGCGCGCCCGCGAGGATCAGGCTTTGACCTTCGAGCGGCAGCAG
>DAINBQ010000073.1:5882-13321 GCA_036732825.1 Burkholderiaceae bacterium | reverse complement strand
TCGGACCACGAAGTCAACATCAAGATCCTGCTTTCCCTTCCGATCGCCGACGGCGAGCTCACCGAGAAGCAGAGGAATGCGTTGCTGGCCGAGATGACAGACGAAGTCGGCCAGCTCGTGCTGCGCGACAACTACTTCCAGACGCAGGCGCTGTCGGTCGCGGGACGCATGGGCGTGAAGCTGCTCGACCAGCAGCAGCGTTTCATCCGTTTCCTCGAGAAGGAAGGCCGGCTGAACCGCGCGCTCGAGTTCCTGCCGTCCGATGACGAGATCGCGGAGCGCCGTTCGAGGGGCCTTGCATTGACCGGCCCCGAGCAATCGGTGCTGCTGGCGTATTCGAAGATGTGGCTGAACGATCAGCTGCTCGCATCCGATCTGCCCGAGGACCCCTGGGTCGGCACCGCGCTCGAGCGCTACTTCCCGGCCGCGCTGCGCCAGCGCTTCGGCGGCTACATCGCCCGCCATCCGCTGAAGCGCGAGATCGTCGCCACGCACGTGCTGAACAGCATGGTCAACCGGGTCGGCGCGACCTTCGTGCATCGCCTGATGGAGACGACAGGCGCGACGCCGGCGCAGGTCGTGCGGGCCTACCTGCTGACGCGCGAGACCTTCGCGCTGGTGCCGACGTGGAAAGAGATCGAGGCGCTCGACAACGTTCTCGCCGACGAGGTGCAGTCGCAGATGCTGATCGAACTGGCGCGCCGCACGGTGCGCGCCAGCACCTGGTTCCTGCGCTCACGCCGGCTGGCGGACCCGATGGCCGAAACGATCTCGCGCTTCGCGCCAGCGACTGCCGCACTGCTGGAGTTCATCAAGACTGCACCGGTCGGCGCGCCATGGCGTCTTCCGATCACCGACCATCTGAAGGTTCTCGAAGCGAATCGTGTCCCGGACGATCTCGCGCTGAAGATCGCCGCGGCCGGTACGCTCTTCGCCGCGCTCGACATCGCCGACGTCGGCGAACTCGAGAAGAAACCGCTCGAAGAAGTCGCGACCGCCTATTTCGCGATCGGCGATCTGCTGGGACTCGCGCGCCTGCGGATGCAGGTCGCGGCACTGCCTTCTGACGGCTACTGGCAGGCGATGGCAAAGGCTGCACTCGGTGACGACCTCGCGGGACTGCAGCGCGAGTTGACCGCCGACGCACTGCACGCTGGCGGCCTTGCTGCGTGGGAAACCGCGCAACGCGCCGCCATCGAGCGCGCGCGTCGCCTGCTTGCCGAGCTGTCCGACTCGAAGTCGGCCGACCTCGCGATGCTTTCGGTGGCACTGAGGGAGCTGCGCAACCTGGCGTGAACAGACCATGCAGATCGGCTGGCGCGATCGCCTGACTCCGACGGCCGTCGGCATCGTTTCGCGGGCATGGGTCATGCGCGAGGTCGCAGGTCGCGTTGCCGACGAAGCGCAGCATGCGCGCCTGGTCGATGCGCTGGCCGCCTATGAGCCGCCGCGCCGGCACGGCCTGCGCAACAACTTCATCTTCTGGATCGGCGTGCTCTCGGCCGCCACATTGTCGCGGCTCGTCGGACTGCCGGGCTGGACCGGCTTCGTCGCCGCGCTCCTCGGCTTCCTGTGGGTCGCGCGCGAACTGGCGGTTCGCGCGCTGCGATGGAGGCTCGATCAGTTGCTGGCCGGCGAGGGACCGGAGTCGGACACTTCCGGGACCTGACAGGCGGCACGTCAGCGCGTGACCGTCCGGCTGTGCGATTTGAATCGCTTCAGCAGCAGTGCGTTGGTCACCACCGAGAAACTGGAGAACGCCATCGCGGCGCCGGCGAAGATCGGCGTCAGCAGTCCGAAGGCCGCGAGTGGAATACCGATCACGTTGTAAATGAACGCCCAGAACAGGTTCTGGCGGATCTTGCGCACGGTGGCGCGCGAGATCGCGATCGCATCGGCGACCAGCCGCAGATCGGACCGCAGAAGTGTGACGCCGGCCGCGTGCATCGCGACATCGGTCCCGGACCCCATTGCGATGCCGACGTCCGCGGCAGCCAGCGCAGGCGCATCGTTGATGCCATCGCCGACCATCGCGACAATCTTGCCGTCCGCCTTCAGCGCTGCAACCCGACCGGCCTTCTCGCGCGGCATCACGTTGGCCTCATAGCGCGTCAGGCCGAGTTGGCGCGCAACATGGCGTGCTGCCCCCTCGTTGTCGCCGGTGATCATCGTCGTCGCAATGCCGAGCCGGGAGAGGGCGGCGATCGCTGCCCGCGCGGTCGGCCTCGGCTCGTCGCCGAAGGCGACCAGACCGATCGCCTGCGTACCGGCCGGCGTGCGCTGTGCCAGCCAGGACACGGTGCGGCCCTCCCCCTCATGCGCAGCAGCGCGAGCGGCGAGCGCAACGAGGTCGACCTGCCACTCGTCCATCAGACGCCTGCTGCCGAACGCAAGTTCGACCCGGTGACTGCTGTCATCCGCGAGCACCGCGCGCGTCCCGCGGCCGGCCAGCACCCGATGTTCGATCGCCTTGCGCGTTCCGATCTCGGGGTGGCGCTGGATCTCGCTCGCGTGCGCCTCGCGGACCGCGCCGGCCAGCGGGTGCGTGCTGCCAGCCGTTACCGCTTCCGCCAGCGCGAGGACTTCCTTCGGATCGAAGAGCGGATGCGCCTCGATCGCGACCACGCGCGGTTTCCCGATCGTCAACGTGCCCGTCTTGTCGAATACCACGATGTCGAGCTTGCGCGCCAGTTCGAGTGCCTCGGCGTCCTTGATCAGTACGCCCCCCCGCGCTGCCACGCCGGTGCCGGCGATGATTGCGGCCGGGGTCGCGAGCCCGAGTGCGCAAGGGCACGCGATGACCAGCACCGTGACCGCATTGATCAGCGCCGGCTCCGCCCCGGCCCCGGCGGCGATCCAGCCCAGCACCGTCACCAGCGCGATCAGCAGCACGACCGGGACGAAAACCGCGGCCACCCGGTCGACGAGGCGCTGGATCGGCGCCTTCGCCGCCTGCGCGTCCTCGACGAGCCGGATGATCTTCGCCAGCATCGTTTCGGCCCCGACCGCAGTCGTCTCGACTTCGATGCGGCCATTGACGTTGATCGAGCCCGCGGTGACCTTGTCGCCGACTGTCTTGTCGACCGGAAGGCTTTCGCCGGTCAGCATCGATTCGTCGACGCTGGTGCTGCCGGCGCGGATCAGTCCGTCGACCGGCACGCGGTCTCCGCCGCGCACGACGACGACGTCGCCGAGGCGGACTTCGTCGATCGGCAATTCCGTCAGCCGGCCGTCGCGCAGGACCGCAGCGCTGTCGGGCCGCAGCGCCGCGAGCAGGCGGATCGCTTCGGAGGTCTGCCGCTTGGCGCGCGCTTCAAGCCACTTGCCGAGCAGCACCAGCGCGATGACGACGGCGGCCGCCTCGAAATACAGATGGGCTTCGTGCCCGCCGTGGCCCAGTCCACCTTCGAGCCAGAGGTAGAGCGATAGTCCGTAGGCCGCGAGCGTGCCGAGCGAGACCAGCAGGTCCATGTTGCCGGTGCGCGCGCGGACCGCGCGCCAGGCGGCGACGTAGAAGCGCCGCGCGCACCAGAACTGCACCGGCGTAGCGATCAGCCATTGCACCCACGCCGGCATCTTCCAGTCGACGCCGACGACGGAAAGATGCGTGCCGGCGAGCAGCGGGATCGCGAGCGCCAGCGCGAGCAGAGCATCGCGCCGCAGCGACGCCAGGCTGTCGCGAGCCGCAGCGTCACGATCGAGCGTGTTCGCGATCAGTGATCCGCGGTATCCGGCACGCTCGACCGCAGCCAGCAGGTCGCGCGTGCTCGCAACGCCGGCGACCAGCTCGACACTTGCCGATTCCAAGGCCAGATTGACACTGGCGTTCAGCACGCCAGGCACTGCCGCCAGTGCCTGCTCGATGCGAGCCACGCATGTGGCGCAGGTCATTCCCTGGACCGCGAACTGGAGCTTCTGCGTGGGCACGCGATATCCAGCGCCATTGACCGCGGACTGCAGAGCGTCGATGTCGGGCGCTCCCTCGATCGCCGCGGTTTCGGTCGCCAGATTCACCGCGACCCGCTCGACGCCAGGCACGCGTCCGAGCGCCTTCTCGACGTGCGCGACGCAGCTGGCGCAGGTCATTCCCTGCACCGGCAGAACGAGGCGACGACCCACCGGGCTGGCGGGGGCTCCACCCTGGGCACGCGGGGTCGAGCTGATCTTGTCCATCGGCAATGACTGTACTGGTTTCGCGTGTCCTCGTTCGCCCCGTACTGCCGATCCTTGCCGGCGGTCAATCCACGCGCTGCGCAGCTCGCCGTCGGTCGGTCACCGCCGCCGACCGGCGTGCGGCCGGAATGCCACGGCCAGCGCACCCTGCAACGCTGCTGTTAACGTATTCGAATTCGATACGGGGTGATGGGAAGACGCATGAACACCGAGCAGCTGATCGACGCGCTGAAGCGCGTGCTGAAGAGTCGGCGCATCACCTACGCGGACCTCGCGGCCCGCATCGGGCTGTCCGAGGCGAGCGTCAAGCGACTCTTCTCGCAGCGCACGTTCACGCTGAGTCGCCTGCAGCAGGTACTCGCAGTGCTCGAAATCGACTTCTTCGAACTCGCGAAACTGGCGCGCGGTGCCGGCGATGCCCCGCAGGAGATGACCGAGGCACAGGAACAGGCGCTGGCCTCGGAACCGCACCTGATGGGCGTGTTCTACCTGCTCTTCAACGACTGGCAGCCGGCCCAGGTGCTGGCCCGCTACGAGCTGACCGAGGTCGAACTGACGAAGATCCTGACCCGGCTCGATCGCCTGCAACTGATCGACCTGCTGCCGGGCAATCGCGTGAAACTGCGCGTGAGCCGGCACTTGCGGCTGAAGCCGGGCGGCGCGATCCGCGCCCGCCATGGACAGCGGGCGATGGCGGAATTCCTCGCGGTGGAGTTCGATCGGCACGGCGGCAGCTTTCGCTTCGAGTATCGCGACATTTCGCTGGCCTCGATGGCCGTCGTGCAGCGCAAGCTCGACCGGCTGGCGGCGGAGTTCAACGAACTGGCGGAACTCGACAGCACACTGCCGCCGGACCAGCGCCAGTCGATCGGACTGGCGCTTGCCATGCGCCCGTGGCGCATCGGGCAGGTCACCGGCCTGAAGGAGCGGCCGCGGCGGCGTTAGCGCGCGCTTTCGGCGCCGATCGAACTCCCGCTGGCGGCGGTGGATGCCGATGTCGCGGGCGCCGATGCGGCGCGGCGCACAAACCCGAGCACCGCGTTGCGATAGGTCGCGCCGCCAACCCGGCTCGCGCCCGAATGCGTTGCGCCGTCGATCTTCACCAGCTGCTTGTCACGGCTGGCCGCGGCTGCATAGAGTTCATCGGCCATCGTATGCGGGACGATGTTGTCGGCAGTGCCGTGGATGATCAGCAGCGGCGCATCAACCCGGCCGATTTTCGCCGCGGAATCGAAAGTCTGTGTCACCGCCAGGCCGATGCCGGGCACCCAGCCCCATTTTGTCTCGCGCACGATGGCTGGAATCGACGTGAAGGTCGCTTCGATGACGATGCCGCCGATTTCGTTTCCCGGTTCCTTCAGGGGTCCGGCCGCGAGGTCGACCGCGAGCGCCCCGCCGAGGCTGTGGCCGTAAATGAAACGCCGCACCGGATCGGGTTCGCGCCGTTTCAGTTCGGCCAGCGCGGCGCGCGCATCTTCATACGCCGTGTCCTCGGACGGCAGGATCTCGGTGCTCTTGCCGAAGCCGCGATAGTCGACCGCCAGCACGTTGAAACCGAGATCGACCCAGCGCGACATGCGGAACACGCTGCCGTTCAGGTTCCAGCGCGCGCCGTGCAGATAAAGGACCGTCGGCGCGCGCTCCGCGTCCGCTTGCGGGATGTACCAGAAGTGCAGCGTGTGCCCGTTCGCGAGGTTCACGTCGTATTGCTCGGTGCCCGGTAGGGGCTCGGAGAACCAGCGGGGGTTGCTCTTGACCGGATTGAAGATCGCCTGCCGCTGCCATTCGTCGAGCGAGGCGCAGCCGACCGCGCCGCCTACCGCGAGGGCGGCGGCCAGCAGCAGTGCGGATCGGTTGGGCAGGCGCAACATCGGATTTTGGACCGCGAGGGCGATGTCGGGTTCAACGTCGCCGACGCGCGGCGGTTTACCGGTCAGAGCGGGTTCACGAAGTCGGCCTTGCCGAGCTCGACGCCGTTGTGGCGCAGGATGCCGTACGCGGTCGTGACGTGGAAGTAGAAGTTCGGCAGCACGATGTGCGCCAGGTAGTGGGCCCCCTTGAAACGGCGCATTTCGCCGCGGATCTTGAGCTCGATGTCGCGCTCGTCGGAGCCCTGGAAGCTTTCCGGCGCATGGCTCTGCACGTACTCCAGCGTGCGGGCGATGCGCGCCTTCAGCTCGGCAAACGTCGTTTCGCTGTCCTCGTACTTGGGGGGTTCGTTGCCCGTCAGGCGGGCGGCGGCGCCCTTCGCGTAATCCCCGGCGATCCGGACCTGAAGAGTGAGCGGGAACATGTCGGGATAGAGGCGTGCGTTCAGCAGCACAGCGGGCTCGATCTTCTTCGCTTCGGCATAGGCGGCGCCCTTGTCGAGGATCGCCGACAGGTTGCCGAGCATGCGGACGAACACCGGGACCGACATCGAATACATCAGGTTGGACATGAACCTCTCCTAGCGACGTTTCTTCAGGGCGAGCATGGTGCCACGACAGTTCTTCGCGCCACAGTGGCAGGCGTAGCTTCTCTTCAGCGTCGGCGTCAGCCGTTCGTCGATGACCAGCGCGTAGTCGTAATTGAGCTCCTCGCCGGAGCGGATGTCACGCATCGCCTGGATGTACACGCGCCCGTCGTCGGACTCCTCGGTCTCGCAGTTCGGGTCGCAGGAGTGGTTGATCCAGCGCGCCGCATTGCCGCCGACGTTGGCATCGATCACCGTCTTGCCGTCCGACAGCGAGAAGAAGAACGTGTGGTGCGGGTCGTCGGGGTCGGACGACGGCCGGCGGTCCGCCTCCTTCCACGTGATGCGTTCACCCTTGTATTCGATGATGCGTTCGCCGGCCTTCAGCCGGCGCGCGGCGTAGACGCCGCGGCCGTGGATGCGCGAAGTCTTGACTGCGATGCGCGGCTTGCGCGTTGACTGCATGGTTCTTCCTTGGGCAAAGCCCGGGAGTATCTCAGAGCGCCCGGCACCTCCGGGCTGCGCCAGGCGGACCGCATCAGCCCGCCCCGATCAGCCGCCGCAGTTCGTCGACCGGATTGGACTTCAGCACGTCGATCAGGTTGTTGAACTGGTCGGTCCAGAGAGAGAACTGCGGATTGGGGTCGATCGGCTCGGCCACCGTGAGCTTTTCGTGTCCGAAGGGTTCTTCGGTGCGCGCGAGCAGCACCCAGTCGGTCATCGAGGCCGAAGAGCCTTCGTTCGGGCTGTCACTGACGAGATAGGCACGCAGGCCGCTCGCGCGGGCGATGTTCGCGAGCACCGGCTTCAG
>DAINBQ010000073.1:1826-5782 GCA_036732825.1 Burkholderiaceae bacterium | reverse complement strand
AAGTGGCTCTTCGCGAGCGCGAGCACGTCCGGATCGAGTTCGTAGAAGCGGATCGTGTCGCCGGCGCGGCCGTACGCCGACAGCGTGCCGACCCCAAGCCCGACGACGCCAAGACGGATCGGCCCTTTCGACTGCTGCGCCTCGATCGCACGGCCGGCGCCTGAAGAACGCGCGTAGTAGGTGCCGGGCTCGAGCCGGTCCGCGCTGATGGTCGGCTGTTCACCATGCAGGATCACGCCGTGCAGCAGCCGCCGCACCTGAGCGTCCCCGTTGCCCTGCTCGCGCACGCGCAGCGTGCCGTAGAAGTTGCGGTGCATGTAGACGACATCGTCGCGGATGAAGCCGATGTATTCGTTGCCGTACCAGGCGGTGGCCAGCGTGGCGACGAGTGCCGGTCCGATCAGCACGAAGTTGCGCCGCGCGACCAGCGCAGCGAGCGCCGCCAGCAGCACGAGCGCGAGCGGAAGCTCGAAGTACGTGGGGAAGACGCGCGGCGCGACGAGACCGACGAAGAGACCGCCCAGCGCGCCTCCCAGCGAGATCGTCAGGTAGAAGTGCGTCAGGTAGCGGGGGGGCGGCTTGTGCTGCGCCAGTTCGCCGTTGCAGAACAGCACGGCCATGAACATGCCGAACATGTACAGCGGCACCGCAATGCTGATGTCGAGCACGCCGCGATTCGCCGACAGGCCGGCGGCCATCGCGACGAGCAGCACCAGCGTGACGAAGAGCATCCAGTCGCGCTCGTACCAGCCGCGGCCGCCGCGGCCCTCGAATGCGAGCACGAACGTGAGCAGATACAGCGACAGCGGCAACACCCACAGGAACGGCACCGACGCGATGTTCTGCGTGATATGGCTGGTGGTCGCGAGCAGCATGACCGAGCCCAGCGCCGACAGCGCGAGCCACAGCGCGTAATCGGCGCCGCGCGGTGCCGCCGCAGGCTCCGGTTCCGGCGCGGTCGGCTCGACGCTGGCCTCGTGCACGTCGTCCGCATGGCGCGCGGCGGCCCACGCCGACAGCGCGCAGGCGGCGACGAACAGCGCATACAGCCCGCTCCAGACGTAGGACTGCATGCGTGAAGTCGTGAACGGCTCGATCGCGAACGGAAACGCGAGCAGGCCGACCAGCGATCCGAAGTTCGAGAGCGCGAACAGCCGGTACACGGTCTTCTGCGGCAGGCGCGGTGCGACCCACTTCTGCAGCAGCGGGCCCGTCGTCGACAGCAGGAAGTAGGGCAGCCCGATCGTCGCGGTCAGCAGCCAGAGAATGCGCAACGCCGCATCCGAGTCCGCGACGGGCTTGAGCGCGACGCTGGGGACAATCGGGAGAAAAACCAGGCTCGCGAGCAACAACGCGATGTGCAGCCGCGCCTGCTGCCGCGGCGCCAGGCGGCGCGTGATCACATGGGCATAGGTATAGCCGGCCAGCAGCAGTACCTGGAAGAACACCAGACAGGTCGTCCACACGGCAGAAGTACCGCCGAACCACGGCAGGATCTGCTTCGCGATGATGGGCTGGACCAGAAACAGCAGGAAGGCCGACAGCAGGATCGTGGAAGCGAAAAGCGGCATCGGACGGCTGAAGGGAGAGCCCGGTGGCAGGGCCGAGAGCTGGGCGCGGCAAAGCGCGCGATTGTCGCACGCGCGACCGACTCGCTCGACCTGCGCGAGGCGGGACGTCTGGGGTGTGTGAGCCGCTCTTTTCGGCCTGCTGTCCGGTTCAAGCAGATGGCCCGTGCTGCCGAAGAAAAGGCATGGACGGCACCTTCCTGGACGTCGACCGGGCGACACCGCCGGCAGCGGCGGACGGAGCCTCTGTTTCGCTCGGGACCTTGCGGCTCGGCTGGCGGCCGATCGTTTCCCGCGATCGCCGCGTGATCGGCATGCGCATAGAAGTGTGTGCTTCCGGGGAAGGGCGCCCGGAGTCGCTCGCCGCGCTGCTTGCGGCGGTGCTCGCAGGCCTGGCCGCCGACGAATCACTTTCACTGCCTCGCGGCCTGGTCGTACTCGCACCCTGCGGGATGGCGCCCGATGCATCGCTCGCGCGCTGGCGCGGCACGCGGAATGTGCTGCTCGAGGTCGGCAGCGAGACGCTGGACGCCACGCATGGGCCGCTGCTCGAGGCCGCGCGGCGAGCCGGACTGCCGATGGTGCTGCGGATGGACGGAAAACCTCTCCCGCGCGACCTGCGATGCCGGTTCAGTTACGTCATCGAAGGCCCGGGCACGATCGGCGCAACCGACGCCACCGAGATCGACCCGACGTTGTGGGTGCGAGAAATCCAGACGCGAGCGGATGTGGAGTCGGCGCTGGCCCGCGGCGCAGCGGCGACGATCGGCTGGCCCCTCGATGAGCCGGCCGTCGACCCATCGGCGGGCCTCGAGCCGTCGCGGCGGGCAGTGCTCGACATCGTGCGACTGATCCAGAGCGACGCCGATGTCGTTGCCCTCGAGCGCGCGTTTAAGAACGAACCCAGCCTCGCCTACCTGCTGCTGGCACTTGTGAACAGCCCGGCGTTCTCGGCGACCGCGCCGATCGCATCACTCCGCCACGCGATCCTGCTGCTGGGTTACAAGAGGCTGGTCCGGTGGCTCGTGCTGCTGCTCGGCGTTTCGTCGCAGGGCAGCCGCTCACTGCCGCTGGTCCACCTTTCGGTCCAGCGCGGATTCTTTCTCGAGGCGCTCGCTGGCCGCAACAGCAACATGCGCGACGATCTGTTCGTCGTCGGCGCATTTTCGCTGCTCGACCGCGTGACCGGCCAGTCCCACGAGCGCCTTTATGCATCGGCGTCGCTGCCGCGAGCGGTGCTGGAAGCCGTGCGCGCCCACCAGGGTGTCTATGGTGCCTACCTTGCGCTGGCGGAAGTCGTCGAGCGCGGCGATGCCGTTGCGGCAGAGCGGGCCGCACAGCTGATCGGTGCCCCGATGGCTCGGGTCAACGCTGCGCTGCTGCAGTCACTCGCCGCGGCCGATGCCTTGACGTTCGCGCCCGTCGGGCGGGACCCCGACGCCGCGTAGTCAGTTTGGCGCGTGCAGGCCCGCCCCCGGCGGGCAATATGAAATGTCACCGCCAAAACTATTCTCGGCCAGCACGATTCCGGAGCCCGTGTTGTCCGATGCCGCGATGAACTGGCGGACCGAGCCTGCGAAAGACGCCGTTTGCCCTGCGCGGCCATACGGGTCCGTGTACCACGCGGTGCGTCCGCCGGCGTTCGCCAGCGGCGTGGAGCCGATGCTGACTTCGCGCCGGCAGGCATTGAACGGGCTGCGCGGATCGTCGAAGGCCACGCGCTGGATGCGCGGCGTCGCCGGGCCATTGGGCGCGACCGTCGCACACTCGGGCCCCCGCGCCTGGCGCACGATCTCGCCGGCACGCAGCGGATCGTCGATCAGCAGTCCGGCGGCATTGAGTCCGCTGTAGCAGACATCGATCGAGCGCGCGATCGTGGTGAGCAGCAGTCCCGGATCGTAGTAACGAGACGGCGAGTAGACACTGAACGCCGGGTTGAACGCTGCGAGCTGGGTGCCGTCGTTGCGCACCAGCGCGGCGGCCGAGGACCAGACCTCGAACAGCCCGGTGGAGAAATTCGAGGTCTGGCCGACCGGCACGTAGATGTCGTTGCGCACGTTCGCCGCCGTCGGGATCACCCTGCCGCGCTCGGTGCCGCCCGCCGGCGAAGAGGTCGGCTGCGGGACGCCGGTCGTGACCGTCGCATCCCCGGTCCCCGGAACGCTCTCGATGAAACTCCCGGGATTGCCGAAGGTCGCCATCAGGCTCGCGAGCAGGCGCACCGGATAACGCGTGGCATCCGCGCCGCGACTGCAGTCGATCGCGAACGTGAGCTGGTGCAGGTTGCTGGCAAAGGCCTCTGCCGAATACGACTCCTGGTGCAGTACTGTCAGCACGTCGCAGAAGAGGTCGAGCGACTGCACCTGGCCGTTGAGCAGCCGGTCGCGC
>DAINBQ010000073.1:0-1726 GCA_036732825.1 Burkholderiaceae bacterium | reverse complement strand
CTGTCCGGGTCATCCGGCTGATTGCCCTCGCACGACATCCCGATCGAGCCGGTCAACAGGAACATCGCGGCCAGCGGCGCGAGCATGCGCAGCGTGCGAGAGCGGTCAGGCGACGACGATTTCATGCAGTCACGCTACGTAACGCCACGGGCGCGGTCAATCGTCTGATCCGTTCCTGCATAGACCTTGCGCGGTATGCGAGGGCGACGAGGGACTAGCGGCGCTTCGCGGATTTCGCTGGGGACTTTGCAGCTTTCGCGGATGTTGGGGATTTTGCGCTCTTTGCCGGCTTCGCCGTCTTGCCCGCCTTTGCGCGTGTTGCCGAGCGCGTCGTTGCAGCGCCTTCGGCCGACCGGGACTTTGCCGCGGGTCGCGGGGCCTCCTCTTGCGGGACTTCGCTGACGGCCGCCGCGGTCTTGCGCGCCGTCTTGGACGACTTGGCTGCCTTGGCCGGCCGCGGCTCGAACTCGAAACCGGTCGTGCCGTCCGGCTTGCGGACCAGGAACGCCGAGAACTTGCGGCGGGTCCGGTTGGATACGAATCCGCGCAGCACATCGGTGCGACCCTCGGCGAGCAGCTTGCCCATCTGCTCGCGGTCGATCCCCTGCTGCAGGATCACCTTGCCTGAGCGGAAGTCGCACGCTCGGGCCGGGCCGACGCTCTTCTCGCACAGGTAGGACATCGGCTGCTCGAACACGCGGCCGCCGCATTTCGGGCACGCGCCCAATGAGGTCTGGCCGGAAAAGTCCACTGGCTCGCTGTTGGCATCGTCGCCGGAACTCTGGCCGAAGTCGAACTCGAGCTTGTACTCCGGCGTGATCTTCAGCACGGCCGAAAACGGGCGGCCCATCTTGCTGATGAATCCCTGCAGAGGACCGATCGTGCGGTCGCGCAGCAGCTGCTCGACCTCCTCGACCTCGAAGGTGCGGCTGCCCGGATGCTTGCCGATCGAGAAGTCGCATTTGGTGCAGGCAAAGCGGCGGTAATTCTCGGCCACGGTGCCGCCGCACTTGGGGCAGGGCGTCGTGAGAGTGGCCGGATCCTCGATCGGGACGGTGTCCGACTGGTAGCTCTTCGCGCGGTCGACGATCATTTTCGTCATGCGCGCGATCTCCTTCATGAAGAGATCGCGCTTCAGCTTGCCGCGCTCCATCAGCGCCAGCTTGTGTTCCCACTCGCCGGTCAACTCCGGTGCGGTGAGTTCCTCGACGTCGAGGCCCTTGAGCAGCGTCATCAGGTCGAACGCCTTGCGCGTGGGCCGCAGATCCTTGCCGTCGCGCACGATGTAGCGCTGGTCGAGCAGGCCTTCGATGATCGCCGAACGCGTCGCCGGCGTGCCCAGACCCTTGCCGGCCATCGCGAGTCGCAGGTCATCGTCCTCCAGCAGCTTGCCCGCGCCTTCCATTGCCGACAGCAGCGTCGCTTCCGTGTAGCGGGCGGGCGGCCGGGTCGCGAGAGGAACCGACTGCGTCTCGACCGTGAGCACGCTTTCGCCCGGTGTGATCTTCGGCAACGACCCCTGCTCCTCGACGGCTTCACGACCGTAGATCGCGAGCCAGCCGGGCTCGACCAGCACCTTGCCTTCGGTCTTGAAGCGGTGCCCCTCGGCTTCGGTGATGCGTGTGGTCACCAGGTACTCGGCCGCCGGGAAGAAGACTGCGAGGAAGCGCTTGACGACCAGGTCGTACAGCTTGGCTTCGGCCTCGGACAGGTGCTTCGGCGTCTG
>DAINBQ010000072.1:4726-13375 GCA_036732825.1 Burkholderiaceae bacterium | reverse complement strand
AACCAGCGGTTGCGATCATCTGTGACGATGATCGCGATTTTGCTGGTGAACAACGCGACGCTAAGTACTCGTTAGACGTCACAGGAGAGATCATGCGCCCGTACAGAAACTTCTTGCTCATGATTCTGGTGGCATCTGTATTGATGTTCTGCCTCATGTACCTCAACACATATCAGCTTGGCCACGTCTGGTTTAGCCAAACCCGGATGTTCATGACCTTCATCATGGCGGGCTCTATGGCGCTGGTCATGCTCTTCTTCATGCGCCACATGTACAAGGACAAACGCGTCAATTTGGCAATAGTCGTCGGCAGTATTGCGTTAATTGGATTAGGGTTTTGGTTGGTCCGTAGCCAAACGACCGTGGGGGACGTCGCGTGGATGAAAGCGATGATTCCTCACCATTCGATCGCCATTCTTACAAGCGAACGCGCGCGCATTTCAAATCCTCGTGTCAGGAAACTCGCTGACGAGATCATTGAGACCCAACGGCGTGAAATCTCTGAGATGGAATTTCTCATAAACGACATTAAGCGCAAGCCGCTGGAAGCGGCGCAGCAGTGACGTCTAACAATCATATGTTTGAGTCGGCTCGTTTCGATCCAGGCGGCGTGTTTCCAAGCAGGTGCTCTGAGGCACGTGACCGAAGGCAGCGACCCGCGGAGGGACGCTAGGACTCGGAGACCCGCTCCCACTGCCCTTACGAAGCATCAAGCGCGGCGCGTCACTTTTGTCGGGCTGAGAATCGGGCCATCCGGCCGCAATCGGGCGAACGCGTGAACGGCGCTCTGCAGTTTGAGCCCGTTAGGGTCAAGGCGAACGGTCGCGCTCGAACGATTCGTCGCGCCGGCCAGTGCGACGCCGGTCAGCAGAAAGGCGAGCGCATTGCATGGAAGCTGCGCGCCAGCCGCGGCGGAATCTTGCGTAATGCTGACCCGCGGCTCCGTGCTGGTGGGGGCAGTGATCAATCCGGTGCGCAGCACGAAATAGTTGACGCCGCTGGCGGCGATCACGTCATCGGCGGCATGCTTCAGTTCGCGCCACCGAGCCTCCGCCCAGGTAGCACCAGTGCGCTGACCCGATCCGCTGTAGCCCACCGAAATCCATCTACCAGGCAGACCGGCCCGCCTGGCGAGTTCGAGGCAGTCTGACAGGCTGTCAATCTCGAGTTGCCATGCGCCGGGCGACAAGCCTCTTCGATCCCCGCCGGCGAGGTAGATCACATGTGCCGCGCGCTCAATCAACGGCGCAAGCGTATGAGGCTGCTCCACGTTGGCGACAACAACTTCGGCAGATGCCAGCGACGGTTCGGCGGCAAGGCGATCCGCGCTGCGCACGCAGGCGATAACCGGCACCGAAGCGGCACACAGGTAGCGCAGAACATAGCGGCCTGTCTGCCCGCTTGCACCGACGAGAAGAATCGACTCCCTGAAGCTTGTCGTTCCCATAACGCGAATCGACGAAGGTCGCCTTCTCGGTGCAGCAAACATTCAAGGCAAATCCATTGCGGATGATCGAACGCTGGCGGCGCATCCGCGACCCCATCGATGCGGGATTCGTTCGAAATGCACAACCGAAACCGTCTTCGCTGACACTGGGCGCGTGTGACGGTTGCTGAGAATTCCCTGCGCCCTCCTCTTGAAGCCTAAAGGCGGCAGCGCTCCGTCCCGTCTGCCACGTTCGCAAGGAAAGCGGACCCAGTCGTCGGCGTTGCACTGCCCGGGCGCATCTTTTTGCCTTCGTGTATATTCCATCCAGACAGATGGTGAGTGGATGGTGAGGGGATGGCGAAAGCTCAGTTAGTTGAGGTCCGCCGCAAAGAGGCGGAGTCGGAAAAGATCACTATCAACCTGGGCTACGTCGATCTTGGACACATCGATCTGTTGGTGCAGGAGGGGTTTTATTCCAATCGCACGGACTTCATTCGTACGGCGATCCGCAATCAGCTGAGTAGCCACGGCGACGTCCTGAAGCAGACCGTCGCGCGACGATCCATGGTCCTGGGCTTGCAGCGCTACACCCGCGAGGACCTGGAGCGCGTGCGCAAGGCGGGCGAGCAGCTGCACATCCAGGTGCTGGGCCTCGCGTTGATCGACGATGACGTGCCGGCAAAACTCGCGGCGCAGACCATCGCTTCCATTTCGGTGCTGGGTGCTCTGCGCGCCAGCTCCGAAGTGCGAGCGGCGCTCTCAGACCGCATCCGCTGACAGCGGCTGGAACCCAATTCTCGAAAGGACAGGAATGGACAAGGCATTTTTGGCTGGCATCACGCAGGCGACGGCACTGACACGGGCCGGCCGTCTTGCAGAAGCCACCGCACTCATCCAACGGACCCTGGCAGGCGGCTCGACCGGCGTCCCACCGTTTAGTGGGACCTCTGTACGCAGAGAGCCTGCTACCGACGTCGTCATAGAAGGCGAATGTTCGGAGGTGATCGAACCCACGGACAACGTGCAGATCGAGCGCTCCGTCGGACCGGCGAGTGACGTGGCGATGCGACGCGGCCTTAAAGATTCCATCCGCAAATGGCGTCGGGGCCCACTCGCCGATGAACCGCGCGCAGCAGCCGAGGCCGCCGCACGGCAGCCCGGCGAGTGGATTGCGGGGTTGTACGCGAACTCAGCCGGCGAGCGCGCCTACAAGCTCTACGTCCCGACGAGCTACACCAAACAGCCACTCCCATTGATTGTCATGCTGCACGGCTGCAACCAGACACCGGACGACTTTGCGGCTGGCACGCAGATGAACGCACTGGCCGAAGATCAGAAGTGCTTCGTTCTGTACCCCGCACAGTCCAACACGGCCAACCATGCGCGGTGCTGGAACTGGTTCAGGCGCGAGGATCAGGCTCGGGACCGAGGCGAGCCGTCGATCATCGCCGGCATGACGCGGGAGATTCTCAACCGTTATGGAATCGATTCGCGCAAGGTGTATGTAGCGGGCCTGTCGGCCGGAGGTGCGATGGCAGCCGTCATGGGCGTGACGTACCCGGACCTATACGCGGCCGTCGGTATCCACTCCGGCCTCGCCTGCGGAAGTGCGCACGATCTGCCCTCAGCTCTCGCGGCGATGAAAGGAATGCCTGCGTCGACCGGACGTCCGTCGGGAGCGGGGGCATCACACTCGATACCGACCATCGTGTTTCACGGCGACCGCGACCAAACCGTCCATCCACGTAACGGCGTCGACGTAATTTCCAAGTCGGCGCATCTTGAGGGCGGCCACGGTGGACAGGCTTCGACCGAACGTGGCCAGGCGCTGGATGGGCACTCCTATACGCGGACGGTTCACCGAGACGCCGCCGGGCGAGTCGTGCTCGAGCACTGGCTCGTGCATGGTGGCGGCCACGCGTGGTTTGGCGGTAGCCGTGCAGGTTCGTACAGCGACCCGCGGGGGCCGAGCGCGGCCGCCGAGATGATTCGCTTTTTCCTGCAAGCTTCATGAACGCCGGTGGCGCGCCGAGTTGACACCAGTGGCTTGCTCTGTGAGCGACCTCTCGCTACGACTCGGCCGTCGACGAGCCGGCCAAGTTCAAACACTTCAAAGCGGGTCAGAATCGCCCGAGAGCAGACGTTCTGTGCAGCAGTCCTAAAGGAGATAGTTGATATGGCGATCCTTATCCTTTACCGCGCCGCCTGAAACTACACACCCGAAGCCCTCGTTACGTGCGATGCCGTACAGACCGCGCCCGTCGATTCACTGTATGTTGAATTCGGCGGTTCGGATGCTGACGTGTTCTCTCATCTGCAGCGGGCGCCTGAAGCACTCGAGGTAGCCGGAAAGCTTGGCCCGCGTTGACTGGAACTATTGGCTCACGCGTGAAGGCCACTCAAAGTCACGCGCTGGTTGCCAAAGTGCTCCCTAGTTTCATTGTCTTTCATTTGGGAGCGATCATGAAAAATTTGCTTGCGATGGCTGTTGGTACGGCAGCCCTGCTGTCTAGCGGGGTTTTGTTCGCACAGAGCGGGACCATGATGAACGGTACCGGGTCGGGCAGCGGTTGGATGAGCGGGTACGGCGGCATGGGTGGATACGGCGGGATATTGGTGCCGATCTTGCTGACTGCAGTGGTGGTCGGCCTCGTGGTGTGGGTCGTCAATCGAACGGGCAAGAAAAGCAACTGAATAGAACTTAGGACTACTTGAATCTGAATGGAATTGAGCCATGAAACACATGAATCTTCGTAAAGCATTGGGCGTCGGCATCTTGATGGGCGGAACGGTTGTAGCGGCAGGCGCAAATGCGAGTCCGCCGCAAGGCAACTTCGGCCCGGACTACGGCATGGGTCCCGGAATGATGGGGGGCTACGGCATGGGTCCCGGAATGATGGGGGGCCAGGGCTCCGGCTACGGCATGGGTCCTAACATGATGGACGGCTATGTTTCGAGAGCTGATCTGAACCTCACCGCAGAGCAGCGCAGCAAGATCGCCAAGATCCAGAATGACGTGCGGCGCAAGCACTGGGACCTGATGGGCAAGATGCAGGATGAGCAGGCGCAGATGAACGAGCAGTACAACTCAGACCAGCGCGATGACGCGCCGCTCAGCAAGAGTTACCGCGACATGTCAGAACTGCGGCAGCAGATGTTCGATCTGTCACTCAGTGCCCGGAGGCAGATCGATGCGGTACTCACCCAGGAGCAGCGCGACAAACTGAAACGCAGTTAATGCGGGCGCTGGCGTTTTGATGGACAGGGGCGGCTGGTACCAGTCATCCTCCTCTTCTCCAATTTCGCTTGATAGCGGCCCTCTGGGGGGCGCAGAGTCGAAGTTCGCTCAGGAACGCACACCCGCGCAGTTGTGAGAGGCGCTCACGCCTCCCGCCACTCCCAATCCACCAGGGACCGCGGGACCGGACGCGCACTGTGTGCCAGCTGTCCCCCTTTGTACCGACGCCGCGGTCTTACGTGCGCTACCGAACAGACGCCAGTCCCCTGGCTCGCATACGTTTCTTGCGGGGAGTTCTTCGCCGACTTTTCCGTTCGGCGCGTCCAAATGCGCTTTGGGAGATTGGATGACGACCAGCCATGCTATTCGCGGCCCGCGGGAATGCAGCGCGCCGCAAGCGACAATCTCATACCTGCACAGCGCGGACAAACGAGCCGCCATCGATGCTGCACGCCTGCGATTGCCGCGAGCCCTCGCACATGTGGAACGCCTCAAGCGAGCGCTGGCGTCGAGCCAGCAAGAGATGATTGCTGCGCAGCGACAAGTCGATCTCCTGACAAGGGCCAATGCGCAGGGATTCGCGGCTCGACGTGAGCAAGAGTTCGAGCGCAGCGCGCCACCTTGTCCGACTTGGAAGTTGACCGATTTCTGTTTGATCGCAGGGCCCGATGCGGGACCGACGCCCAACGGTGAGCGAATCCTGACTGTGCCGACACGAATCCGAAAAGGCGCCGCTCTGTATCGGGCCGGCGACTCGTTCGATGCGCTCTACGCAATACGGCTCGGTTCGTGCAAGACCGTGTTGCTCGCGGAAAGCGGGCGGGAACAGGTTGTCGGCTATCACATGGCTGGAGAAGTCGTCGGAATTGACGGCGTTGCCTCGGAATCTCATGAGTGCCAGGCCACCGCGCTGGAAGACATGGAGGTCTGTCGGCTGCCGTTTGGCGAAGTCGAGAGACTCGCGCGACTCAGTCACCAATTCGGACATGGCTTGCACAAGTTACTGTCACAGGAGAGCGCACGCGCGTATTCCCTTCTGTTGATTATGGGAACGATGCGTGCCGATCAACGGCTCGCGTACTTCTTGCTCGACTTGTCGCAACGGTATCAAGCCCGCGGCTATTCGTCTTGCGAGTTCGTTCTGCGAATGACACGACAAGAGATCGGGAGCTACCTGGGACTCAAGCTGGAAACCGTGAGCCGGCTGTTGTCCCGATTTCATCGTGAAGGGCTGCTCGAGGTGGAAGGGCGCACGGTCAAGTTGCTTGATCGGATTGCGGTGAGCCAACTGGTCGATTGCGGCGCCTAGAGAGCTCCAGCGATTCGTTCGACGCATTGGCTGCCATGCAAGGTGATGCGAATCGAACAGACAGCACGGCCCCGCAGCGCTTACAGGTCCGTTGGCCGGTCGTCGGCGAGCCGCGAGCGCTGCCAGCCGCCATTCCATGAACCAACGGAGGTGAACATGAACGGATCCCTGCCAGGCAGATTGCTCGTTCTCGGCATCGCTGCGGCCTTTACTGTAGTGACGCCGTTTGCCGCTGCCCAGTCGGTTCTCGAGGGACGCACTGCACAGGACCGCCGCTTCATCGCCGGTGGCATCGGTCTTGACGAGTCCGAGCAAATGAAGGCGACGGCTCGCAATTTCCCGTTGTCGATCACTGTGGCCGCAAAATCGGGAGCGTATCTGGCCGATTCGCACATCAGGATCGAGGATGCGCGGGGGAAGACGGTCCTCGATATGCAACTGGATGCGCCTTACCTGTTGGTCGATCTGGCCCCGGGAAAGTACAACGTAGAGGCCACTCGCCAAGGGAAGCGGCAGCAACGGAGTGTCGACATCTCCGCAAACATGCCCGCCAAGATCGTGTTCAGCTTCGACGTCCCGGTTGACCGAGCACTGGAAAAGGTGCCGAACAAGTAGCGAGGTCGACACGGGTTGGCGCCCCTGCGACTGCTGCACCCGGCCAAAACCGCCGTTCGATCCGATGCGCTGAATCTCTCAGAAGCGGACAGGACCTACTGATGCGCGGCGGTTTCGAACACTCGTCGAGTAGCTTTCGCGATGACGTGATCTCAAGGTGCCTACATGCCCGGCGGACGACTCGTAACGATATTCACATGAGTTGCGATATCCAGACCGGGGTCCACATTGACGCCGCCGTTGTCCCTGCAGGTCTTGTTAGGCGCTGCAGTTTCGGCGCCGTGGTGAATGAAACAGAAACGGTCTACCGCAGTGAGCTGCAGCAGATATCCCGACACGACCTGGCCGAGCGACGGGGCGCTGCCGAGCCAGTGAAAGTGCGCATATGCGCCAGGCTGTGGAATATCTGGCCTCGCGACAAGGTAGACCGGGTGGTCAGGCGTCGCGTGGTAGAGAAACGTCGCATTCACTTGGTGGCCGTTCAGGGTCCAGCCGACAGTGCAATCCGGCACCGTGTTGCAGTCGACATGCGTTGCAACACCGTAGCGGTCCTTCGTGACGACGCCGGTGAAGTGCACATAGAAGAAGCCGAATAGGTCGCGGTGGCGTGTTAGTCGTGTTTGCTGGTGCGTGTCGATCTCGTTGCCGAACAAGAACCTAAACGGCGGCGCGTGATTACCCCAAGGGTAGAGGTCGGTAGCGATCGCAGTACCAGTTGCAATCACGTAGATGGCCAAACTTGCCAGCAGCCTTAGCGTCATGTCCATGTTCGCCTCCTCTAGATGCCAGCAATTGTCGCGATTCTGCGCGAATAAGAGCCGTCTCGAGCTTTCTTAAGCATCGCCATCTTGCGCTACCGAAGCCATCGGTATTCGCTCCGTTCGGCAATTCCTGAAGGGGAGCATGAGTTACGACATGAGCGGCTACTCGCACGTATACCGTCTTTTCGGGACGGCGGAGAAGCCGCAAACTCTTGAGCTCGGACCGCTGTGTGTCGTGAGCGCGGCAGTCGGCCAGATTCAGCCATTGCCGCCATGGCCAAGGCCACCGCGCTCGATCATGTTCACGTCGCCATGCCGCGCGGCGAGGCGGCGGCCGCGCGCGTTCTATGGAACCCTGTGCGGCCTCGAAGAGATCGCCAAGCCTGAGCAGTTCGCGGCGCGTGGGGGCGTTTGGTCCGAGCCGATGCGTCGCGCTGCGTTTTTTCAGGCATCGTTTGAGGACAACCGAACCCTGGGAGGCCGCCAATGTGCCGCTGGCTCGCGTATTCCGGTTCACCGGTCGACGTCGACCGCCTGCTGCTCGCGCCGAAGAACTCGCTGATCGCGCAGAGCCTGAGCGCGACAATGGGCGCGACGGTGTCCAACGGCGACGGCTTCGGCCTTGGCTGGTACGGAGAGCGTGAGGCACCGGCGCTGTTCCACAGCATCGAGCCGGCCTGGAGCGACCGCAACCTGCGCGAGCTTGCCGCCGCGATCCGCACGCGCCTCGTCTTCGCTCACATCCGGGCGGCGACCGCCACGCCGGTGCAGAAGACGAACTGCCACCCGTTCCGGTACGGCCGCTGGCTGTGGATGCACAACGGGTTCATTCGCGAGTTCGCGCGCATCAAGCGCGAACTCGCCTTTGACGTCGCGCCGGCGCTGTATCCCTTCATCGAAGGCTCGACCGACTCGGAGCTTTTCTTCTACCTCGCGCTGACCCTCGGCCTTGAGACCGACCCTCCCGGCGCTGTTGCACGGGCGGTGCACCGGATCGAGGCGATCGGACGCGGGCACGGCGTCGAGCACCCGATCCGGATGAGTGTGGCGACCTCCGATGGCGTGCGGCTGTGGGCCTTCCGGTACTCGAGCGAGGGCGACTCGCCGTCGCTCTTCTTCAGCACCGACGTTCCTACGCTGCGGGCGACCTACCCTGACAACCCGGACTTCGCCGGCTACTGCGACGATGCGCGGGTGATTGTGTCCGAACCGCTTGGTGACTTGAAGGGCGTCTGGAACGAGGTGCCCGAGTCGAGCTACGGGGTCGTGCAATGCGGCGCCGCCGACTCGCTGCACC
>DAINBQ010000072.1:0-4626 GCA_036732825.1 Burkholderiaceae bacterium | reverse complement strand
GTGCCCGAGTCGAGCTACGGGGTCGTGCAATGCGGCGCCGCCGACTCGCTGCACCGGTTCGTGCCGGCGCCGGCATAGCAATGTGTGGCGCGACGGCCTCGCGGCGGGCGGGTGAGTGAACAACTTCTGGACGATGCGTTGCAGATCATTGGTTCTGAGCGACCGGCCCATCACGGCCGCGTGCTGACTTGGCTGATCAACATGAAAACCGCCCGGAAGCGGACACCTGTTGACCGTGCCAACTGCCTGACCGAGACTTGCCGTTGAACGTCCAAACTTGGAGGCGAATGTGGACGTAGGACCCCTCATCGCGTTGGCTGCGGTCGCATTCGGCGCTCCTTACATGGCATGGCGAAGGCAATGGCTGCTCGCGGGCTTCTGTCTCGCGACAGCTGCTTCGATCGTTTGCCGTGCTCTCTTGGGAGCCCCAGCAGCCGGTGAGGTGTTTAGCTGGCTGAGTGTTGCTCTGTTGGGTATCGGAGCGTTTCAGTTGGTCCGAAAACTCAGATCGGAATCTCAAGGCGTCGGCTGAAGGCGGCCAGAAACTATCGTCTCGGATCGGTTCTGACTTGCCCAACAGCGGAGATCTCCGCCGTCAATCAGTCGCCTCGTGGTATCGAGCTCGCTAGCGAAAAGTAGATGCTGGAACTCGCCACGCTGATCGCGCACCACGCGCGCTACCGACCGAACGCGACTGCCGTCGTGATCGGCAACGAACGGCTCACGTACGCACAGTTCGGCGCGCGCGTCGCACGCGCGGCCAACCTGCTGCGCTCGCTCGGAATCGGCAAAGGCGACAAAGTTGCCACGGTCCTCGGCAATTCGTGCGAGGCGCTGGAACTGATCTGGGCGGTGCCGGCCATTGGAGCGGCCTTGGTCCCGCTTTCGCCGCTGTTGATGGCCGCGGGCCTGGCGACGCTGCTGCGCGACTCGGACGCAAAGTGCCTCATAAGCCAGCGCTCGATGCTGCCGGCCCTCGAGACAATCCGGGCCGACATCGCGCCACTTCTGCCCGGACGCGTGCTGCTGATCGACGGTGCGGCGGGCGACTTCGGCGACTATCGGGCGCTCGCGGCGGCGCAGGACAGCAGGTTCGTCGCGCAGCGCTGCGGTCCCGATGAACTCTTCAACATCATGTACACGAGTGGTACGACCGGGCTGCCGAAAGGCATCATGCACAGCCATTTCGTGCGCTCGATGTATTGCCTGTTGATGGCCTGCGCGTACCGGATGACGCCCGAGTCGCGCACGCTGCACGCCGGGGCGATTGTCTTCAACGGCGCCTACGTGACTCTGATGCCCACGTTCTACCTCGGCGGAACCTACGTGCTGCTGCAGCAGTTCGACGCCGAGGAAACGATCGCGACGATCGAGCGCGAGCGCATCACACACATCATGCTCGTGCCATCGCAGATCATCGCTATCCTCGGCTCAAGGCAGTACCACCCCGAGCGGCTCGCATCGCTCGAGTGCATTCTTTCGCTGGGCGCCCCGCTGCTTCAGGAGCACAAGGATCGGCTCAATGCCGACCTGCCCCATCGCTTCTACGAGCTGTACGGCCTCACGGAAGGCTTCGTCACGATCCTCGACCGCGACGAAGCGGAGCGTAAGTCAGGCTCCGTCGGCCGACCGCAACAGTATTTCGAGATGCGCATCGTTGACGCCGAGGGACGCGACCTTGGGGTTGGAGAGATCGGCGAGATCGTCGGCCGCGGTCCGATCCTGATGCAGGGCTACTACAAGCGTCCCGACCTGACGGCGCAGGCGATCCGCGACGGCTGGCTTTACTCGGGCGACATGGGTTTCGTTGACGACGACGGGTTCCTCCATCTGGTCGACCGCAAGAAGGACATGATCGACTCGGGCGGGATGAAGGTGTACCCCAGGGACGTCGAGGAGATCGCCGCGCACCACCCCGCGATCCGCGAGGTCGCGGTGTTCGGCGTACCGCACGAGAAGTGGGGCGAGACGCCGGTTGCGGCGGTAATACTCCGCGAAGAGGCGACCGCCACCATCGGCGAGCTGCGCGCGTGGATCAACGAACGCGTCGCTGCCCGCTACCAGCGCGTGTCGGAAGTCGTGATCATGAAGGACTTCCCACGCAGTGCGGCCGGCAAGACGCTCAAGCGGGAGATGCGCGAGCCGTACTGGGCTGGGCGAGAGAGGAAGATCTAGGATTCTGGACGTTCCTTGCACCTTCCTGAACCTCCCCGAAGCAGCCACAATCCATAAGGCGGCGCCACAACCAACAGTCGACTGCTCTTGGGAGGACCTGTGTCAAGTCTTGTGGAGGCAGACCGGGTCGAGGTTCTTGTTCTGGTCGACAACGTCACCGATAACCTTTCGTCGACGCCGCTCTTCGTCGAGAACGAGTGGCCACGCCTGTGGACGCGCGGAATGCGCGCGATCTCGGGCCGTTGCCTGTGCTGCGCCGCCCACGGCCTGTCGTGCGCAATCACCGTCTGGCGTGGCGCGCACGCCCGCACGCTGCTGTTCGATACCGGGCCGGATGAAGTGGTGTTCGAGCGCAATGTCGAACGGTTGGGCTTTGACGTCTCGAGCGTTGAGGGCATTGTGCTGTCGCACGGCCACTGGGACCACTGCGGCGCCATGTTGCGCGCGCTACAGATGATTCGGCAGCGCAACGGCGGCCGCGACGTGCCGACTTACATGCACCCAGACATGTACCGAACCCGCGCGACGAAGGCTGCCGACGGCTCCTTTCGGATGTTCGAGGATGTGCCAAGCGCCGCGCAGCTGACGCAGCATGGGGCGGAAGTTGTCCACTCGACGCAGCCGCAGTCGGTGCTCGACGACCTTGTCTATGTAAGCGGTGAAATTCCCCGCGTGACGGCGTTCGAAGTTGGACTGCCAGGCCAGCATCGCAAGACACCCGACGGCAGCGGCTGGGAGCCGGACCCGCTCATCATGGACGAGCGCTTCGTCGCAGTGGCGGTCAAGAACAAGGGGCTCGTGGTCTTCACTGCCTGCTCGCATGCGGGTGTGGTTAACGTGCTCAAGCACGCCCGAGGCTGCTTTCCTGAGTTGCCCCTGTACGGCGTGCTGGGCGGCTTCCATCTTTCCGGAACAAACGAGCGCGTGATCCCCGATACGGTCGAGTCAATGCGCGAGTTTGACCTCTCGGTAATTGCTGCGGCCCATTGCACCGGCTGGCGCGCGATAGGCGCGCTGGCAAGCAGTTTCGGCGATGCGGTTGTGCCATCGGCCGTCGGAAAGCTCTACAAATTCTGAACCCGGCAGGCCGCGCGAGCCGAAGTTGATGTAGAGCGTCTCGCGGGACACGCAAGTTGCGCGCGATCTCGGCGACCCGCATCAGAACGGCTCGCATGCCGGCGCAGCTCCGCGCGGCGAAGGCGTCAGCGCAGTCAGCACACGGCGGACCCGGCGGCGTACCGTTCCCGTCAAGGATTCGGCTGCCTGCGCCGGAACCAATGGCCGGTCGACGCAGCGCTCCACGCGAACCAGCCCGGGCTCCACGCCGCGCGTCGTCTCGGCAAAACCGCAGCGGCGCACGAAGGCGAGCATGCGCGAGTTGTCGGCCAGCACGTCGCCGACCAGCCAGCGTAGTCCGGCGGCACGAGCCGTGTCGACGAGCGCGGCCAGCAGCCTGTCCGCCAGGCCGAGGCCACGAAAGCCGTCGGCCACCGCGATGCCGAATTCGGCCGTCTCCGCTTCGCCGGACACGACATAGCGGGCTTCGCCGACGATCCGCTCTGTCCCGCGTTCCTTGGACGTGAGCACGAAGGCGACGTGCGCACGCTGATCGACGCGGGTCAGCGCCTGCAGCGTGACCCCCGGCAGCTCGCTGAGAGCAGCATGGAAGCGCAGCCGACGCGATGCCGGCGAGAGGGCGCGGACGAAGTCCTGCAGGGCTGCCGCGTCGTCGGCCCGGATCTGCCGCAGCGCGACGGATGCGGCGCCGGCAAGCTTCGGAATCGGGAACAGGTGGATCGAAGGCCAGCGACTGATCGACGGCAAGGCGCCAACGCCGGGCTCGCGCGCCTTCGACGTGCTGCTGGCGGCTGCGCCGATATGCATAGCGCTCGATGGGATGGAGTCCGCGGTGCGGGAAAGCGCAGCAACGCCGAAGGCGCCGACGGTAGGCGCGCGCAACGCCGTCGCTTCATGTTCGCCACCCGACGCGATGTTGGCCTCATTGGCACTGCGGCGCCCAGTTGCAAGCTGTACCCGTGTCGCCGACGCGGTGCACCGGGCGGCGCAGCCGGAACCTCCAGCCGAGGCGTGGCGTGCTACGTATTGCTGTTCAAGCGAGTTGCGCATGGTCGTCCCTTTCGAAGGGGCGAACCGTACGCAGGGCAGCGTTCCACGGCCGTTCCTCGCAAGATCGACGATCGCACCTCGGTTGATGGTTTGAGGACCCGCGAAACTCCCTTAAGACAACAGACGGCCACTAACGGTCGCCACCCCGCAGCCCCAGAATCACACCGAAGCAGACACCATTGCGGGGTTGGGATGACCAAGCAACGCGTCGTCGTCGTAGATGACCCGGTGCCAGGGGAAGTCGGTGCCTCGGGTCGACGTTACGGCTGGACGCGGAAGTGACGAGGTTCGTTTCGGCCAGAAGACGACGTCCGGACGGATCTC
>DAINBQ010000071.1:0-13392 GCA_036732825.1 Burkholderiaceae bacterium | reverse complement strand
GGGAGAGCAACGGCCAGGTGACTCGGCGGATCCGCCTGGCGTAGGTACCGTCGTCCACTGACCCAGGCGACTTTGGATTGGATCCATCCGGAGCTGCCACCACGATCGCAGCCCGATACCCCGCCGCCTGCAGCCGGCGGCGGGCGCCGCGCCCGCCGCTGCCGCGAGAGTCCGTGCCTTCAAGTACCAGAAGCTACTGCGTTCTTCCCCGCATCGACGCCGGCCGTCCGGGCAACTGCACGAGCGTTCCCGTATTGGTGACGGTGTCGCCGTCGACGCGCAGAACGGAGATGTCGGAATCGAGGAAGTTGCCGACATACAGCCATCGCCCGTCCGGGCTGAACACGGCGCCCTCCGGCAATCCGCGCACCTCGACCTCGCCGACCTTGGTGACCTTCTTGCCGTCGATCCTGAGCACCACGACGCTGCCGTTGCGGTTGTAGAAGAAAGCGTTCCTGGCGTTGTTGGACCCGCGCAGCAGAACGGCCACCGCAAGCCGGCCGGTCGGGCTGATGGCGATGCCCTCCGGAGCGTCGCCGACCACCACCTTGTCGATCACGCGCTCGGGAGTGGCCTCGAGGTCGATCACCGAGACGGTGTCGATGTGGCCGTCGGAGGCGCCGTTGTTGCCGTTGTCTGCTGTCAGCGCGAGCTTGCCGTCGGGCGTGATGTCGAAGTTGTACGGCCACAGCCCGACCGTGACGTCGCGCTTCGGGTAGGTCACCTTCTGCCCATTGACTTCGAGCATCGCCACCTTGTGACCGGGGAACTTGCCGGCGAGCGCACGCTTGCCGTCGGGCGTGAACGCCACGTGGGCGACGTGCTCGCCGATGACGACGTTCTCGACCAGCTTGACCTGCTTGCCGGCGATCGACAGCACGCTGATCGAGTTGTCGGCGCGGTTGGCGATCAGCACCAGGTCGCCGGCGCGGTTGATCGACATGCCCGAGGGCTGCCGGGCGACGGTCACCGTGTCGATCAGCCGCGGGGGGCTGGTCGTGAGGTCGATGACGTAGAGCTTGTTGTCGGGCGCGGACTTCCAGCCGGCGCCGTCGGCCACCCATTCCACCGAATTGGCCACCAGCGCGAGCTGTCCGTTGGGCGTGATGGCGAGGTTGGTGGGTGGGCCGAAGATCGAGTTCGCCAGCGGCAGGGTCGTCACGACCTTCGGGTTGGCGGGGTCGGTACCGATGTCGACGATCGCCACCAGGTCCTTGCCCGGCGCCGTCATCTGCAGCTTGCCGTCCTCGCCCCAGGTCGCCTTGTTGTCGAGACCGACCACCATGAACTCCGGCTTGCCCGGCGTCTGCATCGGTGCGGCGCACGCCGCCAGAACCGCCACGGCGCTCAGCAGTGCAACTTGGATGACTCTCATCGATCGTCTCCTTGCTTCTTGTTGGGTCCCGGGCAATGGCCCGGTCGTGCGTGCCAATGCACGCCCGAGGCAGCATACGACTCGCCGGACGCTTGTCCATCGCCTGCGTCGGCCGCAGGCACACACAGACGACCCACCCCCGGTGACCCCGGGTTCGATACGGTCGAAGCCGAGTTAGCCGGCTGGCTGGCCCCGAAGGCCCAAGCCGGCACGCCCACAAGGCGAGGCGCTGACGCCCGCGGCAGGCCTGCTTCCCAGTCACCGCTAGCCTTACTTTGGTCTTCCTCTGCAGAGGCCCGAGGATGTGCCTGCCAGCTTGCGGGGCGTTCTCAAAATAGCTACATTTGTAGCCGCTTTGAGAACATGAGCTCGCTAGCCATCCAGCTGCTCGGCGCGTCGCGCGCCGCCATCCTCGCCGCGCTGTTGCTGCGGCCGGAGGTGGAAATGCACGTCCGAGAAATCGCCCGCGTCACGGGAATCTCTGCAGGCACCCTGCACAGGGAGCTGCGCGCGTTGGCGGAACTCGGCGTGCTGGTGCGGCGCGAGGCGGGCCGGCAGGTTTTCTACTCGGCCGATCGCAGTTGTCCCATCTACGAAGAGCTTGCGGGCCTGTTGCGCAAGACGTTGGGGCTGGCCGATGTGCTCCGGTCTGCGTTGGCGCCTCTCGCCGGCCGCGTGCGCGTCGCGTTCGTTTACGGGTCCATGGCTTCCGGTACGGCCTCGGCGCAGAGCGACGTCGATGTGATGGTGCTGGGCGATGCGGGGTTCACCGCCGTCGTGAAGGCGCTGCACCCCGCGCAGGCCAAGGTCAACCGCGTGATCAACCCCACGGTCATGACCGTCGCGGAATTCGTGCGCAAGTGGCGCGCGCGCGATGGCTTCGCGCTGTCGGTGGCCAATTCGCAAAAGATCTGGCTGATCGGAGACGATGATGTCTTTGCAGAACTTGGCAAGAATCGGGCAGCTAAAGCCGCATAGTCCAACCGCTGACGAAGTGCAGCGGCTCATGGCCGCCGTGCGGCGCAACCTGACCGACGCGGCCCGCATCGACAACAGTACGGAAACACGATTCGACTGCGCGTACAAAGGCATCATGCAATGCGCGCTGGTGGCCATGCTGGCCAGTGGCTTTCGACCTTCGACCAGCGCTCCGGGACACCATCAGACGATGATCCAGTCGTTGCCATTGACGTTGGGCGTGAGCAATGACACGTGGATCGTGCTCGATGCACTGAGGAAAAAGCGCAACCAGAACGACTACACCGGGGCTGCGCTTGAAGTGAGCGCCGCGGCCGAAGCGATTAGACAGGCGAAGGAACTGCTGACAACGCTCGAGGCTTGGCTGCGTCGGGAACATCCGGAGCTGCTTCGTGCTCCGCGCTGATCACTTTCGCGCAAGTCGGGTTCTGCTCTCGGCGCCGCTGGCCGGGTCACCGACTTTCTGCCATCCTGCATCGCATGAAGGCAACCGTCGTCATCAACAGCCGCGGCGCGGTCACGCTGCCGGCTAGGATTCGTAATGCGCTGGTTCTCAAGGCTGAAGACCGGCTGATTGCCGAAACCACGCCCGAAGGTCTGTTGCTGCGCCCGGCTGTCTCGCTGCTGGTGGAGCAGTACGCGCCTGCGCGCGAACGCGAGTTCGACGACTCTGAGGCAGAATTGGCCGGCTGGCTCGCCCGCAAAGCGAGACGCTGATTCGAAGATTTCTCAGCGTGTGGAGCGGCGATACTGTCGCCGCGGATAGCACAAGCATGACGATCAACGACATCCTCGCCTCCCCGTGGCTGCTGGCCGCCGCCGGTTTCAGCCTGCTCGGCTTGCTGCTGCTCATCGCGAGCCTGGTTGCGCTGTTCAAGATTCGCCCGTTCCGGTTTCTGCTGCGGTTGCTGGCGGGGGTGGTGGCGATCCTGATCGCCGCGTTCGCCTCGGCGGTCGGCCTGGGCACGGTGGGCTACCGGGCACTGACGCACGAGGCGGTGGCGGCTCAGGTGCATGTGCAGCCGGTGGGCCCGCAGAAATTCAGCGCCACGCTGCGCTTCCCGGACGGCCGCGAGTCGACGTACGAGCTGGCGGGCGACGAGATCTACGTCGACGCGCACATCCTGAAGTGGAAGCCGGTCGCCAACCTGCTGGGGCTGCACACCGCCTACGAGCTCGACCGCATCGCGGGCCGGTATCACTCGCTGAAAGACGAACAGGTGTCGCCGCGCACCGTACACGCGCTCGGCACCGACAAGCCGATCGACCTCTTCAACCTGCGCCGGCGCTATACGTTCCTCGCGCCGCTGCTCGACGCCGAGTACGGCTCGGCCTCGTTCGTGCCGGTCACCGAGCCCGCGGAGCTCGACGTCCGGATCTCGACGACCGGCGTGCTGATCCGCGAGCGTCAGCCGTAAGCCTTCCGACCTTTCTGTCGAGAATCCTCGAGAGCGGCACTCCCTAGTCGCTCTCACTCCCGGCGAGGCCAGTCACAGCCTTGCCCGCCCCCGCCGTTGCTGCCAGACGGACAGGCCATTTGTGCAGGCTTGTTCATCTATGTCAAACCAACGTGGACTGACGCATCACGCAAAGGCGCGCGCTTCAGGTCCGCTTCAGGTGGGGCGAGCAGAGTTCTACGCACGATGGTGATGCGAGGAGGTCAGCAATGAACACCCGGTTTCTGGGCAACGCACTGATGGTCGTTGTTGTTCCGCTGCTGTTTGCATGCGGAGGTAGCGACGACGATTCGCCGATGACGGCACTCGCGACGGACACCCCCACCACGGTGGTCGGGCCGATCACCGGCTTCGGCAGCGTGGTCGTCAACGGGATTCGGCTCGACGACTCGGCCGCAGCGATCACGATGGACGATGCGGTGATGACTCGTGACCGCCTGCGCATCGGCATGACGGTGCAGGTGCGCGCCCGCATCCGCTCCGATGGCACTGCGGTGGCCGACAGCATCCAGTACAACGACTGCATGGAGGGACCGATCACCGCGATGAACCGGGTGCAGAACACGGTCGAGGTGATGGGCCAGACCGTCCATGTCGATGACGGCACCGTGTTCGACGGCGTCACGCAGCGCGACATGAACGCCTTCGCGATTGGAGATCTGGTCGAGGTCAGTTGCCTGCCCGATCCGGCCCACAACCGGGTCCAGGCCACGCGCATGGAACGCCTGCGCACCTTTGCCAATGGCGTCGACACGGTCGAGGTCAAGGGGCAGGTCGCCAACCTGAACCTTGCCGCGGGCACCTGCACGATCGGAGCGCTGACGGTGAATTTCTCCGGCGTCGCGGCCGCCCAGCGGCCAGCGGGCCTGGCCAACGGCATGACGGTCGAGGCAAGCGGCAAGCAGCTCGCCAATGGGCTGCTGACGGCCGACCGGCTGCGGGATCGTGATCGCGATCGCATCCACTGGCCCGACGGCACGGCAGTCGAAGTGGAGGGCTACGTGACCGACTTCGTGTCGATCTCGAACTTCAAGGTCGCCACGCGGGTCGTGAACGCTGCCAGTGCCGTGATCCGCAACGGCACCGCGGCCGATGTCGCCGACGGCGTGCGGGTCGAAGCCGAGGGGCCGATCGTCAACGGCGTGCTCATGGCCGCGCGGCTGGTACTTAAGCTGCCGACCAATGTGCGCGTAGAGGCCGGTCTGCAATCCAAGGATGCGACCGCCAGCACGGTGACGCTGCTCGGGCAACCGTTCCGGCTGACTGCCGACACCATCGTGCTCGACCGCAGCGGATCGTTCTCTATGCAGCCGCGCGCGATTGCGCTGGCAGCGTTGAACTCCGGTGACCGGCTCGAGGTCAAGGGTTGGCGGGATGCGGGCGGGGCGCTGACGGCCGCCTGGATCGAGCGCACGGATGCCGACCCGCTGGTCGTGGTCAAAGGCCCCGCCGACGCGAAGACGCCGACGGTGCAGCTGACGCTTGCTGGCTTCAAGGTGATAACCGGCGCCAGCTCGCGGTATCGCGATGCCGACGGCAACCTGATCGACGCTGCTGCGTTCTACAGCCTGGTGGCGGTGCCTCCCGCCGTGCCCACGGCCGTGCATGCACGCGGCGTGGTGGGCAGTCTGGCCACCAACGACCTGGATGCGACCCGCACCAGCAGCACGACCGGCGAACTCGAGATCGCAGGTCAGTAGCGCCCCGGGTACGGAAGCGGCGCGCAGATCAAACGGATCTGCGCGCCGCTCCGCGTCAGAGCATCTTCATGCACTTGGCCTGCTCGGTGAGTTCGGCGCGGAATGCCGGGTGTGCGATGGCTATCAGTTCACGCGTGCGCTGCTTGGCCGACTTGCCGCGCAATTGGGCAACGCCGTACTCCGTGATGACGTAGTTGACATCGTTCTTGCTCGTGCTGACGTGGGTGCCAGGAGCGAGCGTCGGCACGATGCGCGAAATGGTGTCGTTCTTGGCGGTCGAGGGTACGACGATGAACGCCTTGCCGCCGCGCGACAAGTTTGCGGCGCGCACGAAGTCGGACTGACCCCCCGTACCCGAATAGGGAACATGACCGAGGCTCTCGGAGCCACACTGGCCCAGTAGATCGATCTGCAAGGCGGCGTTGATCGCGACCAGGTTTTCGTTCAGGCCCGCGTGCGATGGATCGTTGGTGAAGTCCACCGGATGGATTTCCAAAACCGGGTTGCGATCCATGAAGCGGTAGAGCTTGTTGGAGCCGAGAGCGAAGGTCGCAATCATCTTTCCCGGCAGGTAGTTCTTGCACCGGTTGGTGATGGCGCCGCTCTCGATCAGCGTCAGGATGCCGTCGCCGATCATCTCGGTGTGGATGCCGAGGTCGTGTTTGTGCGTGAGTTGCATGACCACGGCGTCGGGGATACCGCCGTAGCCGATCTGCAGCGTCGAACCGTCGTCGATCAGGTCGGCGACATATTTGCCGATGGCCTCCTGCACCGGGCCGATCTTCGGCAGCCCGACTTCGAGCACCGGCTCGCTGCTTTCGACCAACGCGGTGACCTGCGAGACGTGCACATGACAGTTGCCGAAGGCAAACGGTACGTTGGGGTTGACCTCGAGCACGACCGCGCGGGCCTTGGCGACGGCGGCCATCGTGTAGTCGGCACCCAGACTTAGGGAGAAATAGCCGTGGGCGTCCATCGGCGACGCCATGCTGAATACGACGTCGGCGGGAATCTGCCCGCGTTCGATCAGGCGCGGGATATCCGAGAAGTAGTTGGGAATGAAATCGATCCAGCCTGCCTGGCCGCCGGCGCGGGTGGCGCCGCCGTAGAAGAAGGCAACGTGGCGAACATGATCCGCGGTCGCAGCGTCGATGTAGTCGAACTTGCGGATGGCGAGGATCTGCGCCACCTTGACGTCGTGGAAATCGCGGCGTTGCTCCGAAAGCGCCGTCAGCAGTGTCGGCGGCTCGCCGACACCGGTCGGCACGATGATGAAGTCGCCGTCGCGCACCTGACGCACAGCATCTGCGGCAGCAATGCGCTTTTGTAGGTACAAGTCCTGGAACGGCATGCTCCTGCCCCTTGAACTGCGCGTTGCTCAGGCCCGAGCGAGGGCAACGTGCCAACCTCGGACGAAGATAGTGCAATTGCAGTGGGCAGTCTGTGCGCTGGGCCACGAGCCGGCCCCGCCCATTTAGAAGGTTCCACCTTCAATTCACATCCTCTGATGCCTGGCACAACGCGCGGCCGAGCGCTGCGCACACTGTAATCAACCGACGCAGGATGCGATCGGCAGCAAGGCAGATGAGAAGGAGGATGTATGGTCAAGGGACGCACGACGACGAGAAGGCGGACGGCGACAAGGCGCATGCCGGTTGCCGAGATGACCCACACAGCCGCCACGGAAGCGGAAACCAGGGTCACCGAGGTCGAGCGGCAGGTTCATGTAGTTGCGCGCACCGCTGGCAAGTTTGCCCGCCACACGATGCAAGAGACGATGACCGCGGCGAAAGTGGTCCGCGGCTCGATGGAAGAGGCGCTCCGTGCAGTACTGCGCGCGATACGGAACATCGCGCGGGAGGCAGTTGCGGCCCGTCGGGCCGTGTTGCCGCTTCCCGAGAAGCGTCCGCTTCGCAAAGCAGCGGCGTAATCGCCGGCAGCTAGGGCCTCCGGGCGCCGAACTCGCACTGAGGGCTACGGCCTGAAGGTCGCGAGGTAGTGCGCCAGGTTGGTCAGGTCCGCGTCGCTCAGTCCATAGAGCGACGCGGCCATGATCGTGTCGCGGCCCGGCCCGGGGTTATCGCGAAACTGCTTCATTGACTGCAAGAGATACGCCTCGTCCTGGCCGGCAAGGCGCGGTACCTGTTTCTGTCCGGCGTAGTCGGGCAGATGGCAGGTGCCGCACAGCATCTTGCCGGCCGTCGCGGCGCCGAGGCGGGCTTTCTCCTGGTTCACCGGCAAGGCTTTCGGCGCGGGTTTCTGCGCGGCGAAGTGTCGCGCCAGCGCGATGATGGTTTCGTCGCTCATGCCGGCCATGAGGTCCTTCATCTGCGCGACCTCGCGCAGGCCTTCGCGGATCAGCACCAGTTGGTTCTCGACGAAGAGCTTCGGTTGGCCGGCGAGCGAAGGAGTCTGCGCGATCTGCGAGTTGCCGCCCGGGCCGTGGCACGCGGCGCAACTCGCCAGTATCGCGGGCGGGGGCTGCGCCGGTACCTGGCCGGGCGTCATCATCAGTAGCAGCGAGGCGGCTGTGAGTCTCGTCACCAACCCCGCCGCTGCCGGGCGTCTAACGCCCATACGTGATGCGATAGATGGCGCCGAGTTGTTCGTCGGACACGAGCAGCGAGCCATCGGGCAGCTGCAGCATGTAGGTCGGGCGGCCGGTGAAAGCGTCCGTTTGCGGGTTGAGAAAGCCCGTCATGAACGGCTCGATCTTTGCGCTTCGGCCGTCAGCGGCGGGGCGCACCGTCACCACGTCGTAGCCGAACTTCTTGGTCCGGTTCCACGACCCCTTGCGGGCGACGAACATCACGTTGCGGTACTCGGCCGGGAACATGGTGCCGGTATAGAAGTGCACGCCCATCACCGCGGCGTGCGGGCCCATCGTCGTCACCGGCAGCGTGACGCCTTCGCAGGGGTTCGCCTTCTTGATGTCCTTGTCGGCCACGCCGTTCGCATGGCAGTACGGGAAGCCGAAGTTCGCGCCGGTGGCAGCAATGCGGTTGAGCTCGTCCTCGGGGCCGTCGTCGCTCATCCAGTCGCGGCCGTGATCGGTGAACCACAGTTCCTTGGTCACCGGGTGCCAGGCGAAGCCCTGCGTGTTGCGGATGCCGGTGGCGATCACTTCCATGCCGGAGCCGTCGGCGTTGTAGCGGCGGAGCTGCGCGTACTCCTTGGACGGCGGCTCGCAGATGTTGCAGGGCGCGCCGAACGGCACGTACAGCTTGCCGTCGGGCCCGAACGCGATGTACTTCCAGTTGTGGTGCTGCTCCTTGGGCAGCCTGAATGCGGCCGTCATGTCGACCGGTGCTACCGCCGGATTCTTTTCGATGCCGTCAAAGCGCAGCGCCTTGTCGATCGCGATCACGTATAGCGAGCCGTCCTTGAAGGCGACGCCGGCCGGTTGCACCAGCTTGTCGACGACGACGCGGCTGGTGCGCTGTGCGCCGGTGTCGGTGACTTCGTACACGCGACCGATGCCCCGCGTGCCGATATAGATCTTGCCGCCGTCGCCACGCGCCATCGCACGTGCCCCTGGCATGCCGGTGGCCCAGATCTCCGCCTTGAAACCGGGCGGCAGCTTGAAGTTGGCGATCGGGATCTCGCTCGCGGGGGTGGCCGTCATCCGACCGGCGTGCGGCGCGAGCTTCGAACTCGCCTGATCCGCGGTGCGGCCTTGCTGCCACGCGGGCGGGGGCGCCGCCGCGGCGGCCGCTGGCGCTGCGGGTGCGGCTGGCGCGGTCGTTGTGGTACTCGTGGTCTGACATGCGGCGAGCGACAGCAGCGCCGCCGCCACCACTGCGGTTCTTGTCACCATCTTTGTCTCCTCTTTTATATGAACGCAGCCACTGACTGCGTGCGAAGCATTATTGACCATCATCGAGCCGCGGTCCGGGCGTCGAATTTGGTTGAGCGGTCCCGCGTTTGCGTCGCTGTTACCGCTGGTAACGACTTACGGGTCGGCACCCCGCCGCGCTAAGCCGTTCTAGAGCTACTGACGCCGTTCGACGTCGGTCCATTGCTCCAGGAGGCTCGTATGTCGAAGCGACTTTTGGCTGTCATCGCGTTCGCTGCCGGTGTGACGGCTTTGTCCGGCTGCGTAGTCGTGCCGGCGTACCCGGGCTACGGATATGGCTACGGCCATGGCCACGGATACCGCAGACCGCCGCCGGCGGTCATCGTGGCGCCGGGCCCTGACTATCGCTATCGGGGTGGTGGGTATTACCCGCGGGGGCGCTGAGCGCACACGGCGCTAGGCCGGCCTGAACTGCACGACGACGCGGGTTCCCTTTCCGCCCGGCCCTGCGCCGATCTCGACACGCGCGCCGTGCGCAAGCGCGACTTCCTTGACGATCGCGAGGCCGAGGCCGCTGCCTGACCCGGCGGAGCCCGGCATGCGGTAGTAGCTCTCGAACACGCGCTCGCGCAGCTCGGGCGGGATGCCCGGCCCTTCGTCGGTCACGGTGAGCGAGACTTCGTTGCCCGCGCGTCGCAGCGCGACCTCGATCGTGCCGCCCTCGGGCGCATAACGTACCGCGTTGTCGAGCAGGTTGCTGACGAGGCTGCCGAGCTGCTGCCGCTCGCCGCGGATCTCGATGGCGTCATTCTTCGGGTCGCACGCGACGTCGACGCGCAGCGAACGTTCGCGGATGCGCGGCTGCAGGGTCTCGACCGCTTCGGCGACCAGCGGACGCAACTGCACCGTTGCATGTGCGGGTTCTCCGGCCGCGGCGGCGCGGCTATAGGCCAGCATCTGTCCGGCCAGGTGCACGGTCCGGTCGAGCCCTGCGAGCATCCGGTCGAGCGACGCCTGGCGCTCTGCGGGCGAGTTCGCGCGCGCGACGTTCTGCGCATGCACTTTTAGCGCCGCGAGCGGCGTGCGCAGCTCGTGTGCGGCGTCGGCGGTGAAGCGACGCTCGCGCTCGAGCGCATCTCGCACCCGACGCAGCAGGCCGTTCAGCGCAGTAAGGACTGGCGCGATCTCGGCGGGCGCCCGCGCGAGCGTGATCGGAGTGACCGCATCGGGCTGGCGTGCCTCGATCTGCTCCGCCAGGCTCGCGAGCGGCGCGAGCCCGTAGCCGATCAGCAGGCCAAGCAGCACGAGCAGCACGACGGTGCCGGCGATCAGCGGCACCACCGCCGCGAACGCGAGCTTCTCCGCGAGTTCACTGCGCACGTCGTCGCGCTCGGCGACCTCGATCCAGACCTGGCCGGAGCGCAACGTGAACACGCGCCATGGCTGGCCTTCGAACTTCTGGTCGCTGAATCCCGGCGTGAGCGGCGCGAACGGTGCGGCTGGCGCCGAGGCCGAACGCACGAGCAGGTCGCGGTTGCCGTTCCACACCTGGAACGCGATCTTGGTCTCGTAGTAGTGGCCGAGCGGGCCCGGCGCGTCGTGTCCGCCGGCCTCGAGCGGGCCGGGCAGCGTGATCACGATCGGCGACGTGATGGTCGCCTGCTCGACCTGGCGCGCGAGGAAAGCCTCGAGCACGCGGGCCGACGTCGCGAGTCGCGCATCGAAGAGTTCCTGCGCTTCCTCCTCGCTGCCCTTGAAGCTGAGCCACGCGGTGGCGCCGAGCACGACGAGCAGCGTCGCGATCGTGCCGGCGAGCAGCACGGTGCGCACCGAGCGCCCGGGGCGCGTCGCGGGCGAGTTCATTCGACCGCGCTCATGCGGCCGGCCTCATGCGGACAGCGAGGGCGGCGGCGGATCGGCGATGTAGCCGACGCCGCGCACAGTGCGGATCACCTCTGGATAGAGCTTCCTGCGCAGCTTGTGGATGTGCACGTCGACCGTGTTGCTCTCGACGCCGGCGTCCCAGCCATAGATGGCTTCCTCGAGCTGCGTGCGCGAGAGCACCTGGCCGGGGCTCTGCAGCAGCCGCGCGAGCAGCATGAACTCGCGCCGCTGCAGCACGACTGGCCGTCCTTCGATCGTCACCGTGAGCGACTGTGGGTCGAGCCGGAGCGGGCCGTGTTCGATGATGTTGACCGCGGCGCCGCGCTGGCGCCGCTGCAGCACGCGAACGCGTGCGAGCAGTTCGTCGACATCGAACGGCTTGATCAGGTAGTCGTCGGCGCCGGCATCGAGCCCGAGCACGCGGGCGGGCGCGGCGTCGCGCGCGCTCAGGATCAGCACCGGGGTGGCTGCGCCGGTGCCGCCCGCGCGCAAGCGTTTCAGCACCTCGATGCCGTCGAGCCCGGGCAGGCCGAGGTCGAGGATCAGGAGGTCGAACGTGTTGGTCTGCAGCGCGGCGAGCGCGTGCGGGCCGTCGGCCACCCACTCGACCGCATACAGCGCACGCTCGAGCGTGTCGCGAATGCCGGCCGCAAGCAGGTCGTCGTCCTCGACGAGAAGAATGCGCACGATGGGAACGGAAGCGGGCGGGAAATCCAGGAGCGCGAGAATACTCCCGCGCCCGGCGTGCTCGCCCGAGTGGAGGATCAGCTCGACTTGTCGCGGATCTTCGCGAGCAGCTCGTCGATCTCCTTGCGCCGGCCCTCGTCGGCAAGCGGGCGGTCGGGCCGCGCGGGCGCCTTCAGTGCGCGCTCGAGCGCCTTCTTCGCGTTCGCGTAGTCACCCTTGCGGTACAGGTAGTCACCGTAGAAGAAGTTCGGATCGATGCCGTCCGGGTTCAGCTTCAGCGCGGCCTCGAGCATCTCGCGCGCCTTCTTGTCGTCGCCGAAGCCGATCGGCCAGCCGGGGACCTGGTAATAGAGCGAGCCGAGGCTGGTGTAGGCCGAGCCGGCGAGCGCCTTCGGGTCGACCGCGAGCGCGTGCTCGAAGGCGGCCTTCGCGTCCTTCGCGAGTGACAGCGCGCCGAGTCCGCCCTTGGCGCCGGCGTAGCTCGCAACGATGATGCCGTACCAGATGTCGGCTTCGGCGCGGTCGGTGTACTTCGCGCGCACGGTGCTCGCGGTCTGCGCGAGCGTCTCGAAGGCCTTCTCCTGGTCCGCCTTCGGCTTGCGGTACTTCACTTCCTCCCACTCGCGCTGGAGCTGGCGGACGTCATCGTCCATGCCGGCGCGCGCGAGCGGCGCGGCCAGGATTGCCAGCACCGACAGCGCGAGCATCAAAATGGTCAACGGTTTCAGCATCACAGGGGGCCTCCTTCGGAAGAATGAATCGTGGCGGGATGCGCCGGCCGCGGGATGCGGCCACGCGCGTACTCGCGGATCAGCGTGAGCTGCTTGCGCAGCCCGTGGTCGACCAGCGCCGGCAGCAACTGGTTGATGCGCGCGAAGAGCTTCTCCGGCATGCCGAGCAGCCGTTCGCGCGCGGGCCGGCGCAGCAGGCGCACGAGTTCGTCGGCGACCTGCGACGGCGCGTCCATCGCGACGCCGAGTTCGTCGTTCAGTGCGGTGAGGGCGTCGCTGTTCAGCGCGGTGCGCGTCGCGCGCGGCGCGAAATGCAGCACGCGCACCGGCCCGTCGGCCAGTTCGCGGCGCAGCGCTTCGGTGAAGCCGCGCAACGCGAACTTGCTCGCGCTGTACGCGGCGCAGCCGGGATAGCCGAGGTAACCGAAGATCGAGCCGACGTTGACGATCGTCGCCGCGGGCTGCAGTTGCAGCGACGGCAGCAGGCGCCGCGTCAGCAGCATCGGCGCGAGCGCGTTGACGCCGAGGATGCGCGCGACCGCTTCCTCGCTCTGGTCGGCGAACCAGGAGAACTCGCTGACACCGGCGTTGTTGATCAGCAGGTTGACGCCGCCCGGCAGCTCGACCGCAGCGCGCGCAACGGCGTCGCGGCCGGCGACGGTCGTGAGGTCGGCCAGCACGATGCGAGTGCGCAGTCCCGGGCGCGAGATCTTCTGCTCGAGCTTCGCGAGCCGCGCCGCGTCGCGGCCGACGAGCAGCAGGAGCTCGCACGATGGCGCGATCG
>DAINBQ010000070.1:0-13534 GCA_036732825.1 Burkholderiaceae bacterium | reverse complement strand
AGTCCTGCAGCTTGTTCTTCTTGATGTAAGCCCAGATCTTGCTGGTGACCTCGGTGCGAGGCATCGGCACCGAGCCGACAATCGCAGCGAGCGGGCCGCTCGGCATCAGCGGTTTCATGAAGGCCGCGTTCGGCTTGCGCGCTACCTTCTTCTTTGCGACCTTTTTGGCGGCTTTCTTCGGCGCAGCCTTCTTCGCAGCCTTCTTCGCTACTTTCTTGGCCGGTGCCTTCTTGGCCGGTTTCTTCGCTGCCTTCTTCGCCTTCTTCGTTGCCATCGACTATCTCCTCAAAGAGTTAAGTGCCACAGCGACAGCGTTCTCGAATGAGGAATACGGAGAGCGCTCTCGTTGCGTGAGCGCGATCCTAAGCGAAACGGAACGAAATACAAGAGGGAAAAGGGACTTTTTCAGAGGGAAATTGCGCATTCACAACGCGTCTTCTCCTCTGAAACCCGGCCTTGCACTCACAACACGATCCACGAAAGGTGTACAAGATTTGGAGAATCCGTCGCGGTGGGCACAAGATGTTGTATAACTTCTCGCTCGTGATTTACTTCATTCCGTCGCGGCGCGCTCCAGTTCCGACAGCATGCGCTCGACGCGCGCCGAGAGTTTTTCGGTCGTGACCTGCTCGCGCAGACGCTCGACCATCAGCGGGAAGGCGAACGGCGTCGGCCGGTTGAGCAGGCGATAGGCAACGCGCTGGCCGCGCATGCGGGCCAGCGCGCGGCGCAGCCGCTCGAGCTCGAGTTCCTGCTCCAGCACCTCGCGTTCGGCCTGCGCGAGCAGGCGGTTGCCTGCATCGTGCTTGCGAAAGACCTCGAAGAACAACCCGGAACTCGCCTGCACCTGCTTCATCGACCTGGGTGCGCCCGGAAAACCCTGGAAGACGAGGCCGGAGATCCGGGCGACCTCGCGGAAACGGCGCAGCGCCAGTTCGCCCGCATTCAGGCTCGCCAGGACATCGTCGAGGAGATGCGTGTCGCCGAGCAGCGCATCCTTGCGCGACCGCCAGGCGCCCATCCAGTCGATATCGACCGGCGACAGCAGCTCGAAGCCGTAGTCGTTGATCGCGATCGAAAACGTCGACGGCGTCCCCTGTCCGATGCGGCAGGCGAGCAGCGACGCCAGGCCGATGTGCGCGTGGCGACCCGCGAACGGATAAACGAACAGGTGCCGCCCCTCGGGCGAGCGCATCGACTCGACGACCAGCGTGTCGCGCGTCGGCACCACCGACCAGCGCGCCTGCAGCTCGATCAGCGGCCGCGCGAGCCGCATTTCCGGAGATCGATCCTCGCCCTTCAGCGCGACCTCGAGTTCGCGCAGCGAGGCGTCCGCCAGCTCGGTCGAAAGCGGCATCTTGCCGCCCTGCCAGCGTGGCACCGCTCCGCTAGCGCGCCGGGCCGGCTGGACATAGGCTGTCATCTCGTGCACGCGCACGAGTTCCAGCAGACGGCCCCCGAACAGGAAGGTATCGCCCTTGCGCAGGCGGCCGATGAAATACTCCTCGATCGTTCCGACATTGCGGCCGTTCATCAACTTCACCATCATCGACGCCTCGGCGACGATGGTTCCGATCGACATGCGGTGCCGCTGCCCGAGGCGCGCGTTCTCGACGCGCCAGACGCCGTTTTCGCCGCGGACAACGCGGTGATATTCCGGATACGCCTGCAGAGCGGCGCCGCCACGCCCGACGAAATCCAGCGCCCAGTTCCAGTCGGCCTCGGTGAGATCGCGATAGCTCCAGGTGGAGCGGACCTCGGCCAGCAGCTCGGATTCGACGAAGCCGGTGCCAAGTGCGATCGACACCATGTGCTGGACCAGCACGTCGAGCGGCCGCTCGGGCGCGCTTCTCGATTCGATGCGCCCTTCCTCGATCGCGGCGCGCGCGGCGGCCGCTTCGACCAGCTCGAGGGTGTTGGTCGGCACCAGCGTCACGCGCGAGGCGCGCCCCGGCGCATGGCCGCTGCGGCCCGCGCGCTGCAGCAGACGTGCCACGCCTTTCGGGCTGCCGATCTGCAGCACACGCTCGACCGGCAGGAAGTCGACGCCGAGATCGAGGCTTGAGGTGGCGACCACCGCCTTCAGCCGGCCTTCCTTCAGGCCGACCTCCACCCAGTCGCGAACCTCCCTGTCGAGCGAGCCATGGTGGAGGGCGATCAGCCCGGCCCACTTCGGCTTCGCCTGCAGAATCGACTGGTACCAGATCTCGGCCTGCGAGCGCGTATTGGTGAAGATCAGTGTCGTCGACGCGCGGGCGATCTCCCGCACGACGGGCTCCAGCATCTTGATTCCGAGGTGCCCGCCCCAGGGGAAGCGGCCGGGCTCTTCCGGCAGCAGCGTGTCGACGACGATCTTCTTCTCGACGCGGCCGCGCACCAGCACGCCGCCATCGCTACCGAGCAGGACCTGCATCGCGTGTTCGGTGTTGCCGAGCGTGGCACTCAACCCCCACACCGGAGGTGCGGGGGTTGGTGCCACCAGAGGTGGCATTTCTGGCCCCCCACCCCCTGACCCCGCCCCGCGGCGGGGGGTTTGAGCGGCGCTTTCCTTTCGCTCGCGCGCGAAGCGGCGCAGGCGCGCGAGCGCGAGCTGGACCTGCACACCGCGCTTGGTGCCTATCAGTTCATGCCATTCGTCGACAACAACCAGCGCGACGTCCGAGAGCTGTTCGCGGCTGTCGGCACGGGTGAGCAGCAGGCTCAGGCTCTCCGGCGTCGTGATCAGGACTTCGGGCAGGCGCTGCGCCTGGCGCGCGCGTTCGCCCGCATCGGTATCTCCGGTGCGCACGCCGACCGACCACGCCAGTCCGAGGTCGGCGAGCGGTGCCGCCAGCGCGCGTGCAGTATCGGCGGCCAGCGCCCGCATCGGCGTCAGCCAGAGCAGCCGCAGCCCGCCGCCGGCCACTTCCCCGGCCAGTGCACGGCTCAGCAGCGCAAACCACAGCGCGTAAGTCTTGCCGGAGCCAGTTGTAGCGTGCAGCAGCCCCGATCGACCGGCGGCCACGTGACGCCAGATCTCACGCTGGAACTCGAACGGCTGCCAGCCGTGAGCGGCAAACCAGCCCTCGGCGCTCGGCAGCGCGAGCTGGGCTGCCGGCCGCCTGGTGCGCGACCGATCGGGCGCCACAAGCGCAGAAGTGGATGCGTTTTCGCGCTCACGGGCCCGCCGCGCCTGCTTCGCGCGCAGCGCCCTGAGCTGGGTACCGACGTTGGGTCCGGGAGGCAATCCGCGGCGAGTCATTGATGGGCCGCAAACAGAAACGCCGCCCAAAGGCGGCGTTCCAGGTTTGAGCGGAGGCTTACTTGACGTTCAGGATCTTCGTCGCCTTCGCAAGCGTGTCGACCGATTCCTTGTGTTTTCCGGCCTTGTGCAGCGCTTCGCCTTCAGCGCGGTATTTCTTGACGTCAGCCATCTGGGCCTCGGTCAGCTTGGGGTTCTTTGCCAGCGCAGCATCGATCTTTTTCATGTCGGCCGGGCACTGGGTGCCAAAAACGGCGGTCGAAAACAGCATTGCAGCGGCGGCGAGAGAATGTCTCAGTTTCATCGGTGGTCTCCTGAGGGGTCTGCCACGACAATCCGCATCGCGGCGAGGGGCGCAGTCTACGCTCGGGCTTGAGCGTCGTCAGCGGCTGCGCGGCCTGTTAGAGCCGCTAGCATCGCGCATGCCCGGTAGTCCTTGTCAGGGTCCAATTTTGGGTTCGCGCGATCGACTCCCAGCCGCCGCACGATGATTCCGGTCGGCGAGCAGAGTGGCCGGATCGCCTTCGGCATTGCCGATCGGCCCGAGGAGTTCGAGGCGATCTTCAGCCTGAACCACGCGACCTTCGCCGGCGAGATTCCGCAGCACGCGACGCGACCCGACCGGCGCCTGGTCGACCGATTCCACTCCGAGAACGAATACGTGATCGGGATGGCGGGCGACGCGCTGGTTGCAATGCTCGCGCTGCGGTCACGGCGCCCTTTTTCACTTGACGAGAAGCTGCCGGACCTCGATGTCTGGCTTCCGGCCGGGCGCAGCATCGTCGAAGTACGCCTGCTCGCGGTCGCGCAGGCCTGGCGCCAGCGGCCGCTGGCTTTCGGCGGCCTGGTTCTCGCGGGGGCCCGGCGCAGCCGCGAGCTCGGTCATGACTACGCAATCATCTCGGGCACGACGCGCCAGCTGGCGCTTTACCACCGCCTCGGATTCCGGCCGTTCGGCCCGCGCGTGGGCGGATCGGATGCGCAGTACCAGCCGATGTCGCTTTCGCTCGAGGCATTCACCGAGAACGCAGGCTGGGCATTGCCGGATCAGGGGTCGCGGGCGCGCAGATGAGCGGCATGGCGCCTGTCAGGCGGGAGCTGCGGCGAATCGATACTGCGCGTCGGATATCGGAACCGGAGGCGGCGGCGGAGATCAGCTGCGCCTCAAGCCTCGCCGCGACGCGTGGCGACCGCCGTTATCACGCGCACGAGGCCGAATGCGATCCAATTGAGTCCACGCCGAAGCCAGCCGCGTCGCGCGAACGCCGCGGCGTCAATGGCGACCGAATCGGCCGCGATCGCCCGCTCCAGTTCGCTGCGCAACTGAGTGACGAAGTCGGTGTCGTGAACCTCGACATTGGCCTCGCGCGCGAGCAGCAGGCTGAACGGATCGATGTTGCTCGAACCGACTGTCCCCCAGTGCCAGTCGACGACGGCCACCTTCGCGTGCAGGAAGCTCGGCGCGTACTCGTGGATCTGCACGCCGGCCTGCAGCAACTGTCCGTACAGTGCCTGCTGCGCGTAATACTGCAACCGGTATTCGACGCGGCCCTGCAGCAGCAGCCGGACCCGGACTCCGCGATGCGCCAGCGCCCGCAATGCCTCCCTAAAGCGGCGGCCGGGCAGGAAGTAGGCGTTGGCGATCAGCACGTCCTGGCGGGCCGATTGAAAAGCCTCCAGATAAGCCCGTTCGATCGTCCGCCGGTGGCGCACGTTATCCCGCAGCAGCAGCGCGGCGCGAATGTCGTCACGCAGCGGTGCGGGCTGGACGATCTCGAGCGCCGCCACGGCACGCCGCAACTGGCGTAACCGGACAATGGTCCGCCACAGGCGCTTCACCGCGTAGGCGATCGGCGCGACGATTGGGCCCTGGCACATCACCGCGAAATCGAAGCGCGGTCCGAGCCGGCCGGGCTCGTGGTCCGGATGGTGATAGTCGTCGATGATGTTGATGCCGCCGACGAACGCCAGTTCGTCGTCGATGAGCACGATCTTCCGATGCAGGCGCCGCAGCATCCGCCGCTGCAGCTGCCAGCGCACCGGATTGAACACCTGGATCTGGACACCCAGTGGCTGCAGGCGCTCGATGAGCCCCGGCGCTGTCACCTGCGAACCGAAACCGTCGAGCAGCAGGTGCACGGCGACCCCGCGATCGGCAGCGATCGCGAGCGCATCGGCAACGCGCTGCCCGATGTTGTCATCTTCGAAGATGTACGTCTCGACGTGGATCGACCGCGCTGCGCTGTTGATCGCCGCAAGCAGCATCGGGAAGTACTGCTCGCCGTTCTTCAGCAGCTTCAGGCGATTGCCGCCGTAGATGAGCGGCCGCGTCGTCAGCGAGAACCGGGAGTGCCGCTCGCTTCGCGGCGTCGGCATCAGCCGACCTCGAGGTCGGCGATCAGCGGCATGTGGTCCGAGCGCTGTGACCACTCCACACCCTTGGGCACGCGCACATCGTGCACGTTGAAACCGCGCACGTAGATGCGGTCGAGCATCAGCCAGGGCATCACGCTCGGGTAAGTGCGGGCGACCGGCTTGCGCGGTGCCTCGCGCCATGGAAGCAGGCGGTCCATCAGGCGCGGTTTCGAGTGGAGGCGGTTGAATTCTGCCGCGACTTCGACCACCTCGAGTTCGCTCTGCAGCACTTCGTCGACGCCGCGCTGCCAGTCATTGAAGTCGCCGGCAATGATCAGCGGGACGTCAGGTTCAATCTCGGACTTGACGAAGTCGATCAGGAAAGCTGCCTGCCGGACACGGCTGCGCCTGATCAGGCCGAAGTGCGTGTTGATCAGGTGGATGTCCACCGCGCCACGCCGTTTGGTTTCGATGCGAGACACGGCGTGCAGCATGCCGCGCTTCTCGAGCATGTGGTCCGAAATGTCGTGATTCAGGTAGCGCCCGATCTCGTGGCGCGACACGATTGCATTGCCGTGATGGCCGTGCGGATAGACGGCGTTCATGCCGTAGGCGCGGTGCAGGTAGCTCCCGGTGCACAGGAAGTCGAGCTGGGTGCCGTTCGGGCAGTCGACGCGCCTCGACATACGCTCGTTCTTGTCCTGCACCTCCTGCAGGAAAACGATGTCGGCATCGATCGAGTGCAGCGCCAGCCGCACGTCGTGGATGCGCGAGCGCTTGCGCAGGCCCATTACGCCTTTGTGGATGTTGTAGGTGGCGACGCGGAGTTTCATGTCTTTTCAATATAGGGGCGGCCCGAATTTTCTCAGCGCCGCAGCTCGAAATAAGCATCGAAAAGCAGCGGATCGTCGAAGTGACGGCGCCCGACGAAGGCCGTTGCATGCCGGCCCCACTGGCGCATCTGCCCGGAAGACTCGATGCCCATCGGCCAGAAGAACCAGCGTTCGGCCCGTTCGGTGCCCGCGATCAGTCCGTCCTGTCCATAAGCACTCCGGGTGCCGCCGCCCGGCCGCGGCAGCGCAGTCAGTCGGTGTTCTTCCTCGAGACGGTAGCCGGTCGGGCCCGCCGCACGCGGCTCGGCGCTCACCCGCTGCAGGTAGTGGGTTCCCGACTCGAGCCGCAGCACGATCACCTCCGTCGGGCCGGGCGCGCGCACTGCCTGCGGCGAAAACATCACCTCGTCGAACGTGTCCGGCGCCGGCCGCGGCCGCACGCGATCGGTCGGGAAAAACAGGTGGTAGCAGCCGCAGGGATGAATGCTGTCGTACACCAGCGGTGTGCCATCGCGATCCAGCGTGACGCGCCAGATCAGCCCGTCGAGCCGGCCCGCGAGCAGGTCAAACGATCCGGCGGCGGGCCGTTCGCTGAACCAGAACGTGTAGACGAGCTGCAGGTGCACTTCTCCGGCCATCAGTGTGTGCGCGACACGCGTGTAGACGACCGGCTGCGCCGGATCGACGACGACGCGATCCTCTGCCGCCAGTCCCATCGTTCCCGGCCGGTCGTGCGCACCGACAACGTCGATCTCGAGCACCGGCGCATGGCGGATCAACAGCGCGGCCCGGTCGAAGCGCGGCAGCAGCGGTACCCCGAGCAGGTCGGCACCGGCGGGCAGCTTCACCTCCCCGGGCTGCGCGGCGACCGCAAACCGCACGAGTTGTCCGCGCACCGGCAGGGTCTCCAGCGGCGCGGCGAAAGTCGCCTTCATATCGCCCTGCCAACGCGCCACGCCCGCGGCAAATGGCAACCGCGCCAGCGGGTACAGGCCGAGAGTGCGCATCGTCAGGCTGTAGTCGTCCGGCACCGTGGCCACTGCGCGCAGGCGCTCGAATGCCGCGGCGTCCGCGTCGGCGAGCAGCACCCGGCAGCGCGCGAGATCGTCCACATCGAGCGCCGCATTCGACAGTTCGGCAGTGCGCGCCTCGTCGTCGAGCTGCGCGAGGCGTGTCCACCACGCCTTGCGCTTCGGTTCGGAGTCGGCGCGCTCGGCCAGCGCGGCCGTGAAGCGGTCGACGCGCAGGTAAGGAAAGCCCGGCACGCGCGGCACTCCGGCGTCGCGCACTCCCAGCGTATCGACGCGCCGGTCGACGTCAGCGAAAAGACGCGCGCAATAGCCGACGGTGTCGTCGCGCTCCAGGCTGGCAGCGACCGGGCCCTCGGCGTACGGGTCGAGGCTTGCACAGCCGGCGAGCGCAGCCAGCGCGAGGAGGACCAGGAGCCGTTTCATCCGGTACGCTCGATCGGCGGACGCGCGGCCTGGCGGCGCTCGATCTCGCGCACCATCGCCTCGAACTGCTGGCGCATGCCGCGCGCGACCATCGCCGTGCCGAAGAGCTGCCCGAGGACCGGCGGCAGCGGCTCCGCCAGTTCGAACTTCGACTGATAGTCGAGCCGCACGCCGGCGCGCCGGTCGCGCCCGACGACAGTCAGCACATAGGTGCCGGAAAAGTCGCGCAGCGTCTGCGCTGCGCCATCGACCGTACCGGGCTGGGAGCGCGCGACCACGCGTTCGTAGGGTTCGTGCCGGACCGCGAGGCGCACCCGCACCGGGATCTCGATGAAGAGCAGATGGAAGGCGCCGCGGTGCTCGACCACGAAACGATTGCCGTCGCGCGCAACGATGCGGGAGCGCTCGACATCCGGCAGGAAGTCGCGCAGCCGCTCGTAGTCGGTGATCGTCTCCCAGGCAGTGCGGGGATCGGCCTGGATCTCGGCGCGGGCATGCACGTGATAGGTCTGGCCTTCGCGTTCGACGTCGACCGTAGGCGCCGCCGCGGCCGCAGCCGCAGCCGCAGAAAGGACGCTAGCCGCCAGCGCGACTGCCCAGGTGGCGGATTGCCTGTGCGTTGGTCCACGAGAAGCAGACATCCGCCGCATCGCGCCACGGCAGCCAGCGGTGACAGGTGTGCTCGGCAGGATGCAGGACCGGCTCGAAGCGCTGCGGCACACGGAACCCGAAGACATGCTCGACATTATGCGTAACGCCGGGCGCGTACCGATGGCGCCAGTGCGGATAGATTTCGTAACGATGAATAATCTGCCAGTCTTCCAACCCCTCCGGGTCTGCGGAGAGTCCCGTCTCTTCGGCCAGTTCACGCGCACAGGTAGCGCGTAACGCCTCGTCCGCGGTCGCCCGGCTACCCGTCACCGACTGCCAGAAGCCGGCATGATCGGCCCGTTCGAGCACAAGTACATCCAGCGCGGCCGTGTAGACCACGACCAGCACTGACTCCGGCACCTTGGCCACGGACTTCCCGCTGGCTACGCGACCCGGGGTTCGGCCTGCTTCGGCTCACCTCGCAGCCGGATGTGCAGTTCGCGCAGCTGCTTCTCGTCGACGGCGGACGGCGCCTGTGTCAGCAGACACTGTGCCCGCTGCGTCTTCGGGAACGCGATCACGTCGCGGATCGACTCGGCTCCGGCCATCATCGTGACAATGCGGTCCAGCCCGAAAGCTATTCCGCCATGCGGCGGAGCACCGTATTGCAGTGCGTCGAGCAGGAAGCCAAACTTGGCCTGCGCTTCTTCGGCCCCGATCTTCAGTGCGCGGAAGACCTTGCTCTGCACTTCCTCGCGGTGGATCCGGATCGAGCCACCCCCGATCTCCCAGCCGTTCAGTGCCATGTCGTACGCCTTCGCAAGCGCTTTCGACGGCTCGGTAGCCAGGTAGTCCTCATGCCCGTCCTTCGGACTCGTGAACGGGTGGTGTGCGGCCACGTAGCGTTGCGCCTCCTCGTCGAACTCGAACATCGGGAAGTCGATGACCCAGAGCGGCTTCCACCCCTCGACCGAGAGCCCGTGCGCGCGTCCGAACTCGCTGTGGCCGATCTTGATCCGCAGCGCGCCGAGCGCGTCGTAGACGACCTTGGCACGATCGGCGCCGAAGAAGATCAGGTCGCCGTCGGCTGCGCCGGTGCGCTCGATGATCGCCGCCAGCGCGGTGTCGTGCAGGTTCTTGACAATCGGGCTCTGCAGGCCATCCCGCCCCTTGGCCTTCTCGTTGACCTTGATGTAGGCGAGCCCCTTGGCGCCATAGATCTTCACGAACTCGGTGTAGCCGTCGATCTCGGAGCGCGGCATCCCCTCGGTCGCGTGGGCACCCTGCGGGATGCGCAACGCGACGACCTTGCCGTCCTCCATTTCCGCCGCGCCCTTGAACACCTTGAACTCGACGTCGTGCATTGCATCGGTCAGGTCGGTCAGCTGCAGCGAAATGCGCAGGTCGGGCTTGTCCGAGCCGTACAACCGCATCGCATCGGCATGGGTCATCACCGGGAACGGAGTGGGCAGCTTGACGCCGAGCACTTCGTCGAAAACGACCCGGATCATGTCCTCCATCATCGCGCGGATCTCTGATTCGTCGAGGAAGGACGTCTCGACGTCAATCTGCGTGAACTCGGGCTGGCGGTCCGCCCGCAGGTCCTCGTCCCGGAAGCACTTGACGATCTGGTAGTAGCGGTCGAAGCCGGCGACCATCAGCAGCTGCTTGAAGAGCTGCGGCGACTGCGGCAGAGCGAAGAAATACCCCGGATGCACCCGCGACGGCACCAGGTAGTCGCGCGCGCCCTCGGGCGTGCTCTTCGTCAGCATCGGCGTCTCGATGTCGATGAAGCCGGCCGCGTCGAGGTACCTGCGCACGGCCATCGTCACCTTGTAGCGCAGCATCAGGTTCTTCTGCATCTGCGTGCGCCGCAGATCGAGCACGCGATGCGTGAGGCGGGTCGTTTCGGACAGGTTGTCGTCGTCGAGCTGGAACGGCACCGGCACCGAGGCATTGAGGATCTTCAGCTCGTGCGCGAGCACCTCGACTTCGCCCGAAACCAGGCTCGGGTTGACCGTCCCCTCGGGCCGCCGCCGGACGACACCGACGACCTGCAGGCAGTACTCGTTGCGCACCTTCTCGGCATCGGCGAAGACATTCGGCCGGTCGGGATCGCACACGACCTGCAGCAGTCCCGCGCGATCGCGCAGGTCGATGAAGATGACGCCGCCGTGATCGCGGCGTCGGTGCACCCAGCCGAACAGGGTGACGGTCTGGCCGATGAACTTCGCGTCCACCAGGCCCGCATATTCGGTACGCATCAAAAGCTCCGCTTGTCTTGCGCGGCTCGAGCCGCGGATTGATCCTGAGGGGATTCAGCGTCTGCCGCCGGGCCGCGCCCGGCATGGCGGGCCGAACGGTCGCCAGCCGCCCGGCCTACCGGTTTCGGCAGTTGGATTGCAGGCGACCGACGGAAGCGAAACTCGGCCGCCCGGGGTCGGCGCACAGGCAGCGGGACAGGGGAAAGGCCGTCGTCGTCATGGGCCGGAGCTTAATCGGGAAGCCGGGCGGCCTCAACCCGGCACGCCCGGGCCTTCGGTCGTGAGCGCCGAGCGGTGCCCGCGTCCGTTCGCTCCCGGCGGCACGACACCGAGCGACACATGAAACTTCAGCGCATCGTCGACGCTGATGTCGATCTCCTCGACCTCTTCCGGCCGCACGACCAGAACATAGCCGGACGTCGGGTTCGGTGCAGTCGGCACATAGACGGTGATGACGTTTTCCGCGGTGCGCGCCGCGATGCGGGCGCCCGGCGTTCCGACGACGAAGGCCAGCGTCCACTGGCCGGGCTGCGGAAACTGGATCAGCACGACCTTGCGGAACGACTGGTCCTTCTTCGAGAACAGCGTGTCCGAGATCTGCTTCACGCTCGAATAGATCGAGCGCACGATCGGGATCCGGTGCAGGAGCCCTTCCCACCAGCCGAGCAGGCGCGCTCCGATGATGTTCGCCGCGAGCATGCCGGTCACGAGAACGATGACGACCGACATCACGACGCCAAGCCCCGGGATGTGCATGCCGAGCACCTTGTCCGGCTGCCAGCTGGGCGGTAGCAGCAGCAAAGTGCGGTCCATCGCGGTCAGCACGAAATCCAGCACCCACAGCGTGATCGCCAGAGGCAACCAGATCAGCAGGCCGGCGACGAAATACTTCTTGAGCATCAGGGCGCGTTCGCTTTTTCGATGTTGCGCTCGCGCGCCGGTCGGCCGCCGAGCCGGAAACCTCAGGTGCCGGAGCCGCCGCCCGTCGAAGGTGTCGGCGTCGGAGCCGGAGTCGCAGTGGTCGACGGCGCGCTCTTTGCGTCGGACGGCTCCGATTTCGCTTCGGACTTCGTCCCGGACTTGCTGTCGCCGTCCGTCTTGGTCTCGACCTTGGCGTCCGGCTTCTTCGCCGCGGGCTTGTCCTTGAAATCGGTGGCATACCAGCCGCTGCCCTTCAGCTGGAACCCCGCAGCCGTCACCTGCTTGACCAACGACGAACGCCCGCAATGCGGGCACTCGGTGAGCGGCGCGTCGGAGATTTTCTGCAGTACTTCCGTTTCGCGACCGCAGTCGGAACACTTGTATGCGTAGATCGGCATCGATGCTCTTCGATTGCTGGTTGCGCGGATTGTAGGGGAGATGGCCGCGCCTCCCGGCCGCGGGCTTGGACATTTGTGAAAGCTGCGTCAGACTCGCCCGCCACGAGGAGGAGAGCCCGATGGCGAGCAAGTCGAAGTCCGGACCGGCCAGTGACGGCGCGCGCAATGCGCTGAAGGACGTGCAGGCCTCGGTCAGCGGCAAGGTCAAGGTCGCGGTGACCGACATCGACGGCGTCTTGCGCGGCAAGTACCTGCACAAGGACAAGTTCGATTCAGCCGTCGAGGGCGGATTCGGCTTCTGCGATGTCGTGTTCGGCTGGGACATGGCCGACAGCGTCTACGACAACACGCAGGTGACCGGCTGGCAGCACGGATTCCCGGACGCGATGGTTCAGCTCGATCTGGCAACCGGCCGCCACGTCCCCTGGGACGACCACGTGCCGTTCTTCCTCGGCGAATTCGTCACTCGCGAAGGCAAGCCGTATCCGATCTGTCCGCGCCAGACCCTGAGGCGGGTACTGAAGCGCGCAGAGAAGCTCGGTTTGCAGGCGATGTGCGGTCTGGAGTTCGAGTGGTTCAACTTCGCCGAGACGCCGCAGAGCTGGGCGGCCAAGAAAGGCATCGACCCGACGCCGCTGACGCCGGGAATGTTCGGCTATTCACTGCTGCGCGCGAACGCGAACCGCGAATATTTCAATGCGCTGATGGACAAGCTGCTCGCGTTCCGCGTGCCGATCGAGGGCCTGCACACAGAGACCGGCCCCGGCGTCTACGAGGCGGCGATCCAGTTCTCGGACGCGCTCGAATGCGCGGACCGCGGCGTGCTGTTCAAGTCCGGCGCGAAGGAGATCGGCGCGCAATACGGCATCACGCCCAGCTTCATGGCGAAGTGGAACCAGCATTACCCGGGCTGCAGCGGGCATCTGCACCAATCGATGTCCGACGGAAAGAAGAACCTCTTCTACGACGCGAAGGGCCGCGCCGGCATGAGCAAGCTTTTCGAGAGCTTTCTCGCCGGACAGATTGCCGTGCTGATGGAGTTCGCGCCGATGTTCTGGCCGACCGTCAACAGCTACAAGCGCCTGGTCGACGGATTCTGGGCACCGGTGAAACCCACCTGGGCGATCGACAACCGCACCGCGAGTTTCCGCGTGATCCCGGGATCGCCGAAGAGCACGCGACTCGAGACGCGCTGCCCCGGCTCCGACATCAACCCCTATCTCGCGGTCGCGGCCCTGCTCGCCGCCGGATTGCACGGCGTCGAGAAGAACCTGAAGCTCACCGCCGCGCCGATCACCGGCACGAACCTGGGGGCAGAGAACATCCCGCGTGCGCCGCGATCATTGAAGGAGTCGACCGCGATCTTCCGCGCCAGCGATGTCGCGCGCGACTGGTTCGGAGATCTGTTCGTCGATCACTTCTCGCTGACGCGCGAATGGGAGTGGCGGCAGTGGCAGGACGCCGTGACCGACTGGGA
>DAINBQ010000069.1:1968-13542 GCA_036732825.1 Burkholderiaceae bacterium | reverse complement strand
TCTGCGCGGCGAGCGTGCCTTCCTTCGGGTCGGCCTTGTCGTCTTCGGCGACGAGGTCGAGCTTGTAGGTCTTGTCGCCGAGCTTGATGCCGCCCGCAGCGTTGATTTCCTCGACGGCGAGGCGCGCGCCGTTTTCGTTGTCCTTGCCCAGGTGCGCGATTCCGCCGGTCAGCGGCGCGACATGGCCGATCTTGATGACTTCAGCGGCGGGAGCAGCAGCGGCGGCCTTGGCAGCTTCCGCCTTGGGTGCCGCCTCTTCCTTCTTGCCGCAAGCGGCAAGCGCAACCGCAGCGGCCAGACCGATGGCGGCGAGCGATGCGCCTCTTGAAAGCGGATGGTTCATGGATGGTTCTCCTCAGTGGTGTCGGCCGGGTTCGTACCGGTGATTCGTCGCAGCAGCGCCAGACGATCGAGAAGGCTTCGCCGACGAAACCGCGCGATTGTACTCAGGCGCCAAGGTGCGGCAAGGCGACCCCCTGGGCACTGCAACGCGGCTCGCGACTTGTCGTTCGCAGAATACGCGCCAACGTGCCTCCGTAGAATGGCGCCCTTTGCAGGGGGATGCGGGGTGCGCGTTCTGGTTCTCGGGGCTGGCGTGGTCGGTACGACCTGCGCCTGGTACCTGCGGGAGGCCGGCCACGAGGTGACCGTCGTCGATCGCCAGGCCGGTGCGGCGCGTGAGACCAGCCTGGCCAACGGCGGCCAGATCTCGACCAGCCACTCGGAACCCTGGGCCAACCCCGGCGCGCCGCGCAGGATCCTCGGCTGGCTGGGACGCGAAGAGGCGCCCCTGTTGTTTCGGCCGCGCCTCGACCTGCAGCAGTGGCTGTGGTCGCTGGCCTTCCTGCGCGAATGCCTGCCGGCGCGCACGACGGCCAACATCCGCTCGATTGTCCGGCTCGCGCTGCACAGCCGCGCGGAGCTGCAGGCGCTTCGCAGTCGGCTGTCGCTCGACTACGACTGTGTCCAGCGCGGCATCCTTCACTTCTACACCGACCGGTCCGAGTTCGAGGCCTCGCTGGCGCCGGCGGCACTGATGCGGGAACTCGGCTGCGACCGGCGCTCGATCCCGGCCGACCAGGTGGTCGCGCTCGAACCCGCACTGGCGTCGATCGCGGGCGAAATTGTCGGCGCCGACTATTGTGCCGAAGACGAATCGGGCGATGCGCACGCCTTCACGATACAGCTGGCCGCGCGCGCAGCGGCGCGCGAAGTCGAGTTTCGATTCGGCACGACGGTGACACGACTGCTCACGAGCGGGCAGCGCTGCACCGGGATCGAGGCGCTGGACCCCGAAGGCTGGCCGCTACGGATCGACGCCGATGCGGTGGTCGTGGCGCTCGGCGTGCATTCGACCCCGCTGCTACGGCGGCTCGGCATCCGGGTGCTGATCTACCCCGGCAAGGGCTATTCAGCGACGTTCGAGATCGTGCATCCCGACCGGGCGCCGACGGTCAGCCTTACGGACGACGAATACAAGCTCGTCTTCTCGCGTCTCGGCAACCGGCTGCGAGTCGCCGGGACGGCGGAACTGGGCGCCGATGGCCGCGACCTGTCCATGGCGCGCTGTGAAGTGATCACGCGCCGGACGCGCCAGCTGTTTCCGGGGGCCTGCGACTATTCGCAGCCGCGGTACTGGGCGGGTCTGAGGCCGATGACCCCCTCGAACGTGCCGTATCTTGGCGCGACCCGGATCCGCGGACTCTTCCTGAACACCGGGCACGGAACGCTCGGCTGGACGCTTGCGGCCGGCAGCGGACAGCTGATCGCCGACCTCATCAGCGGGAGGCCGACGGCGATCCCGCTTCGGGAGTACGGGGCTTAGCGACGCGGAATGAAAAGGGGCGCCCGCGGCGCCCCTTTGACGATTCGTCGCGGCCATTACATCGACAGGACCCACTTGGCAAGAGCCTGCGCTTCCTGCTCGTTGACCTGCGGATTTGCGGGCATCGGAATCTGGCCCCAGACGCCGACGCCGCCTTCGCGGATCTTTTTCGCCAGCGTCGCGGCCGCGTTCTTGTCGGACTTGTATTTGGCCGCAACGTCCTTGTAGGACGGCCCGACCAGCTTCTTGTCGGTAGCGTGGCAGGCGAGGCAGTTCTTCTGCTTGGCCAGATCTGCGCTGGCGAATGCGGGGCCGCCGACGGCCAGCAGGCCGAGTGCAGCGAGTGCGAGGGCTTTTTTCATCCGGAACTCCATCGTGGGCATGTTGGTGCGGTTCAGGGAGGCGAAAGCAGGAACTTGGAACCTGTCATTCTAACGAGTTGGGCACCTGTTGGTTGACCTGTTCATGGCTTTGGTGGCAGGTCGACGAAGGCTATAGTGGACGCAATTGCATCCGCGCAACGGGTCACGCCATGTGGTTGATCTGGACGGGCGTCGCACTGATTGCCCTGAAGATGTTCGAGATCAGCGTTTTCGCCGAGCTCTCCTGGTGGTGGGTCGTGCTGCCGCTCGGGCTCGCGCTGCTGTGGTTCGAACTGGTCGAACGCCGGCTCGGATGGGACAAGAAGAAGGCGTTCGACGAGATCGACAAGGTCAAGAAGGACCGGATCAAGAAGGGGCTCGAGACGGACAAGCGCAGGGGCGGGCGCCGCGCCTAGTCTTTGCCCGACCTACGCAGCCGTTGTCGGCTCGTTCCGGCCCGCTCCGACGGCCGCTCCCGGCCGTGTCCCTGCACCGGTCGGCCGCGCGCCGAACAGATCCTCATCGGTGATCGCACCTTTGCTCGCAGTTGAAGCCAGCTTCGCAAACTTGGCGAGCACTCCCGTCGTGTAACGGGGCGCCGGCTGCTTCCATGCCGCGCGCCGACGCGCCAGTTCGGCCTCGTCGATGTTCAGCTGCAGCAGCAGCCGGTGCGCGTCGATCGTGACCGAGTCCCCCTCGGCGATCAGCGCGATATTGCCGCCGACATAGGCTTCCGGCGCGACGTGCCCGACGACCATGCCCCAGGTTCCGCCCGAAAAGCGCCCGTCGGTGATCAGCCCGACGCTTTCCCCCAGGCCCTTGCCGATCAGGGCCGATGTCGGCGACAGCATCTCGCGCATGCCTGGGCCGCCCTTCGGCCCTTCGTAGCGGATCACGACGACATCGCCCGGCCGGATGCGGTCGGCCAGGATCGCGTCCATCGCCGCATCTTCGGAATCGAACACGCGCGCCGGCCCGGTGATCACCGGGTTCTTGAGGCCGGTGATCTTCGCGACGCATCCTTCCGGCGCGAGGTTGCCCTTCAGGATCGCGAGGTGGCCCTGTTTGTACATCGGGTTGGAGAACGGTCGAATCACGTCCTGGGACGCAGACGGCTCGGCCGGGACCTCCGCCAGCATCTCGCCCATCGTCTTGCCGGTGATCGTCATGCAATCGCCATGAAGCAAGCCGTTGACGAGCAGGATCTTCAGCACCTGCGGGATGCCACCGGCCTGGTGGAGATCGGTCGCGACGTATCTGCCGGAAGGCTTCAGGTCGGCCAGCACCGGCACCTTGCGCCGGACCCGTTCGAAATCGTCGATCGTCCAGTCGATGCCGGCCGAATGCGCGATCGCCAGGTAGTGCAGGACCGCGTTCGTCGATCCGCCGACGGCCATGATCAATGCGACCGCGTTCTCGATCGACTTGCGGGTGATGATGTCCGACGGCCGCAGGTTCCTGCGGATGGCCTCGACCAGCACGCGCGCGCTCTCCGCGGTGCTTTCAACCTTCTCTTCGTCGGGATTCGCCATCGTCGATGAATGGAGCAGGCTCATGCCGAGTGCCTCGAACGACGAACTCATCGTGTTCGCGGTGTACATGCCGCCGCAGGAACCCGAGCCCGGTATGCAGCGCCGCTCGATTTCCTTGAAGTCGGTCTCGTTCAGCCGTCCGGCCGTGAACTCGCCGACGGCTTCGAACGCCGAAACGATCGTCAAGTCCTTGCCCTTGTAGTGGCCGGGCTTGACCGTGCCGCCGTAGACGAAAATCGCCGGAACGTTGCAGCGCGCGATGGCCATCAAGCCGCCCGGCATGTTCTTGTCGCAGCCGCCGATCACGACGACACCGTCCATCCACTGGCCATTCACGCACGTTTCGATCGCGTCCGCGATCACTTCGCGCGACACCAGCGAATACTTCATGCCCTCGGTGCCCATGCCGATCCCGTCCGAGATCGTCGGCGTACCGAATACCTGCGAATTCGCGTTGCACTCGGCGATCGCAGCGATCGCCGCGTCGGCCAGCTTCTGCAGGCCGGAGTTGCACGGCGTGATCGTCGAATGGGAGTTGGCGACACCGACCATCGGCTTGTCGAAATCGGCGTCCCGGTAACCCATCGCGTAGTACATCGCGCGGTTCGCGGAGCGAGCGACGCCCTGCGTCACATTTTTGGAACGTTCGTTGTGTGGCATCGGGATGTCGGACAGGCGGATGATTGAATCAAGCAATAATAGGCCAAGCGTATCCGGCGAGGACCGAAGTGCCGTACATCCACGATCTGAACCCTGTTGCCTTCGAAGCGGGCCCGCTCGCGATCCGCTGGTACGGACTGATGTACCTGCTCGGCTTCGTGCTGTTCCTCGTATTGGGCAAACTCCGCACGCGCGATCCGTGGCGCGAGATGAGTTCGCAGGACGTCGACGACCTGCTCTTCTACGGGATGATCGGCGTCATCGTCGGCGGCCGGCTCGGCCACGTGCTGTTCTATGGTCCGCTGACCTACTACCTTTCACACCCGCTCGAGATCTTCGCGGTCTGGAAGGGCGGCATGGCATCGCACGGCGGCATCCTCGGCGTGATCGCCGCGATGGCCTGGTTCGCCAGGTCCCGGGGCAAGTCGTTCCTGAAGGTTGCCGACTTCGTCGTGCCTCTGGTGCCGCTCGGACTGGGCGCGGGGCGAATCGGCAATTTCATCAACGGCGAGTTGTGGGGCAGGGTGGCAGACCCTTCATTGCCGTGGGCCGTCGTGTTTCCGCAGTCGGGCGACCGCGTGCCGCGGCATCCGTCGCAGATTTATCAGTTCGCGCTCGAAGGTTTGCTGCTGTTCGCGATTTTATGGTTGTACTCGCGCCGGCCGCGGCCTGCGGGTACCGTTGGCAGCCTGTTCCTGATCGCCTATGGTGTCCTGCGCATCATCGGAGAGATGTTCCGCGAACCGGAGGCGCTGTATGGCCATATGCCGCTCGGCCTGTCGGCCGGGCAGTGGCTGTCGGTGCCGATGATCGTTCTCGGCATCGCGTTCTTCGTCTACTTCGGGCGGAGTGGCGGGCACTCCGCAAAACGCTGACCGATGGATCGATGTTCGACTCGCTGAAGAACGCTGCGCAGAAAATCAAGGCCGAGCATGAGCTTGTCGTCTTCATGCGGCATTGCAGGCGGCTGTTGTCGGTCCGCGGCGAAGCAAACAGCGCCGCCGTCGCCGCGACGGCGCTCGAGGCATACCGGCATCTACCGGACGCCGCCCAGTTGCAGTTCTTCGAGCTGCTCGCCGACGAATTCGGGCCGGATCCGAAGGTAGTACTCGATGCCGCCCGGCGTTATGCGGAGGCGCCCAACGCAGAGAGCATGGTGAAGCTCATGCAGGCGGCGGAGCCGCCGCGCCAGGAACTGCTGCGCAGGCTCAATCGGGCGCCGGGCGGCACTGCGGTGATCGTTCAGATGCGACACCGGCTGCTGCGCTCGCTGACAACACACCCCAGGCTGGCCGCCGTAGAGGCCGACTTCCTGCATCTGCTGTCGTCATGGTTCAACCCCGGATTCCTCGAACTGCAGCAGGTCGACTGGAACTCACCGGCGCGTCTACTCGAGAAGATCATCCAGCACGAGTCGGTGCATGCGATCGACGGATGGGACGATCTGAGGCGCCGGCTGCAACCCGATCGCTGTTGTTACGCCTACTTTCACCCGCAGCTTCCGGGCGAGCCCCTGATCTTCGTCGAAGTCGCGCTGGTCCCCGAGATGCCCGAGGCGATCGCGCCGTTGATCTCAAAGCGTTCGGCGCCACTCGACGCGAAGCACTACAAGGTGGCAGCGTTCTATTCGATCAGCAACTGCCAGCCGGGATTGCGGGGCGTTTCGCTGGGGAACTTCCTGATCAAGCGCGTGGCCGATCGACTGCAGGCCGACTTCCCGTCGATTCGGACTTTTTGCACACTGTCTCCGATTCCTGGTTTCGTGCGCTGGCTCGATGCGCCGGACTCCGAAATTGCGGAGGCCAGGCCGGCCGAGCGTGAGAGCTACTTCAAGGCCCGCGTACTGCTGCAGCTCGACGCGGTCCGCATGCAGGAACGCATCGCCGGAGGCTGGACGCCCGAATCGGCCTCGGCAGCGGACCGCGATGCGTTGCTCGCGCTGGCTTCGATCTATCTGCGCGCCGTTGCGCCGACGGCGGCGGGAGATGTGGTTGCGAAGTTCCACCTGGGCAACGGCGCGCGGCTGCAGCGCATCAACTGGGCGGCCGATGTTTCGCGCAACGGACTGCGCCAGTCGTGTGGCCTCATGGTCAACTACCTGTACGATTTGCAAAAGGTCGAGGACTATCACCAGCGATTCCTGGAAGGCGAAGTCGTGCACACGCCGGCCGTGGCCCGCCTGGCTCGATGAACGAACTGGCGCGCTCAAAGGCACCAAGACAATGAACCAGACGCAGTCCGCGAATTTCATCGACGTTGAACTCAGGCGCTCGGCCGCGGTGAAAGTGGCCTCGGGTGCCCCGCTCGGCTGAGGGCAATGGGAGGTCAGGTCCATGTCAAGCGTGACGGCGGCATTGCGACCGTCACGCTCGATTCTCCGGGCAAGCTCAATGCAGTCAGCGCTTCGATGTGGAACGAGCTGGCGCAAGCGTTCGAGCAAATCAACGAGCCCGAGTCAGTATCGACAACGCGCGTCGTCGTGATCCGCGGCGCCGGCGACAACTTTGCGGCCGGTGCGGATATCGAGGAATTCGAGCGGGTCCGATTCGACCAGCCAAGCGGTCGCAAGTATCACCTCGAAACGATCGGCAACGCGCTCACCGCGGTCGACGCATGTCCGGTTCCGCTGGTCGCGGCGATTCAGGGCGTCTGCGTCGGCGGCGGACTCGAGATCGCGTCGGCCTGCGACATCCGGCTCGCGGCCGACAACGGCCGGTTCGGCGTGCCGATCGGCAGGCTCGGCTTCCCGCTCGCGCTGCCCGAACTGGTGCCGCTGCTGCGGCTCGTCGGTCCGGCGGTTGCTGCGGAACTGCTGATCGAGGGACGCATCCTCAACGCGGAGGAAGCGGCGCTGCGCGGACTCGTCACGCGTGTCGTGCCGAAGGCGGTGTTCGAAAGCGAGCTAGAGCAGTGTGTTGCGCGCATTGCGGCCGGTTCACCGCTGGCCGCGCGCGAGAACAAGGCCAACGTGCGCCGTTTCCAGTCGCGCGGCCTCGACTACACGCAGCGCGAACTGGATGACAGCTTCGCGTTCCTCGATTCACACGATTATCACGAAGGCATCCGCGCCTTCCTTGCAAAGCGCCCGCCGCAGTTTCTCGGGCGCTGATGCACCAGGTCATTGAACTCTCATGAATGCCAACTTCTACGCGCTGGTCGAGAGCCGCTATCCGTCGGATCTCGACTCGGCCTGCATCGAGACGCACGAGGGCCTCATCTACCGCTGGCGCGACCTGAAGCGGGCGACCGGCCGCATCGCGAACTGGCTCGCGTCGCTGAAGCTCGAGCCCGGTGCGCGCGTTGCAGTCCAGGTCGAAAAGTCTCCCGAATGCCTGATGCTCTACCTGGCGACGCTGCGGGCCGGGCTGGTCTATCTGCCGCTGAACACTGCCTACCAGCGTACCGAACTCGAATATTTCCTGCGTGACGCCGAACCTTCGGTGTTTGTCTGTTCGCCGCAGCGCCTGCGGGAAATCGAACCGATCGCTCGCGCGGCTCGGTGTACACATGTGCTGACGCTGGGAGACCAGCGCGACGGCACGCTGCTGGAGGCCGCGGCTCCTTTCGGGGATTCGTATCGCACGGCGCGCCGCGCGCCGGACGATCTGGCGGCGATCCTGTACACGTCGGGAACGACCGGGCGCAGCAAGGGCGCAATGCTTTCGCATCGGAATCTCGCGTCGAATGCGCTGACGCTGGACGAGTTCTGGGGGTTCAAGGCCGAGCGCGATGCCGGCCGTGCCGACGTGCTGCTGCACGCGCTGCCGCTGTTTCACGTGCACGGCCTGTTCGTTGCGTCGCACGCGGCGCTGCTGGCCGGCGCGAAGACTTTGATGCTGCCCAGGTTCGACCTGCGCCAGGTGCTCGAACGGCTGCCGCGGTCGACGGTGATGATGGGCGTACCGACCTTTTACACGCGCCTGCTGGCCGAACCGTCATTCGGCCGCGATCACTGCGGTCAGATGCGACTGTTCATCGCCGGTTCGGCGCCGTTGCTCGCCGAAACGCACGTGCAGTTCGAGAAGCGCACGGGCCACCGCATCCTCGAGCGTTACGGCATGTCAGAAACGCTGATGCTCGTCTCCAATCCGTATCTCGAGGCCGATGGCGCACGCATTGCGGGGACGGTCGGCGTGCCGCTGCCGGGTGTCGAGGTTCGCGTCGTCAGCGATGACGGAACCCCGTGTGCGGCCGGCGCGATCGGTGGTGTCCAGGTGAAGGGACCCAACGTATTCGGTGGCTATTGGCGGATGCCCGAAAAGACGAAGGAGGAGTTCACCGAGGATGGATGGTTCAGGACCGGTGATGTCGGCCACTTTGGCGGTGCCGGGCTCCCCGACCGATACCTGACGCTGGTCGGTCGGTCGAAGGACCTCATCATCTCCGGCGGATACAACGTCTACCCGAAGGAAATCGAGGGCTACATCGACGAAATGCCCGGCGTGGTCGAGTCGGCCGTCATCGGCCTGCCGCATCCGGACTTCGGCGAGGCCGTCGCGGCCGTCGTCGTCGGCAAGGGCAGTGCGGTCGATGCGACCAGGATCGTCGATGCGCTGAAAAGCCGGATCGCCAATTACAAGGTGCCGAAGCGCGTCTTCATCGTCGACGATCTGCCCCGCAACACGATGGGCAAGGTACAGAAGAACGTGCTGCGAGACCGCTACCGGAGTACGTTCACGCCGCCGCCAGTTCGAACGCCGGCGTGATCAGCCCACTGCGGCCCGCCGGCTGCAGCGGCATTGCCAGCACGGCTTCGACGAAGCCGGTCTTTCCGTTCGTGTAGGCGTCGCGATCGAAGCGGTAGCGTGCCGCCAGTCGGCGTTTGACCTCCGCATAGCGTGCTGCGAGCCAGGGATCGCCTCGCAGGTGGTCGCGGAACTTCAGGTAACGCTTCCAGTACAGCCCGTACTGCTCGACCACGTGCACGTGATGCGTGCGGACTCCGCGCACGACGCGCTTGAAGAACCTGCGGTCCGGCAGCGCCCGCTCGTACTCCGGGATGTACTCGTACCCGTAGACGGCCAGACGGTCGGCGCGTGCTTCAAAGTCGGCAAGTGACTTCACGCCGACCAGCAGGTCGATGGTCGGCTTCGCGGCAAGCCCGGGCACCGATGTGCTTCCGATGTGCTCGATCGCCGGACAGAGATCGCCGAGAGCGACATGCAGCAGCTTCGACTCGATGCGGAAACGTGCGGTCCAGGCGGGGCTGTAGGGAACGACCGTGATTTCGTCGTTCATCGCGACACTCCGCGGATGGGCCGGCGGGGCCGGCGGGTGAGTGCGGGCAAGCCGCACTGCCTTCGCGTCGCAGCAGTCGTTTTGATCATCTTGTATCCCCCTTGATCGAGATCCGGCCCGATAGCGGCGCGGTCGACAACTGCACTGTAGGCAGTCGGCGCCAGACTCGCTGTTGCCAAATCAGCCGGTCGCCTGTCGAATTTTCGACAGTTTCCGGCTAAAGAACCTGGCCGAAGCCGGCCCAGAGGGCAAAAGACGCAGCCATCATTTCGTCGGGCAGCGGTCCGCGATGGAGCACGACGAACAGCGCCAGGCCTGCCCACGCAACCAGTTGCAGCGCGATGAACCATCCGGCTTGCACACGGATTGCGCGGGACTTCGGCATCGAGGTATCCCCGTCTTCCTGCGGCGGCAGGACTCAACGGGACAGTAGGCTTGCGCGCTGGCGCGGACCGCCGAGGATTCGGCGCGCCCGAAGCAGAAAATTCACTACCAGCGCGCCGGTGGCTTGCGATTGATCGTGATCTGGCGGTTCTCTATCGTCACGTAGCCGCCGATCGTTAGGTCCTTGAAGATGCGGCTGATCATGTCGCGCGAAGCGCCGACGCGGTCCGCGATGTCCTGCTGGGTCATCTTCTCCGGCACAACGAGCTTGCCATCTTCCTCCTTCGCGAGCGACAGCAGCAGACGGGCGACCCGGCCGTAGACATCCATCAGCGCGAGGTTCTTCACGTTGTCGGTCGCGATCCGCGCGCGCTCGATCAGCGTGGCGATGATCGTCATCGCGACGTCCGGATTCTTCGCGATCGCCGCCCGCAGTTCGTCGCGCGTGATGACCGAACAGGTCGTCTGCTCGAGCGTCATCACCGAAGCCGAACGCGGGCGCCCGTCGAGCGACATCTCGCCGACGTAGTCGCCGGGGCCATGGATGTCGAGGATCATCTCGCGCCCGTCGTCGTCTGAAACATAGACCTTGACCTTTCCGGCCAGGATCACGAACAGTGTGTCGCCCCGGTCACCTTCGTTGATGATCACCGCATTCTTCGGGAACGTGCGCGACTGGCCGCGCTCCGCCAGTTCGCGGACCATCGGATCGCCGATCGCGGCGATCGCCTGCTCGATTGAACTCATCACGCTCCCTGGGCCGGTTTCTGTCTTTCGATTATCGGCTGCTGTGCTGTTTAAGGCCAACAGGCGGACGCATAATCGTGCGCTCGAATGAGTGATCGGATCCGGGTGGCGTCGGAACGACCCTTGCAACGCGCGTCAAGACTGGCCTTTGCGGCCGGCCTGGCAGCGGCCGGACTCGCGGTACTGACCTCGATTCCCGCGCGCATCGACGCCGCTGTCTTCGATACGCAGGTCAGGTCCCTGCGGCGCGTTCAGACCCGCGCCGCGGAAGGCGTCGTCGTCGTTGGCATCGACGAGGCCACGATCCGCGCATTGCCCGATCCTTTCGCGATGGCGCATGCCGAACTGGGGGCCGCGCTCGAGGCCCTGGCCCGGTCCGGAGCAGCGCTGATCGTGCTGGACGTGATCCTCCCCGATCGATCCTACGACCACCTGCGGCCCGGTCTCGACCTCGCCTTGTTCAAGGGCCTGCGAACGGCGCGGGATGCGGGCCTCGTGGTCGCGATCCAGGCCGAACGGGGCGGCGTGAGGAGCATCTTTCCTCCGTTTGTCGAGGCCGCGGGTGCCGATTCGATCGCTTTTGCGCTCTTCGAGCAGGACGTTGACGGAATCGTGCGGCGTTTCGAGCCGAAACTGGGGCCCGCCGGCGAAGTGGTGCCGACGGTTGTCAGCCGCATCGGCGAGCGCCTGCGACTGCCGGTGCATGGCGGCTGGATCGACTGGTCGCTGGGGCCACCGTTCCAGTATCTGCCGCTGCACGAGGTCGCGCAGGCCGGCCGCAGATCTGACCTCGCCGAACTGAGCGGCCGGGTTCGCGGCAAGATTG
>DAINBQ010000069.1:0-1868 GCA_036732825.1 Burkholderiaceae bacterium | reverse complement strand
TCTCGCGATCGCCGCCAGCGCGCTGCTGGGCGCATGGGGACTCACACGCGGCTGGAACCTCGGCTGGGCGCTTGCCTGGATCGCGGGCGTCGTTGCGGTAGGCGTCAGAACTGCGCTCGATGCCTGGGTGCACCTGCGCGAAAGGCAGCGCGTGACGCGGACCTTTGGCGGCTATGTCAGCCCGCAGGTGCTGCGGGCGATTCTCGATGGCCGAATCGCGCCGCAGGATGGGCGGGCCGAACTCGGGTTCCTGTTTGCCGATCTGCGCGGATTCACCGCGATGTCCGAGAAGAACCCGCCGGAGCAGGTGCTTGCGCTGCTGAACCGGTACTTCGCGGCGATCACGCCCGCTTTGCACAGGCATGACGGAACGATCGACAACTTTCGCGGCGATGGCGTGATGGTGATGTTCGGCGCTCCCGAGCCGCTCGAACGGCCGGCGGCGGCGGCGGTGCAGGCGGCGCGCTCGGTGTTCGAAGCCGTCGATCGCCTGAACGCCGAACTGGAACGCGAAGGCAAGGAGCGGCTCGCGCTCGGCATCGGCGTCGCCTACGGCGCGGCCGTCCATGGCGACCTCGGTTCGGACGACCGCAAGGACTACACCGCATTGGGCGACGCGGTCATCGTCGCCGCGCGTCTGCAGGATCTCGCGAAGGAACTGGGATATCCGCTCGTCGCGACGGCGAATGCTCTCGCGGCCGCGGAACTTGCGCCGGAAATCGCCGCCGAGTTCGAACCGCTTGGAATGCACGCGCTGAAGGGACACAGTCCGGTGGAGGTCTGCGGCTGGCCCCGCCGCCCGAAATGAAGCCGTGAATATTCCAACTCCGGCAGCGGGCGGATCGGATTTCCGCGCGCCGGCCGCAGGCGCAGAATTCTCACGCGCGGCCGGCAGAGTAGGCCGTTCCTGACCAGGGGGACAAAGACGATGAAGCGCTTGCTGAAGATCCTGCTGGGGGTCGCGCTCGGCGTCCCAATGCTGGCAGCGGGCCAGGCACCGCAGTCGGATGCACCACCCGTCGCGATCATCAGTGACGCGCAGGGTGAAGCCTTCGTGATGGCGAATCCGGGTCCGGTCCGCCTGACGCTGTTGCGGGAACTGCAGCCGGGCCAGGTGCTGCGGCTCGATGCCGGCAGCAAGGTGATCGTCGTGTTCCTGCCCGGCGGTCAGGTTTACGAGCTTTCCGGGGCCGGCCGGTTCCGGGTCCGGGCAAAGACGATCGAGCCGCTCGACGCCCGCAACCCGCCGCGCAAGCGCGAGCTTCCCTCGTCACTGCAGCAACTCGCGGTGAAGCCAAGCGATGTCTCGCAGGGGGCCGTGATCATGCGGGGCGGCGCGGTATCCGACCGCGTCGTGCTGATCCGTCCCTCGAACTCGATCACGTCGCAGCAAGGCATGGTGTTCGAATGGCGGCCCGTGGCAACGACGGTCTATCGCTTCCTTCTGGTCGACGAGCAGGGCAACAAGACGATCGAAACCGATGTCGGCGAACCGCGTTACGAGCTGCCGCCCGGAGTGACGCTGGCGGAAGGCAAGCCGTACGTCTGGGTCGTGAGCGCGCGCAACCAGCGCGGAGTGACGACCGAAAGCGCCGCCGAGTTCACGATTCTGCCGTCGGTCCAGCGCAGCGCGCTCGAAGCGGCGCGTCCCGCGACCAATGCCGACTTCACGGAACGGCTGGTTTTCGCGCTGGCGCTCGAGCAGCGTGGCCTGAAGGACGAGGCCACGCGTTACTGGAGCGAGCTGGCCAGCGATCGGCCCGAACTGCGACCGCGCGCCGAGCGTTGAAGCCCGCCGCGCTGATCTCCCGCCGCTAGGCGGCCCTGATTCCGCGGTAAAGCATGTAGGCGGCAAGTGCCGCGAGCAG
>DAINBQ010000068.1:0-13665 GCA_036732825.1 Burkholderiaceae bacterium | reverse complement strand
CCCAGGCAGCGCATCATCGCGCACGAGTCCAGGTGCCGCAGCGAGAAGCGCCGCGCCGACGTCGCCACCGCGACCGCCGCGACCATTGCGGCCAGCAGCGCGACGAGTGCGAGGAATCGCTCGGCACGGTCGATCGTGCGCTGCATCTCCGGCCGGCCGCCTTCCAGCGTCTCGACACGCTGGCCGCGCTGCAGTTCCTTCTCCAGTGCGGTGGCAAATTCGCGGACCGGCGCGCGTTCGCCAGCGACCAGCAGGCGATAGGTGACGCGGCTGCCGGTCGTGATCAGCTGCGTGGCCGCGAGATCGTCGAGATTCATCATCACGCGCGGCGCGAAGTTGATGAACTGGGCGCCGCGATCCGGCTCGATGACGATGACCTTGCCGATGCGGAACGTCTTCTCGCCCAGCTTCAGAGCGTCGCCGGGAGCAGCACGCAGCGCCTGCAGCAGCTGGCTGTCGACCCAGACCTCACCCGGCGCCGGGACTTCACGCGTCGCGCGCTCGAGCTGGCCGGCCGCGTCCGCGATCCGCAGGGTCCCGCGCAACGGATAGCCATCAGACACGGCTTTCACCGCTGCCAGTGCGTTGCGATCCTGGTCGCTTACCGCAATCGCCATGCTCGGAAAGATGACGGTCCGGGCCAGCTTCAGCCCGGCCGCAGCCGCGCGCTGGCTGACCGCTTCGTTGACGGGTGAGTCCGAGCTCAGCACGAGGTCGGCGCCCAGCAGCTGGGTTGCATCGCGCTCGAGTCCGAGGCGGATCCGATCGACGAGGAAGCCCACGCTGGTCACGGCGGCCACTGCAATGACCAGCGCCGCCGCCAGCAGTCGCAATTCGCCGGCACGCCAGTCGCGCGCGGTCATGCGCGTTGACTGGCGAACGAGTCGGGAGATGTTCATCGGGTGGGTGCGGGCCTGGACTTGTTGCGGCGCGCAAGTATGACATCGCTCGTCGGGGTCCTCCGGGTCCTCTGGCCCGCGTTAACCCCGATCCGGTTCGCTCCCCGTTCAATGGCAGGCAACCCTCTGAACGACGCCCATCCACGAAGGAGCAAAACCGTGTCCGCCATCCTCAAGACCGCCGTCGCGACCGCGCTGGCCGCGCTTTCAACGACCTCGGCCGACGTCGCCAGCCAGGCCCCTGCGCCCGGAACCGCGCTGACGATTTACAGTAACGCGGCGCCCGGCGCTATCTCACCGGACACTTACCGCATTCCCGGGCGTGGCGCGGTGCCCGGCTATGCAATGGTCCGGCAGGAGCGCGACCTCGACCTGAACCGGGGCCGCAATGCGGTGCGCTTCACCGAAGTCGCGGCGCTGATCGATCCGACGACGGTCGCATTCGAGTCGCTCACCGATCCGAAGGGAACGACGGTGCTCGAGCAGAATTACCAGTTCGATCTGGTCAGCACCGACAAGCTGCTGCAGAAGTACATCGACCGATCGATCGCGGTCGACCAGGTGCGCGGCCAGACGACGGAGTCGTTCAAGGGCACGTTGCTCTCCACGCAGGGCGGGATCGTGCTGAAGCGCGACGACGGCAGCGTGCAGGTCCTGCCGCACAACGCCGGCGTGAAACTGCCCGCGCTTCCGGGCGGGCTGATCACGCGCCCGACGCTGGTGTGGGACATCGCCACGCAGCGCGCGGGCACGCACCGCAGCCGGGTCTCCTACCAGACGCAGGGAATGACCTGGTGGTCCGATTACAACGTCACCTATGCGGAAGGAGCGAACGCAAATGCATGCCGCATGGATGTCGGCGCCTGGGTCAGCATCGTCAACCAGTCCGGTGCGGGCTACACGGACGCGAAGCTGAAGCTCGTCGCGGGCGACGTGCACCGACCGACACCCGTGTACCCCGCTTCCGCAGCTCCACGCGAGCGCAAGTCGGTGATGGCGAAGGAGGAAGCGGATGTCGCCGGTTTCGCCGAGAAGTCGTTCTTCGAGTACCACCTGTACACGCTGGGTCGCCGCACGACGCTGCCGGACAACTCGACCAAGCAGATCGAGCTCTTCCCGGCCGCGCGCCGCGTGCCCTGCGAAAAGCTGCTCGTCTACTACGGCGCGCCGGGCGGATACCGCGGGTTCCTGTCGTCGCCCGCCACCGATCGCAACTACGGCGTGCAGAGCAACCGCAAGGTCGACGTCTACCTGCAGTTCCGCAACGCCGAGAGCAACAACATGGGAATGCCGCTGCCGGCCGGCCGCGTGCGCGTGTCCAAGCTCGACCCGGCCGACCAGACGCTGGAATTCATCGGCGAGGACATCATCGACCACACGCCGCGCAACGAGAAAGTGCTGCTGAAGCTCGGCTCCGCGTTCGACGTGGTCGGGGAGCGGCGCCAGGTCGATTTCCGCATCGACACCTCGCGCAAGACGATGACCGAGGAGATCGAGGTCAAGCTGCGCAACCAGAAGAAAGAGCGCGTCGAGGTGCTGGTGAAGGAGAACCTGTATCGATGGGTGAACTGGAAGATCGCTTCGCAGAGCCACGAGTTCCGCAAGGAGGATGCGCGCACGATCATCTTCCCGGTATCCGTCGCCCCCGAGGGCGAGGTCACCGTCCGCTACACGGTGCAATACAGCTGGTGAGCTCAGAGTTTGCGCAGCACGAGCTGCGAGTCCGCGCGCGTGACCGAATACCGATCGCCGTTGGCGGGACGCAGCCGCGTTCGCTCCGCCCGGTCGGGCCACGCGATGATGAGCTCGACTCCACGGCATTGCTCGTGTGAACGCGCGAAACGCGGCGGCAGTGAAAAGCTGCGCCCGCCGGTTTCATACTCGATCGTCGCGTCCGATTCGTTGCTGATGCGGAACGCGGTCGCGAGCGACTTCGGTCGGCCGAAGAGCTGCACCGCGTAGTAATGCCCGGTCTGCTCGCTGCGCAAGACAGCGACACCGGTATCGGTGACGTCGGGATCAAGCAGGTTGCGCCGATGCCCTGCGGAGTCACGCCAGCCCTGCACCAGGCGCGCCGCGAGTTCCTCGGTCGCGAAGCCCGCCGAACTGAACTGGTAGGCGATGTTCTCCGACACGATGCAGTGGTCGTAGCCGCGCTTGCCGACGCGCTCGGCTGGCCGGCGGCCGTCGGCCTGATGCCCGTAGCGGTCGGTGCGCGCCATGTAGCCGGCGAAATCCTCTGCGGCCGCCATCAGCCTTCGATCGATCGCAAGCGGCGCGCTGCGCTCGGCTTCTCGCAACGCATTCACGCGGCGGACGACCAGCGCGCTTACCTCGCCGAGGTCCGGCACTCGCGCGCCTCTGGCCGGTTTCACGAGCGCGCGCGTCGATTCGCGCACGTTTTCCTCGGCAGCCTGGCCGAGAGCCGTCGCCGGCAGCAATGTCGCCGCCACAACAAGAAGCCTCAGCCATCGCGCGCCAGGTTGCGCGCCACCTTGTCGCATCGCCGACCGCCGCGGGAGCGCGACCTACTTTCCGCCCGCCGGCACCTTGCCGACGACGCCTTCGACGTAGAAGTCCATCGCCCCGAGTTGCTCGTCGGTGAGCGAGCCGGTCGCGATGATCTCCTTGCCATCATTCGACCTGATCGGCCCGGTGAACGGATGGAAGCTGCCGGCTCGGATTTCCTCCTCGCGCGAGTTCACTGCATCAACCAGCTCCTTCGGGAGCCGTGCGGAAAGGCCTTCGAGGCGGATGAATCCTTCCTTGATTCCGCCCCACACGGGCTCGACCTTCCACGACCCGTCGATTACCGCCTGCGCGCGCCGCGTGTAGTAATCGCCCCAGTGATGCGTGACCGCGACCAGCTGCGCGTTGGGACCGAACTTGGCCATGTTGGAGTGGTAGGCAACGGCCATCTTCCCTTTTTCCTCGGCCGTCGCAACGACCGCGGTCGAATCCGTGTGATGCGTGACGACGTCGGCGCCCTGCCCCATCAAGGCGTTGGCCGCGTCGCGTTCCTTGCCCGGGTCGTACCAGGTGCTGATCCACGCTACGCGGACCTGTGCCTTCGGGTTGCTCGCGCGCGCGCCGAGCGCGAACGCGTTGATGCCCTGCAGGACTTCGGGAATCGGGAACGCACCGACATAACCCAGGGTGCCGGTCCTGCTCATCGCGCCCGCAATCACGCCGGCCAGGTAGCGCCCTTCGTAGAAGCGCGCGTTGTAGGTGTTGACGTTGGACGCCGTCTTGTAGCCGGTTGCATGTTCGAACTTCACGTCCCTGAACTCCTCCGCCACCTTGAGCGTCGGGTTCATGTAGCCGAACGAAGTCGTGAAGATCAGCTTGTTGCCCTGCTGCGCGAGATCGCGGATTACGCGCTCGGCGTCCGCGCCCTCGGGCACCTTCTCGACGTAGGTGCTCGCAACGCGGGTCCCGAGAGTCTTCAGCATCTGCTCGCGGCCGGCGTTGTGCTGTGAGGTCCAGCCCGCATCGCCGACCGGGCTCACGTAGACGAAGCCGACCTTGAGCGGCGCGGACTGGGGAGCCTCGACCGGCTTGGAAGGTTCAGCCATGGGCGCGGGAGCTTCCTGCTTGCCGCAGGCGGAAATCAGGATCGTCGCAAGGGCAATCGCGGACAGGGAGGCGGAGCGCTGCATCGTTTTCCTTCAGGTGCGACGCCAGGCGTCAATCAGGACTTGTCGGAGGAGCGCACAGCATAGTGCCCTCCGCGGTCGGGCATTTCCCGCAGAGCGGACTATCCGTTGCGCCAGCCAGCACTCCGCATGACTCCCCCTTGATCTGGCCGACTCCGGCCTCCATCTCATAAGGAGCGAGACGGAGGCTCGAATGCTGAACACGACCGGAGATACCTTCCAGCGAGACGTGATCGACGCGTCGCGCGAACTGCCCGTGCTGGTGGATTTCTGGGCGCCATGGTGCGGACCCTGCCGGACCCTGGGACCGATGCTGGAGCGGCTCGAACAGGACAGCGCAGGACGCTTCCGCCTGGTCAAGATCAATTCGGACGAGAACCCTGAACTGTCCGCCCAATTCGGCGTCCGCAGCATCCCCTACGTCGTCGCATTCGTCGATGGACGCCCCGTCGACTCCTTCGTCGGTGTCCTTCCGGAGTCGCAGCTGCGCGCTTTCATCGAGCGCGTTGCGCCCAATCCAGGTGAGATCGAGCGCCGCAAGGCCTTTGCGCTGCTCGAGGCGGGCGACCGGGCGGGCGCGGCGGCTGCACTGCGAGCGGCTCTGGCGCTGGATCCGGCCAACGACGAGGCCCGGCTGGCCCTGGCAGGACTGCTGCTCGAGGTGACGACCGAATCGGGCGGCGAGTCCCTGGAAGGTGAGGCGCGTGATCTGTTGGCGAAGACCGGCGCGCTCATCCGGCAGACGCCTCGATTCCGGGCACTGCAAACGAGACTTGACAGCCTGGAACAAGCTGCTCGACTGCCATCGGCCGACGAGCTGCAGCAGCGAATTGCCGCGCAGCCCGGCGATCTGCAGGCACGCGCCGATCTGGCACGGCTTCTGATCGCGCAAGGGCAGTTTGAGCCCGCGCTCGAGCAGTTGCTGGAGATTGTGTCGCGCGACCGCGCGTTCGGCGAGGCACGCACGGCAATTCTTGCCGTGTTCGACCTGATGGCGGATCGGCCGGAAACCGTCAGCAAGTATCGCCGCCGGCTCGCCTCCGCGTTGAATCGATAGGGCCGAGCGCGTCCGGCTGCCGGAGTACGAGTGTCGAGGGCCTGTTCACGCTAAGAATAGGAGTGCGAAAGCGCGCTTTGTCGCACTTCGGCTCTTGCCACTAGCTGCCGTTCCGGAACCCGCTCAGAATCGTCGAGAAACGGACGTTTGGAGCAGGTGAACCAGCCGCTGGCGATGAGCATCCTCTCTCGTATCTCGGGCCGATGACGAAGCCCTCTGTGGATGAGCTGGCCAGGGTGCCGCTCTTTCAATCGCTCTCGGCTGTCGAGCTCGGGGAAGTGGCGAAGCTGTTCGCGATCAAGCTCTATCCGAAGGAGGCGCTCGTTGCTTCCGAGGGAGACCGCCTGACGATGTTCAACGTAATTCTGGCGGGACGAATTCAATGGTACTGGACGGATGAGGGCGGACGACAGCTCAAGCTGCAGCCGGAGGGTGCGGGAGGGCACTTTGCCGACACAACGCTTGGCGGCGAACCCATCCTGATGTCAATCGTCGCGCTCGAACCGGTTCGCGTGGCCGAGATCCCTCTGACGGAATTTCAATCAGTACTGCTGCGGTATCCACAAGTGGGGCTCGCGCTGCTCCTGGATGTCGTCGCGCGGCTGCGTCGACTGCTCAATGCGACCAAGACCCTGAGCATGGACGAGGTCTATACACGCGTGGTGAAGCTGTTGTTGACGCGTGCGGTGCAATCGCAGGCAAGACCCGTGGCCGATCTGACGCATGTAGAGATCGGTCAACGAGTCGGCGCCACCCGGGAAATGGTCGGTCGAATCCTGCGGGACCTCGCGCGCGGTGGCTACATCGAAATGGCGCGAGGCCGCATCACCATCTTGCGCAAGCTGCCCAAGCACTGGTAGACGGGCGTTCGCGGACGGGCAAAACAAGTCGCCGCTCGGTTCGGCGATCTGTGAATTTGTTCCCTTGCTGGCCGGAACGGGCGCGCGTAGGTTACCGATGCGTAGCGCGCTTCGATCACAGAACCTGGTACGAGCGCGCAGGAGGTCGCGATGGCTGCCCTGCAACGATGGCTCGCTCTTGCATTTGCCACGCTGGCGCTGACGGCCGACGCGCAGGACGGTCCGATCAGAATTCTTGTGGGCTTTCCGCCCGGCGGCGAATCCGACCTCGTCGCGCGGCTGCTGGCCGATGGATTACGAAGCTCGCTCGGGGTGCCGGTGATCGTCGACAATCGTCCCGGCGCCAGTGGCATGCTCGCCGCAGAGTTGTTGAAGCACGCAGCGCCCGATGGCAGGACGCTCATGGTGGCGCCCATCGCGGTGACGGTCTTCGCTCCGCTCACGCACGCTCGTCTGCGATACGACCCGCCGAAGGACTTTGCACCGGTCTCGCTTGCAGCCAATTTCCAGATGGCGCTTGCCGTCGGACCGGGCTTGCCGGCAACCACGCTGCGTGAGTACATGGATCGGGTCCGCGTGGATCCGGCCAAGGCCGTTTACGGGGTGCCGCTTGCCGGCGGCCCGACGCATTTCTTCGGTGTGATGCTGGCCCGCGCCTCCGGAATTGACCTGACCGCGGTGCCGTACAAAGGCAGTGCGGCCTTCGTCAACGATTTGCTGGCCGGACAGGTGCCCGCGGGTATCACCGTGCTGTCGCAGCTGATCAAACATCATCAGACGGGCAAGGTGCGCTTGCTGGCGACTTCGGGTTCGCAAAGATCCCCGCTTGCGCCCGATGTTCCTACTTTCCGCGAGCTCGGCTATACAAACATGGAGGGCACGGGCTGGCAGGCGGTGCACAGCCCGTCGGGAACGCCACGCGCAACGATCGATCGCCTGGCGGCAGCGATCGCCACGACGATCAACTCGCGCGAGATTCGCGCGCAGTTGATTGCGTCGGGCCTGGAGCCGGTCGGAAGTACGCCGGATGAACTGGCCCGTCGCATCGCGGAAGACACCGCACGCTGGGCGCCAATCGTCAAGGCGTCTGGCTTTCGCGCCGACCAATAGACGCATCGACGCAGATCGAACGCGATGTTCGCCGACATCCTCACCACCGCAGAGCAGTTGCGGTCAGTCATCGGCTATCCCAGTCATCGGGTTCTGGCCAAGCACGTCGCCGCGCTGGACGCGCATTGCCGCGCTTTCGTCGCCAGGAGTCCCTTTGTGTTGATCGCGTCGGCCAATGGCGCGGGATCGATGGATGTGTCTCCCAGAGGCGACCCGCCCGGCTTCGTCCAGGTGCTTGACGACAAGACCCTGGCGATTCCAGAACGCCCCGGCAATCGGAAGGCCGATACGTTCTCGAACCTGATTCAGAACCAGCGCGTCGGTTTGCTGTTCCTGATTCCTGGAAAACAGGAAACGCTGCGCGTCAGCGGTACCGCGGCAATCGTCAGGGATCAATGGCTGCGTGATCGGCTTGCCGTGCACGACAAGACCCCCGAGCTGGCGCTGGCGGTGACCGTTGAAGAAGTCTTCTTCCATTGCGCGAAGTGCGTGATCCGGTCGCAGCTGTGGAGTGCCGGGAGTTGGCCCGACCTTGCCGGCCTGCCAACTCTCGCCCAGGCAATGGTCGACGCTGGGCGCCTCGCGGAAACACCCGAGCAGATGCAGGCGCTGATCGACGAGGACATCCGGCAGCGTCTTTACTGAAGGAGAAGCTGATGCGCGCGCGATTGATTGGATTTTTTGCAGTGCTTGGAGTGATGTTGAGCAGCTGTACGTCGATGCAGGAGGCGAACGAGCAAACGCGTCAGTCCCTCGCCCCCGGCGGGCAGCTGCGCGTTGCGTTTCTGTCGGGACCGCTCTACGCAACCAAGGACGCTGGCACTGGCGAGTTCAAAGGCGTCGCGGTCGACCTCGGACGAAGTCTCGCCGGCCGCGTCGGCGTGCCCATGCAACCCGTTGTCTATCCGAGTCCGGCGGCCATCATTGCCGGCGCGAAAGCCGGCGAGTGGGACGTCGCCTTCATGGGAGTGAATGCCGAACGCGCCGCGGCCGTCGACTTCTCGGCTCCGTACATGGAAGTGGAGCAGGGTTTACTGGTACGCGCCGGGGTATTGATCGCATCTGCGCCCGAGGTCGACCAGCCAGGAATGCGAATCGGTGTGCTCGAAAAAGCAGGCGCTGACGTCCTGCTGTCCCGCACGCTGAAGAGTGCGACGCTGGTTCGCGTCAAGAGCATGGGCGATCTCGAAGCACTTCTGACGTCGGCCGACGCGGACGTCATCGCGGCAACGAAGACTTTCCTGATCGGACGGCTTGCCAGCCAGCCGGGTGCGCGACTGCTCGACGGCCGCATCATGGTCGAACCGATTGCAATGGCGGTGCCGAAGGGCCGCGACCCAGCGGCCAGCGTGGCCCTCGCTCAGTTCGTCGAAGAGGCCAAGAGTTCGGGCCTCGTCAAAGACGCGATCGAGCGGGCTGGACTTCGCGGCGTGGTCGTCGCGCCCTTGAAATAGGTTCCGGATCAACGCTGCAGGAGCGCTGCTTCGAGCGGCCCGTCACAATCTACCCGTTCGGACTGAACGGCTTGCCGAGCGAGGCGGGCATGTTGAGCCGGATCCATCTCGGGTTGCGCGAGATCAGCGCCAGCACGACGATCGTCGCCAGGTACGGCGTCATCGCCAGCCATTGCGAAGCGATGTCGACGCCCTGCCCCTGCAGGTAGAACTGCAGCATCGTGACGCCGCCGAACAGGTAGGCGCCGAGCAGCACACGGCCCGGACGCCAGGTCGCAAACGTGACCAGCGCAAGTGCGATCCAGCCGCGCCCGGAGACCATGCCCTCGGACCAGAGCGGCGTGTGCACCGTCGACAGATACGCGCCGGCAAGCCCGGCGCAGGCACCGCCAAATGCGAGGGCGGCGAAGCGGATGCGGCGCACCGGATAGCCGAGCGCATGCGCCGACTCTGGCGCTTCGCCGACCGCGCGCAGCACGAGGCCGCCGCGCGTGCGGAACAGGAACCACGCCACCGCGCCAGTCAGCGCGAGCGCGAAGTAGACGAGCCAGTGCTGCGCGAACAACGCCGGCCCTGCGAGCGGGAGGTCACGCAGCAATGCGATGCCGTCAGCGCCGCGCGCCGGCAGGGTCTGGCCCTGCAGAGGCTGACCGATGAACGCCGACAATCCCGCGCCGAACAGCGCGACGGCCAGCCCGGTCGCATACTGATTCGTCAGCAGTCCGATCGCGAGTGCCGCGAACAGCATCGAGAGCAATGCCCCGGCCAGCGCTCCGGCGACAAAACCGAGCCAGTACTGCCCGGACAGGTGAACGATGCCGAACCCGGTCACTGCGGCGACCAGCATGATCCCCTCGGTGCCGAGGTTGACGACGCCGCTCCTCTCGCTGACCACGATGCCGACGGCCGCGAGCAGCAGCGGCGTGCCAGCGCTCATCGTCGTGGCCACAAGAGAGGTGATGATCTCCATCAGTCTGCCCTCGCCGCGGATCGCCACTGCAGTCGATGGCCGACCAAGGTGTCACACGCAAGCAGAAAGAAGAGCAGCAGGCCCTGGTAGACGCCGGTCAAGGCCGACGGCAGGCCGAGGCGAGACTGCGCGAGTTCGCCGCCGATGTAGAAGAGCGCCATCACGAACGCCGCCAGCACGATGCCGACCGGATGCAGGCGTCCGACGAATGCGACGATGATCGCGGCGAAGCCGTAGCCGGGCGAGATCGTCGGCGATAGCTGGCCGATCGGTCCGGCGGCTTCGAGTCCGCCGGCCAGCCCGGCAAATGCCCCGGACAGCAGCAGCGAGAACCAGAGAACGCGGCGGCCCGAATATCCCGCATAGCGCGCAGCGAGCGGCGCGAGACCGCTCACGCGCAGCTGAAAACCGATCACCGATCGCGCGAGCAGTGCCCAGATGAATCCCACGGCCGCCAGCGCCAGCACGAAACCGATGTTCAGCCGGGTGCCTTCGATCAGCAGCGGCATGCGTGCGGCGGCCTCGAACAGCCGGCTTTGCGGGAACCCGTAGCCGGCAGGATCCTTCAGCGGACCCTGCACGAGCCACGCAAGCAGAAGCTGCGCGACGTACACCAGCATCAGGCTGACCAGGATCTCGTTGGCATTGAAGCGGTCGCGCAGCCAGGCGGTGATCGCAGCCCATGCCGCGCCACCCAGTGCGGATGCGAGGAGGATCGCCGGCACGAACGCGCGCGTGCTCTCGCGCGTCGCGAGCAGCGCGATGCCGCCGCCGGCGATCGCCCCGGCAATCAACTGCCCTTCGGCGCCGATATTCCAGATGTTCGCGCGGAAGCAGACTGCCAGCCCCGTTCCGACGAGAATCAGAGGCGTCGCTTTCAGCGCCAGTTCCGACAGCGCGCGCACGGATGACAGCGGCTCCAAAAGGAACACTCGCAGGCCCTGCACCGGGTCCTTGCCCATCAGCGCGAACAGCCAGGCGCCGGCTGCGAGCGTCAGCAGAATCGCAATGACCGGCGAGAGCCAGGCAAAGAGCCGCGAAGGCGTTGCGCGCGCAACGAGCGCGAACGACTTCATGCGATCGCCCCCGCTGCCGGTGCCGCGGCCGGCGCCCAGAGGCCGGACATCCAGCGGCCGATCTCGTCGATCGCGATGTCATGCGGTCGCACCGGGGGGGACATGCGCCCCTTCGCGATCACGAGCAGGCGATCGCACAGCTCATACAGTTCATCGAGTTCCTCGGAAACGACGAGGATCGCGCAGCCCGCTGCGCGCAGCGCGATCAGTTCGTTCCGGATGCGCGCCGCAGCGCCGACGTCGACGCCCCAGGTCGGCTGATCGGCGACCAGCACTCGTGGCGCCGCGTGGATCTCGCGGCCGACGATGAACTTCTGCAGGTTGCCCCCGGAAAGGCTTTCGGCCCGTGCCGATGGTCCGCGCGCGCGGACGTCGAACCGCTGCAGCACGCCGGCCGCGAGTTCGCGCGCCTGGTCCAGCCGAATGAGGCCGCCGGATTGCAGCGTGTCGCCGGTCAGCAGCATGTTTTCCGCAAGCGTGAGGCCGGGCACCGCACCGTGGCCGAGGCGCTCCTCCGGGACGTAGCGCAGCCCGAGCGCGCGGCGCTGCGCCGGATCGAGATCCCCGGCGGCCCGACCACCGATCCGCACCGTGTCGGGATCAACGAGCCATTCGCCGCCCAGCACCGCCATCAACGCGGCCTGCCCGTTGCCCGAGATGCCGGCAATGCCGACGATCTCGCCGCGGCGAACGTCGAATGAAACGCCGTGCAGCCAGCTGCGTCGTTCGGCCCCGCGCGTGCTGAGGCTGCTGACCTGCAGCGCGATCTCGCCCGGCGGGGTGTCGTGCGCGGCGATTGCCGGCGGATCGGCGCCGATCATCAGCCGGGCGAGTCCTGCCTCCGATTCCGCCCGTGGATCGACGTCGGCCACGACGCGACCCGTGCGCATGACGATGCAGCGGCTCGCGAGCCGCCGGATCTCGTCCAGCTTGTGGCTGATGAAGACGATGCTGACGCCGTCGGCCGCAAGCTGGCGCAGCGTGTCGAACAGGCGGTCGACGGCCTGCGGCGTCAGCACCGACGTCGGTTCGTCGAGGATCAGCAGCCGCGGATCGCCGAGCAGCGAGCGCAGGATCTCGACGCGCTGGCGCTCCCCGACCGAAAGGTCGTGTACGCGCTGCTTGGGGTCGATCTCGAGCGCATAGCGTCGCGAACGCTCGGCGAGCCGCGCCTCGACGTCGGCCAGGCGCGCTGGCGGCAGGCCGAGCGCGACATTCTCGGCGACCGTCAATGAATCGAACAACGCGAAGTGCTGGAACACCATCGCGATACCGAGCGAGCGCGCCTGCGCCGGGCTTTCGATCTCGACCGTCTGGCCGTCGATCGCGATCGATCCGGCGTCGGGCCGCGCTACGCCGTAGATGATCTTCATCAGCGTGCTCTTGCCGGCGCCGTTCTCTCCGAGGATCGCGAGAATCTCGCCGGGCAGCACGTCGAGCGAGACATCGTCGTTCGCGACGACGGCCGGGTAGCGCTTGGAGATCCCGCGCAGCGAGATGCGCGGCGTCATTTCGCGGGCTCGACGAGCAGAATCTCGATGCGCTCCTTGCCCTTGCCGACATTTCGCCGCTTCAACGCGAGCGCTCCGACTTCGCCCGTCGTGCGCAGATGCGTACCGCCGCAGGGCACGCGCGCCAGCCCCTCCACTTCCCAGTAGCGCAAACCGCGGACCGGGTCGCTGAAGGCGCTGACGATCGACCGATCGGCTTCGATGATGGCGGTCGCCTGCGCAGCGATCTGCGGCAGCAGCGCCGTGACGCTCTGCGGCCATTCAAAGTCGATGCGGGCCTTGTCCTCGGCGATGTGCGCGCCAATCTTTGCGATCCCTGGCAATGTCTGTGTGACGAGTTCGAGAACGAGTTCGGCGGCGAAGTGCAATCGCATCAACCGGTAGCGTCGCGGCCAGTCGAGCTCGAGCGCAACTGAATCGCCCGGCCGCAACCCATGGCCTTCGGGCAGCGTGTACAGGATGTCGTCGCCCAGCTTGCGGGCCTCGAGGATAAGGAATCCGCCGATGGTGCCGCGGTCGCTCTCCTGGCCGCCGGAAAACGCGAAGAGAATCGTTCTATCGAGCGTTACGTCGCTGCCAGCGACGGCGACCACCCGCGCGTCGAGCGTCGTCAGGTAGGGATCGTCCCAGAAAACCCGCTCAGTCACCGATGTCTCCGCGCCCGCGGATGGGCAGATCGAACTGCCGCGAGAGTGTAGCGGCGAGGGCTTACCGAGTTCCCGTGGCACGGCGCGCGACGCCAGGTCCGGGCATCGCATTCCCTTTCGAGTCACGATGCAGTGGGGCGCGCCTCAGATATCGGCCGCGCAGGCAATTCCTCCAATGAGCGGACGAACCCGGCGAGGTCGGCCGCGAACCGCGACGGTTCGTCCCAGTGCACCGCGTGGCCGGCGTCCGAGTAGACCGTCAGACGCGCGCGCGAGATCGCGGTCTTCAGCGCGAGCTGGTGAGCCTGCGGGCAGAACGCGTCGCGCGCACCCCAGACAATCAACGTCGGCGCGGAGATCCGCGCCAGTTCGTGGGCAAAGTCGTCCTCGAACATTCCGGCGAACGCAGCACGCCAGACGCGCGC
>DAINBQ010000067.1:0-13804 GCA_036732825.1 Burkholderiaceae bacterium | reverse complement strand
GGCTCGCTAGAGCGGGCCAAGGCGTTGGAGGTGTTCGCCGGTACGGACAGAACCTACGCGCTGGCGAAGAAGTACAAGATCAAGACGGCGTTTGGCACCGACATCTTGTTTTCCCCGGGCCTGGCGCCGCGTCATGGCGAACTGTTGGCCAAGCTGGTCCGCTGGTATAGCCCCGCCGAAGTTCTCGTCATGGCGACCAGCACCAATGCCCAACTGCTTGCGCTGTCCGGGAAGCGCAATCCGTACCCCGGCCCGCTCGGCGTGGTCGAGGAAGGTGCGCTCGCCGACCTCCTGCTCGTCGACGGCGATCCGATCGCCAACATCAAGCTGATCGAAGATCCGGAGAAGAACCTGCTCGTCATCATGAAGGACGGCAGGATCTACAAGAATGCACTGCGCAAATAAGACCATCAGCGCGCGTTCCCTGTTGCCCTTTCGTCGCGAGAACGACGCACACCTTGTCGCCCTCGCGAGCAGCGACGCCCAACCATGCGTTCGAGGGGACCGCTTGCCGGCGCCGTTCCGCTTCGCTTCGCAGCGTCGACGTGGCCCCTCAACGCAAACGTTGGCGCCAACACTCTCGAGTGATCCCCCCAGGGAATCAATGTCCGCTTGCGGCATGAAGTCGACGGCCGCTTTCGGAATTTGCTGATGTCCGAAAGGGGTCGACCTGAGGCCTTCGTCGAGCCCGAAAGCGGTCTCGAGAAGTAGTGCCGATTCTTCAAGTATGTCGGCGGAGCGCTTTCTGTTGAAGTTGCAGGCTCCCCTCTGCGGCAGGCGTCCCCCGCCGTCGAGTCCCGCGGATTCGAGGCGCCGCGCAGCGCACTCGGAGTGCAGCGAACTACAAACATCGGTAACAACCCGTGGAAGCGCAACCCTAGGGAACGCCGTCTGCGCGTGTCGCCGCCGCACCCGCGGCGGCGGCGCGGCGCGCGGGCGCACTCGCTTTGCCACGCCGCTCGATGCACTGATTCAGGAAATTCGAGACCACCGGTCCGCTGTCGAGCAGGTGGCCTTCCTGTGACGAGTGGAACTCGGGGTGCCACTGAACACCCATCACGAAGCTCGAGCCGGTCCAGCGCACCGCCTCGATGACGCCGTCGGACGGCGAGACCGCTTCGATGACCAGACCGTTGCCGAGCTGCTTGATGCACTGGTGATGAATGCTGTTCACGCGCAGCCGTGCGTCACTTCCGTAGAGTCCCGCAAGCAGCGAGTCCGGCCTGAGCTCGACATCGTGGTGCAATGTGTCGTACAGCGCAGGGTCGACGTGCGTGATGGCTGACGGCATCTCGGTCGGAATGTCCTGGTGCAGCGAACCGTTGAACGCGACGTTGATCAGCTGCAGCCCGCGGCAGATTCCGAGCACCGGCTTCTGCTCGAACACGAAGGCCCACAGCATCTCGATCTCGTACATGTCGCGCACGCGGTCGCCGTTCCATTCCGGCCGCAGCGGCTGCTCGTGATACGTCTCCGGACTCACGTCGGCGCCGCCCTGGAGCACGAGACCATCGAGGGAGTTGACGTAGTCGCGCATCGAGATGCTGGCACGCCGGATCTGCGACCCCGATTCAATCGTCGGCACCATGAAGACGAGCGCGCCGTGCGTCATCAACCAGTGCGCCACCGATGTCTCGAGATACTGCAGGGTCTTGCCGCGAAACCCGAGTGCCTGCGCACCTTCCGGGTGCAGGATGCGCGCCGACACGCCGATGCGCAGCGGCTGCTGCACGGGCGCCGACCTTTGTTGCAGGTCGATCGTAGGCGCGGAGCGCCCGCCTAGACCCCGGTTCTCCAGTACCGACTTTGCTTCCACATCAGGTCCGCTAGGGATTCGGTCTCCGCAAACTGCTCGCGCATCCAGCGCGCATCGTTCTCGCGCTCGCGCGCCCAGCGCGCGACCAGGTCGATGGCCGGCGACGACTGGAGTTCCTGTCCGTCGACGGCCAGCTTCTCGCAGGTCGACACGATGTCCTCGTGAATCGGCACGTGCTCGTGCGAGACCGGATCGATCATCAGGCCGTCGAGGCCGAAGCGGCAGGCCTGGAACCGGTTGTAGGTATAGGTGAGGTACAGGTCGTCGTCGACGGTGATCGGACGGTCGATCAGCAGATGCCGGGCCAGCGCCTGCACATACGCCGCCAGCGCCGCCGCCCGTTCGACCGTAAGCGGCGTGTCGAACACCCGGACCTCGATCGTGCCGTATTCGGGTTTGGGCCGGATGTCCCAGTAGAAGTCCTTCATGCTTTCCACCACGCTCGCTGCACGCATCTTCTCGAAGTAGGTCACGAAACCGGCCCAGCGATCGACGATCGGCGCGCGGCCCGAAAGCGGAAACGCAAAAACCGAATTCAGGCGTGACGAGTCGTATGCGGTGTCCACGCCCTGCTGGTACGGCGACGAAGCGGCAAGAGCGATGAAGTGGGGAACGTACCGGCCCAGCGCGTGCAGCAGGTACATCGCGCTGTCGCCATCGGCGCAGCCGATGTGCACGTGCTGGCCGAAGATCGTGAACTGTTTCGCGAGATAGCCGTACAGCGAGGAGATCTGCTTGAAGCGCGGCTTGTCGAAAATCTTGCGCTCGCTCCAGTGCTGGAACGGATGCGCGCCGCCCCCGGCGATCAGCAGGTTCAACCGGTCGGCCGCGGTCACCAGCGTGTCGCGGATGCCGCGCAGCTCGTCCAGCGCATCCGCGTAGCGCTCGTGGATGCCGGTCGCCACTTCGATCATGCTCTCGGTGATCTCGGGCTTGATGTCGCTTTGACTGCCGCTGCGCTCGATGACGCGCAGCAGGTCGTTCGCACCGCGCGTCAGGTCGCAGTCGCGCCGGCTCAGTATCTGCAGTTCGAGCTCGATGCCGAACGTCAGCGCTTTGGAGGGACCGAATTGCATGTCGCTCATTGCTCGCCCTCCTCCGTCTCGCCGGCCCGACTCAGCGCGAATTGCAGTGCAACGGGTCCTGCGAACGCCAGGATCGTGATCGCGAGATACATGCTGGCGGCGATTTCCTGGGCCAGCACTGGGGCCTGCTGGGCGAGGTCCTGCATCATCAGCAACGCCAGCCCCGACATCGGAGTCAGTCCCAGTTGCACGAGCGAAGCCTTGCGCGCAGTCAGGCTGCTGGGTCGCGCGAAGAGAAGAACAGGAACGAGCTTGCCGAGATACCGAGCAGCGATGAAACCGAGTGCCATCGGCAATGCGGCGACCCAGCCGCGGAACTCGAGGCCCGCGCCGGCCAGTGCGAAAAGCAGCACGACGAACAGCATCGCGCTGTGCCCGAAGCGCAGCGACACGAAGTGCCGGTCGCGATCGAAGATCCGCCCGAACACGCCCAGCAGCAGCAGCGCCAGCGGGACCAGGAGGCCCAGTTCGGAGGCCGCGGCGACCGTGAGCAGCACGAGCGCGATCGTGATCGCGAACTGGAAGGCCGGTTTGCGCCCGAACAGCCGCAGCAGCAGGATCATCACGACAGCCAGCAGGGCCGCAAGCACAAGCGAGCCGGTGATCAGGTAGAGCGGGTGCGCGATGATCAAGGTCGACGCCTTCGCGCTCTCGAAGTGCAGCCAGCCGAAGATCAGCGCGAGGCCCACCACCGCATAGGTAGTGTTGAGCGCCGTGAACAACATCACACGCTCGGTCACCTGGCCCTGTGCCCGCAGATCCTTGACGAGCGTGACAACGACCGCCGGCGATGTCGCGATGGCCAGGACGCCGGCCGCGGCCGCGGTCACGGCGCGCACGTCGAACAGTCGCATCACCACAAAGACCGCGACAAAGGTCAGCAGGGCTTCGCACACGCTGGTGACGAGCAGCCAGGGATTGCGACGCAGCCACCCGAGATCAACGCGCTGACCCAGTTCGAACAGCAGCAATCCGACCGCTATGTCGCTGAAGATGCGCAGCGTTTCCAGCGTGTCGGCGTCCAGCACGCCGGCCGCGTGCGGGCCGAGCACTGCGCCGGCCAGCAGATACCCGATCACGCGCGAGACGCGCAACCAGCGACGCGTTGCCTCTCCCGCGACAATCGCAAGCAGCAGCAGCGCCGCCACCCAGGCCAATGGCGTCACCGCGGGCGGCCACGCAGGAAGAAACGGGTACTCGGCAGGGCTCATTCACGAACTCCTTCACTGTCGCGCGAATGCATTCGACCGGACAAGCATGCGGTTCAGTCTAAACTTCGACGAGAGCGCTCGTACCTTACCAAGCATCCACGGCCGAATCGCAGCAGTCCGATCGCGCTGCTTCGTCCCGGTCCAGGTGGGCGCCGCGCATCGAGGAGACGGCGTGCCCTGTTACGAGATCAACGGAATCGTGCCCGTCGTCGATCCGACGGCGTATGTGCATCCGAGCGCGACCCTGATCGGTGATGTCATCGTCGGCCCGGGCTGTTATGTCGCACCCGGCGCCAGCCTGCGCGGCGATTTCGGGCGGATCGTGCTCGAGGAAGGCAGCAACGTGCAGGACTGCTGTGTGATGCACGGCTTTCCCGGGACCGACACGATCGTGGAGAAAGACGGCCACGTCGGTCACGGCGCGATCCTTCACGGCTGCATCGTGAAACGCAATGCGATGGTCGGCATGAACGCCGTCGTGATGGACGAAGCGGTCGTCGGCGAGTCCGCGATCGTCGCCGCCTGCGCGTTCGTGAAGGCCGGAATGGTGATCCCGCCACGCTCGCTCGCGGTCGGCACGCCGGCGAAGGTGGTGCGGCAACTGTCCGACGATGAGGTCCGCTGGAAAGTCAGTGGAACGCGCAGCTACCAGGACCTGACGCGCCGCAGCCTCGCCACGCTGCGCGAGGTCAAGCCGCTCGTTGCGATCGAACCTGATCGCAAGCGGATCGAGATCGACGTCGAAGGCGTCGTGCCGCTCGCGTCGACGAAGCGCGGGTAGCTCCGGACAGGAGCGCGGTTTGACCGAACCCGCATCGAACGACGCCGCGCAGTTCATTGCCCGCTGGCGCGGCGTCGCCGTCCTTCCGGGCAGCACCGAACTGGCCACGGCGCAGTCTTTCGTGGCTGAGCTGTGCGCGCTCCTCGGCGTCGCGTCGCCGCATCACGCAGGCCGACCTCCGTTCGTGATCGTCGTGCGGAGCTGATGGTCCGCGTTCCAGCCGATCTTGGGTAGCCTTCACTAACCAAAACTTGTGTTTTGGTCAGATTTAGTTTACCTTTATCTCATCTATGGTTAGCTGCACCTGACCAGTGCATTCCAAAAACCTCATCCTCCAGCAACTCGACAGCACCCTTCGGACCGCCGCCGAGCACCCTCCGCCCCCTCCACCGAGGGGCGGGTGGATAAGAGCCGTGCGCACCGCGCTGGGGGTGAGCACACGCCAACTCGCGACTCGGCTCGGGGTGACGCACTCGGCTATCGTCCAGGCTGAGCAATCGGAAGCCGCTGGCTCCATCTCGCTCGCCCAACTGCGACGCCAAGCTGACGCGCTCGACTGCGAACTGCACTACGTGCTCATCCCCCGCACACCGCTCGCCGAGCAAGTCGACGCACGGGCCGAACGCAAGGCACGCGAGCGCGTGGCTGCCGTCTCCCACACGATGGCGCTGGAGGCGCAGCGCGCGGGCAGCGAATTCGAGCAGCAGCAGATCGCGGCCGTGAAAGATGAACTGCTGCGCGGCCGGCGCTCGAGGCTGTGGGATTAGGCGACGCGCACGCGACGGGCGCGACACCACTCGACCCGAACGAGGTCGATGGCCTTCTACCGCCGCACATTACGACGCAGGAGCAACTCAACGAATGGGAGCAGGCCAACATCGCGCGCGCGATGGCGTGGCTTGCGTCCGCTCGCAAGCGGAACATCCTCGACGAAGGCTTCGTCCGCGAGCTGCACAAGCGCATGTTCAACGACAGGTGGCGGTGGACCGGCTCGTTTCGCAAGACCGAACGCATTCGATGCTGCTGGCCTTCGTGCGCAGCTGAGCGTGATGGACTTTCTATCCCTCGCGACTGAAACCGCGCGCCGACTTGTCCGGCCGGATGGGTGCGTCGTCAATTACTGGGTCACGCCGAACGAACGACGCGAGCGCGCGGCGGTTCTGCTGCACGGACTCGCGAGCAACCACTCGCGGTTCGACGAGTTCGCTCAAGCGACGACGCTGAAGGACTCCTGGACCCTGGTGCAGCCGGATCTGCGCGGCCAGGGACTGTCGCGCTGTCGCGGCCGTCTCAGCGCCCGAGAAGCCGCCGGCGACATCGGCGCGCTGCTCGACCAACTTGGCTATCGAAGCGCGGCACTGATCGGCCATTCACTCGGCGCCAATGTCGCCCTCGAATTTGCGCGCGCCTGGCCCGAGCGCACCGAGGCACTGGTGCTGATCGAGCCGAATTTCGGCGAGGCGCTGCAGGGTGGAATGCGCCGCGCGCGGCGGGCGACGCCGCTGCTGCGGCTTGCGATCGGCGGCGTGCGAATCGCGAATCGGCTCGGTCTTTACCGCCGCAGCTTTCCGTATCTGGATCTGCAGGCGCTCGACCGTGAGACCCGTGCCCATCTGCGAGAGGGCCGGCATCAGGCGCTCACCGGCCGCTACGCCGCGCCCCGCAGGGACTTGCGCTACCTGCCGACATCGAGCTACCTGCAGTGGCTGATCGAATCCACCCGGACCGCCGGCGATCTTTCGATAATTTCCGCGCCAACCCTGGTCCTGCTTTCACGCGGTGCGGTGTTCGGCGATCCGGCCGTCACACGACGCGTGCTCGCGCGGCTGCCGCGGGCCGAAGTCCAGACGCTCGAATCCAGGCACTGGATTCCGACAGAGAACCCGGTCGAGATGCGCGAGTCGATCGAGCGTTTTCTCCGCAGCGTCGTGCCCGGGGGTACCTGAGTCTCGAACGGCAACTCGCCGCGCGAACGGATCCCCGATCGAAATCAGTCGCCCGGCGCCTTGGCGAAGTCCTCCGGGCGGCAACTGCCGAGCGCCCCGAGCGCGCGCGCAAGATCTCGCAATGCAGTGCGCAGGCCCTCTTCAAGCACCGGGTGATAAAACGGCATCGCCAGCGCCGCCTGCACGGTCATGCGCTGCTGGACCGCCCACGCCAGCAGATGCGCGATGTGCTCCATTCCCGGGCCGAACAGCTCGGCGCCGATCAGCCGGCAACTGCCGGCTTCGCCATAGACACGCACGAGGCCGCGATTGCGGCCCATCACGCGCGCACGGCCCTGGTTGTCGAATGACGCAGCGCCGACCGCGTGTCCGCCCGCGGCAAGGTCGGCGAAGCGGACACCGACGATGGCCATCTGCGGATCCGTGAAGGCGATCGCCAGCGGCACGCGCCGCTCGTGTCGCTCCACGTTCGGCCAGCGCATCGCGTTGGCGCCGGCGATCCGCCCCTCGTCCGACGCCTCGTGCAGCAGCGGCAGATGGCCGCTGACATCGCCGGCAAGGAAGATCGGTGCGTCGCCGCACTGGGTCGTCTGCGCATCGAAGGCGGGCATCCCATTTTCAGCGAGCGCGAGACCGGTCGATTCGAGCCCGAGCCCGGCGACGTTCGGACGCCGCCCGGCCGCCACCAGCACATGGGCGAAGGTCTCTTCGCGCACTTCGGCTTCGGTCGTGCGCCAACGCAGCGTCACACCGGCGCCACCCGCAGTGGCCTGCTGCATCGCGACGCCGGTGCGCAGGTCGAGTTCGCCGCCGAGGTCGCGGCGCACGATCTTCCGGATCTCCGGATCGGTGAGCGGGCCGAGTTCGTCGAACGGGCTGAAGAAGGCCGTGCGCACGCCGAGCCGGTGCATTGCCTGTCCGAGTTCCAGCGCGATGATTCCGGTGCCGATGACAGCGAGGCTTTCGGGCAGATCCGGAAGCTCGAAGATGTCATCGCTGGTCAGCAACCGCCCGCGGATCGCATCGAACGGCGGCGGCACGAACGGCGTGCTGCCGGCCGCGACAACGACCGCGCGCGCGTCGACCTGCACGCGATCGTCGACCACCAGCCGCGTCGGTCCGACGAAGCGCGCATGGCCGCGCAGCCGTTGCGCGGGATCGATCTTCTCGGTGTCGGCGACGGCGAACCCGACGAAACGATCGCGTTCGCGCCGGACACGCTGCATGACGGCGGGCCCGTCGATGCGCCGGTCGCGGCCAGGATGCACGCCGAACTGCGACGCGGCCTCCAGCAGATGCGCGGCCTCGGCCGCGGCGATCAGCAGCTTCGACGGCATGCAGCCGACGCGCGCGCACGTCGTGCCGTACGCAGCGCTCTCGATCAGGACGGCGCGGCCGCCGCGCTTCTCCACTTCGCGCCGCGCATTCAGGCCGGCGGTGCCGGCCCCGATGACAGCGACATCGACGCTGAGTTTCTCCATGTTGGGCCTCGATTCGCGTCTGGAAGCGATGGCTATCGGCCCGGCCTCAGGCCCCGGAATCGGCCCGCGCCGCTGCGATCGCCTCGCGCAGCGTCGCGAGATCGCCGACCTGGTTCGCAAGCAGAAGGATCAACCGCGCGTTCAGTGCCGCGCTTTGCTCGTCGCTGAGACCCGCGTGCGCATCGATCAGCGCCTGGTAGAACTCATCCGGCTGCGCGATGTTGGGTTCGGTCGTCAGCGGCATCTCAGTCCTCATTGCCCTGGGCGCGCTTCAATGCCGCCCGAACGTCATCCAGCGACGGCACGCGCCAGCGCGCGGCGATGTGCTGGTCGGGCCGCAGCAGGTAGGCGCTGCCCGCATGGCCATCGTAGCGGCGCGCGGCGAGCCCTTCGACGTCGTGCAGGACACGGCTGTCGTCGCGCCGCGCCTTCGATGTAATCACGCTGATACGTGTTTCGTTGCCCAGTGCGCTCGACAGTTCGCCGACAAGCCCCTGATCGGCATCGAAGAGCAGCAGGTCGAAAGCGCCGCCGAGCTGATCGAGCAGCCAACCGGTCCGCCCACCGATGGCGACCGGCGCATCGGCGGCCGGTGCGCCTGGCACCAGTGGGCCCGCAAACACGTCGCGGTCCGGCGTCGACAGCGGACTGGCGCGGTGCGTCGTCGGCAGCGACAGGCGTCCGCTGTTGACCAGCCGGCGCGCGAACGGATGACGCTGCGACAGGGAAAGCACCGCATCGCGGAAAACGCGGCTCGCGGGACTCTTCGGCGTGATGAAGTCGGTCGCGCGGGTCGAGTTCAGGATGTTCTCGTCGGCGGCCTCGACGCGCTCCCGGTCGTAACTCTCGAGCAGCGCGGGCGGCGATTCACCGCGCAGCACGCGCGCGAGCTTCCAGCACAGGTTGTCGGCGTCCTGGAAGCCGCTGTTGGCGCCGCGCGCTCCGAATGGCGACACCTGGTGAGCGGCGTCGCCGACGAAGACCGCGCGCTGGTGCAGGAAATTGTCGAGCCGCCGGCACTGGAACGTATAGACGCTGACCCACTGCAGCTCGAACGGCCGGTCTGCGCCGAGCATCGCGCGGATGCGCGGGATCACGCGCTCCGGCTTCTTCTCTTCCTCCGGATCAGCGTCCCAGCCGAGCTGGAAGTCGATGCGCCAGATGTCGTCGGCCTGCCGGTGCAGCAGCGCCGACTGGCCCGGATGGAACGGCGGATCGAACCAGAACCAGCGCTCGGACGGGAAGTCGCCCTTCATGTAGACGTCGGCGATCAGGAAACGGTCGCGGAAGACCTGCCCTTTCCACTCGAGCCCGAGCAGGTCGCGCAACGCGCTGCGCGCGCCATCGGCGGCGATCACGTATTCGGCCTCGATCGAATAGCGGCCATCAGGCGTCTCGATCTCGAGCCGAACGCCGTCGTCGCGCTGGGCGATGCCGACCGCCCTGTTCTTCCAGCGCACAGCGATGCCGAGCGCCGCGAGGCGTTCGACCAGCGCCTCTTCCAGGTGGTACTGCTGCAGGTTCACGAACGCGGGCCGCTTGTGGCCCGCCTCGGGCAGCAGGTCGAAGGAATACGCGAGCTTGTCGTGGAAGAAGACCTTGCCGACCTTCCAGGAAATGCCGCGCTCGCAGATCGATTCGCCGCAGCCCAGGCGGTCGAGGATTTCCAGCGCGCGCTTCGCATAGCAGATCGCGCGCGACCCGGTGCTCACCGTGTTGTTGTCGTCGACGACGACGACTTCGATGCCCTGCAGCGTCAGGTCGATCGCGCAGGCGAGCCCCACCGGCCCCGCCCCGACGATCGCCACCCGCGTCGGTGCAACTCCGCCCGAGTCCAGTTCGACGGGTTTCACGTACGGATATTCGGGTGGCTGATAGCGGGCAGACATGATCGAAGCTGCGGCCGACTCCTCGTTGCGTTTGTACCCAAGGGCGGGCGCCGGGCCGCCCCAAGCCCGCCCTTCTAACTAGTCGGTCCGAGTGCACGTGCGACCCGCAGGGTCGCGTACACGAGGACCGTCAACCTTCGAGTTGAGCCCACATCTCCTTGTCGCGCTGCGCGGTCCAGATGCGCGGATGCACGTGGCCGGTCGCTTCGTCATAAGCGCGGCTTACGTCGAACGGCAGACAGTGATCGAAGATCACCCAGTGGCCGAACTTCGGTTTCAGCGTCTCATACGTGGACCGGTAGACACTGCGCAGATCGCGTCCGGCGCCCGCCCCGCTCTTGACCGCTTCGAACATCGCAGTCACGAATGCGCGCGTGCCGTCCAGCCCGGCCTTCACTTCCGCCGGCGTCTGCAGTGCGGCGCCGCGCCCCGGCACCAGCTTCTGCGGCCCGAGCGCGGCGACCGCGTCGAGCGTCGCGGGCCAGTCACCCAGATAGGCGTCTCCGGTGTAGGGCGTCGCCTCGTATTCGACGAGGTCGCCGGAGAACAGGATCCTCTCCTGCGGCAGCCAGACGACGGTGTCGCCCTTGGTGTGACCACGGCCGAGCTGCAGGATCTCCACCTGCAGCTTGCCGAGCCACACGGTGAGCCGCTTCTCGAACACGATCGTCGGCCAGGTCAGGCCGGGTACCGACTCGACCGCCCTGAACAAGCGCGGGAAGCGCTCGATCTCGCTCTTCATGTCGGCTTCGCCGCGCTCGACGATCAGATCGTAGGTATCGCGGCTGGCGATGACTTCGCGCGGCTGGTACCCCGACGCCCCGAGCACGCGTACCGCGTGGTAATGCGTCAGCACGACATGTGTAATCGGCTTGTCGGTGACGGTCCGGATATGCCGGATCACGTCGCCCGCCATCACCGGCGTGGCTTGCGCGTCGATCACCATGACCGACTCGTCGCCGATCACCACGCCGGTATTCGGATCACCCTCGGCCGTGTAGGCGTAGGCATGGTCGGACAGCTTGTCGAAGCTGATCTTCTTTTCCTCGAGATCGGCCTGCGACGCGAACTTCTTTTCCACAATGGACCTCAGCTCTGGCGATTGCCAAGTGAACAGACGAAAGCATGGTGGGCTTCGCGCCCGCTTGCAAGTCGATCGGCTAGCCGCGCTCGAGGCGCCAGGACTGGTACTTCAGTCCGAGCACGGCGCCGGCGATGATCGAACCGAGCGCGACGAAGGAGCCGAGCGCGAGCGTCGACGCGCCCGACAGGCCCTGCCCGATCGTGCAGCCCAGTGCGGTCACTCCGCCGAAACCCATCAGCGCGCCACCGACCAGGTGGTTGGCGGTGTCCTCGGTGTCACGAAAACCCTCCCAGCGGAAGCGGCCGCTCGCGATCGCCGTCAGCGCCGAGCCTGCAATCGCGCCGATGACGGCCGCGACTCCCAGCGTGATCACTCGGGTGCCGTCGCTGAACAACATCAGGTAGTCGAGCACGTAGGCGGTCGGCCCGACGAAGGACAGCGACTCCATGCGGCCGGAGTTCGTGCGCAGGAACGCTTCCTCCAGCGTGCTCGGATGTTCGGCAACATGCCCGAGGACGCCGGACACGACCCACGCGGCGACGATGATCGCGCCGATGCCGAATCCGGCCAGCAGGTTGTCGAAGTGTCTGAACTCACGGTCCCGGAACACGAAGACGGCCAGCGCTCCGGCGAATCCCAGACCGGCGGCCGCCTGCGCCACTGGCTTCGCAAGTCCGGTGAGTGCCAGCAGCGACGGCAGATCCTGCGTCGTTGCGAATTCGAAGTCGACCGCTTCGATCACGCCGACACGGAACACGGCGAGCAGGCCACGCAGGGAGATGTAGGCAACGACGCCGATGACGATTGCGACGATGAGTGACTTCAGGCTGCCGCCGCCCACGCGCACGAGCGTCTTCGACGGGCAGCCTCCGGCCAGCACCATGCCGATGCCGAACAGCAGCCCGCCCCCGACATAGGACAGAGGCATGAAGCGCGGCGCGGTGTAGAAGCTGTCAGCGGTGTCGATGATGCCGGCCGCCGTCAACAGGTTCGTCCCCAGGATTGCGACTGCGATCGCCAGCAGCCACTGGCGCATGCGCGTCCAGTCGCCGAAGGCAACGATGTCGGCGACGCTGCCCATCGTGCAGAAGTTCGCGCGCTGGCTGATCGCGCCGAACAGCCCTCCGAGCACGAATGCGCAGGCGACCACGACCTTGCCCAGTGCTTCGACATCGACCTCGGGCATGGCGGCAGAGTGAGTCGTGTGACAAATACGAGGCGCGCGAGTGTACGCGCCGCAACCGGCGACGGCCCGGCGCCGCGCCTATTTGGTCGTGGGCAGGCGCTCGCGCGCGATCTTCGCCGCTTCCGAGTCCGGATACTCCTTGATGATGCGTCCGAGCGTGCGGCTGGCTGACTTCCGGTCACCGAGCTGCACCTGGCTCTCGGCAATCGACAGCAGTGCATCAGGCGCCCGGGGCGAGTCCTTGTAGCGGTCAACGATGACCTGGTGCGCGCCGATCGCCGCCTTGTAGTCTTTCAGCGCATAGTGCGAACTGCCGATCCAGTATTGCGCGGCCGGCACGTAGGCCGATTGCGGAAAGCGGGTGACGAACTGCTGGAAGCCGCCGAGCGCGCCCTTGAAGTCCGCCGAACGGAACTGCGTCAGGGCCGCCTCGTACGCAGCCTGCTCGTTGCGCTCGACGGCAACGGGCCGGCCGTCGACGGTCAGGCTCGTCGGCTCCATCTTCTTGAGCCGCGTGTCGATGTCCGCGTACAGCTCCTTGGTGCGCTTCTGCAGCGTGACGACCTCGTTGGTCAGCGCCTCGACCTGTCCGCGCAGCCGCGCGTTATCCTGCTTCAGCGTGTCGATCTGGTTCACCAGTTCGAACTGGCTGCGCTGCGCCGCATCCAGCCGCTGGGCGAGCTCGGCGTCCTTCTGCAGCATCGCCTTTTCCTGCGCCGCGATCTTCCCCCGCAGTTCCAGGATCGCCTTGCGCGCGTCGTCATCGGCGAACAACTGCGCATGCGCTGGCAGTGCGAGCGCAAGCGCAAGCGCCCCAAGGATCCTCTTCATGCGCAGTCCTCCCGAATGACGAAAGCGACCGCGTCGCGGTCGCTTCCTGTAGTTGTTCAAAGGGCGGGCGCCGGGCCGTCCCAAGCCCGCCCTTCTAGCCAGTCGGTTCGAGTGCACGTGCGATCGCGGAAGCGATCGCGTACACGAGAACCGCTATTTGTAAACGATATCCGCCCGGCGATTCTGCGCCCAGGCCTCTTCGGTCGAGCCGACCGCACGCGGCTTCTCCTTGCCGAAGCTGATCGTCTCGATCTGGCCATCGATCGCGCCCAGCAGCATCAGGCGTTGCTTGACGGCTTCCGCGCGTTTCTGCCCGAGCGCGAGGTTGTACTCACGGCCGCCTCGCTCATCGGTGTGGCCTTCGATCGCGATGCGACGGGGCTTGTTGCTTGCCAGGTAGCGGCCGTGAGCCTCGACCAGCGGCTGGAACTCGCTCTTCACGACGAAGCTGTCGAAGTCGAAGAACACGCTTTTCTTCGACAGCGGGTTATTCG
>DAINBQ010000066.1:1327-14070 GCA_036732825.1 Burkholderiaceae bacterium | reverse complement strand
GGCCTGAAGCTGCGCGCGCACGCTTTCGGTGCGGGGCGCATCGCTGCTGCTTGCGTAGCTGTATTCGAACGCGACCGACGCCGCGGGCCCGAAGCGCACCGGCACGATCAGCGACGCCGCGAGGCTGCCGTCGGAATCAACGGACTCGCACACGATCTGGGCCGCGGACGGCCGATCGGCGCACGCCAGCAGCTGATCGAAAGCACCAGTGCGCACCCGCCGCTGTTCGACGCGCAGTCCGGGTTCGACCGTGGCAGAGCCGAGCGTCAGCGTGAGGCCAGCGTAGATCCCCAGCGCGAGAGCGTCCTCCTCAGAGGCCGAGCGGCCATAGGCGAGCGCGGTTGCCGCGCCGCCGCGCTCGCCGTAGGCATCGAGTTGGCTGCGTACGTAGTCGTAGCGGGCGTACGGCGCCACGCGAAGGTTGGGAGCCACCAGATCTGCGCTGAGCCTGAGCGATCCGAAGAGCTGCGAGCCGCCGCGGTCGCCCGACAGCATCTCGACACCGGTTGGCTGCCAACGGCGTGCATCGAACGCCAGCTCGCCGACACCGATCACCGTGTCGACATCGACCGCGTCGTTCGGCTCAAATGTCCCGTACAGCAGCACGTGCTGCACGTCCGCCCTGCTCTCGCTGCCGGCGGCGGGGATGTCGGTGTCGTGCCGGCCGTAGCCGATCGCCGCACCGATGATCGCTCCATCGACCATCTTCATGTCGGCGCCTAGCGTGAGCCCGGGCGTACGGAAGTCGCTGCGGTCGATCGCGCTGCTCGGACGCAGGACTCCGACGTCGAGGCTGCCGCCAGCCCAGAGCATCAGCCCGCCGTCGCACGACAAGTGCTTGAATGCGTCCGCAAGGTTCGGCCCGCCTATGGTCGCTGCGGCCCCTCCGGCGTCTCCGGCCGATTGGACGCGCTCCCACGGGATATTCGCGCCGATATCGAAGCGGTCGCAGCCGTCGTGCTCCCGATGCAGCGAGCGCAGGCGGGCGTTGGCATTGTCGGTCTGTGCAACGCCGAAACGCGCGGCGGCCGCAACCTGCTCCGCATGAATTCCGCGCACAGCCGCATCGGTGGCATCGGTTTGCATCGCCGGCGCCGCAGCGCTGACGAGCAGCGCGAGCAGCACGACCGGCGCGCGAGCCCGCGCCGACAGGCACCGCCATGCTTCGTCTTCGACAAGGAACTGCGCGCGGCGCGCGTGCGCCTTCGCGGTTCCGCGTCCAGTCCGGCCTCGCTGCATGATTCCCGCGGGAGATCGCTCAGGACGGCCATGTTTTCACTCGACCGCAGTCGACAATCGAAGCGCGACGGGCGAGATTGGGGCCCATTTCCGCGGGCCGCGGCGCGGCCCGATCGGCCGCGCGGCACTGCTACTCCGCGCCGTGACGCACGGCGTTCTCGGCTGCGACCGGTATGTCGTGATGGTGTGACCCAAGCCAGCGGCCGAGCGCCTGCTCCATCAGCGTGTACATCGTCGGCACGACGTACAGCGTCAGCAGCGTTCCGAAAGACATGCCGCCGACGATCACCCAGCCGATCTGGATTCGGCTCTCGGCACCGGCACCGGTGGACAACGCCAGCGGCACGGCACCCAGCACCATCGCACCGGTCGTCATCAGGATCGGGCGCAGGCGCAGGACAGCCGATTGGCGCACCGCCTCGAACAGGTTTTCGCCACGTTCCTGCAGCTGGTTGGCGAACTCGACGATCAGGATTCCGTGCTTCGTGATGAGCCCGACCAGCGTCACCACGCCGATCTGGCTGTAGATGTTCCAGGTGCCTCCGGTCGCCCACAGCGCGAACAGTGCGCCCGCCATCGACAGCGGCACTGACAGCATGATGACGAACGGGTCGGCGAAGCTTTCGAACTGCGCCGCCAGCACGAGGTAGATGAAGATCAGCGCCAGTGCCAGCGTCAGATAAAAACCACCCTGTGCATCCCGGAACTCGCGTGACTGGCCGTTCAGGTCGGTCAGCGCATCAGCCGGCAGCACGCGCCGCGCGGTTTCGTCCATCATCTTCAGGGCGTCACCAATCGCGTAGCCCGGCGCAAGATTGGCGGTGATCGTCACGGCGCGCAACCGCTGGAAGTGGTTGAGCGAGGACGGCGATACGCCTTCGAGCACCTTCACGACATTGGCCAACTGGACCATCGAACCGTCGCGCGCCCGCACATAGATATCGCTGATGTCGTTCGGCCGACTGCGGTCCCGCGGCGCCACCTGCACGATGACGTCATACTGCTCACCGTCCTTCTTGAAGCGCGTGATCTGGCTGCCGCCCAGCATCGTCTGCAATGTGCGGCCGACGGTTTCGACCGGAATGCCGAGATCGCCGAGCTTGTCGCGATTGACGTCCACGCGGAGTTCGGGCGTGTTGAGCCGCAGATCCGATTGCGGGTTTTGCAGCATCCCGGTCTTTGATATTTCGGCAATGAACTGCTGCGCGATGCGGTCAAGCTCGACGTATGGCACTTGCGCCATCAAGATGTATTCAACCGGCAAAGACCGGAACGACTGGCCGAGCGACGGCGGATTGACCGCAAAACCGATGATGCCGGGCAGATTCTGGAATTGCTGATTCAACTCGCGTGCGATGTCCTGCTGCTTGCGGGTGCGCTGCTCCCACGGCTTCAGTCGCAGAACCGCGGTGCCGAAATCCACCGACGGAAATCCTGCAATCGCGTTGTAGGCGGACGCCTCCGGAATGGTCGAGAAAAAACCTTCTACCGTACGCAGTTGCTCCGAGGTGTAGTCCACGGTGGCACCCGGTGGCGACTGCATGCGGCCAAAGATGACACCACGATCTTCCAACGGCGCCAATTCCGAACGCAGAAACGAGAAGAACAACGCGCCGAACCCTGCAGCGACGAACCACACCACCACCACGATCCAGCGCCGGTCGAGCAGCCAGGCGAGCGAGCGCGCATAGCCGTCGGTCATTGCGGTAAGCCAGCGTTCGATGATCGTGAACAAACGGCCGTGCTTCTCCTCGTGCCTCAGAAGCTTGCTGCACATCATCGGTGACAAGGTCAACGCGACGAAACCCGAGACGAGGACAGCGCCTGCCAATGTCAACGCGAACTCGATGAAAAGCCGCCCGGTGCGGCCGGTCGCGAATGCCAGCGGCGCGTATACCGCGGTCAACGTCAATGTCATCGCCACCACCGCGAAGCCGATCTCCTTGATGCCCTTCACGGCCGCCGCAACCCGCTCCATTCCGTTTTCGATATTGCGGTAGATGTTTTCCAGCACGACGATCGCATCGTCCACGACCAGGCCGATCGCGAGCACCATCGCCAGCAACGTCAGCGTGTTGACCGTGAAACCGAAGGCGTACATCAAGGCGAACGAACCGACCAACGCCAGCGGGATCGTTACGAGCGGGATGAGCGTCGCGCGCAGATTGCGCAGGAAGAAGAAAATGACAAGTGCGACCAGCAACACCGCCTCGCCGACCGTCGTGAAGACCGACTTGATCGAACGGTCGATGAAGACGGACGAGTCGTAGGCGACATTAATGCTCATGCCCGGTGGCAGCGTCGGGTTGATCTTCAGCAGTTCGGCCCGGAGTGCCTTGGAAAGATCGAGCGGATTGGCAGTCGCCTGCTTTATCAGACCCATGTTGATCGACGGCTTGCCGTTGTAGCGGGCGATCACGCGTTCGCTTACGGCGCCAACCGCGACCTCGGCCAGATCTCGCAGCCGGACCGGATAGCCTTTCGAATTCGCGACGATCATTTGCTCGAACTGCTCGCGCGTACTGACGTCGGTCGAGGCGACGATCGAAAACTCGCGCTGCGCAGACTCGATCCGACCCGATGGCAATTCGATGTTCTGCCGACGCAATGCGTTCTCGACGTCCTGCGGAGTCAATCCGTAGCCCGCAAGTCGATCGCGATCGACATTGATTCGCATCGATGTGACTCGCTCGCCGAAGATTCGTACATCCGCGGCGCCGGGCAGCACGGACAGGCGAGGCTTCACATAGCGCGTCAGATAGTCGGACACCTCGAGCGGCGTGCGCCCGCCGGCTGCAACCGCCATCCAGATCACCGGAAAGGCATCCGCCTCGACCTTCGCAATCACGGGCTCATCGACGGTGTCGGGCAGTCGGGCACGCACGCGCGCCACTTTGTCGCGCACATCTGCCGCCGCCGAATCAGGATCGCGCGTGATGCGGAAACGCACGTCGATGTTGCTGCGCTCGGATTGCGAGCGCGACGTCATGAGTTCGACGCCCTCGATGCCGGCGAGCGAATCCTCGAGCACCTTGGTGATCTGCGATTCGACCACGTCGGCTGAAGCACCCAGGTAGGTGGTGTTGACGCTGACGATCGGCTCGTCGATCCTGGGATACTCACGCACATCGAGCCGCGTGTACGAGATCGCGCCGAGGACGAGCACCAGCAGCGACAGCACCGTCGACAGGACCGGACGGCGAATGCAGATTTCGAACAGGCTCATCGCACGATTCCCCGCCTAGCCCTTGCGTGCCGCATCGTCCTGCGGCGCAGTCTTGGCCGGCGCTGGGCCCGAGTCGGGGGCGGCTCCCGGCTGCAGGATGCGCACCGGCTGGCCGTCGCGGGACAGGCGCATGCCGGCCGTCACGACCTGGTCACCCGGTGCCAGCCCCTGGACGATCTCGACCCGCGCATCGCGGCGCACACCGATTTTCACCAGGATGCGGCGCGCCTGGCCGTCGACAACCTTGTAGACGTAGAACTCCTCGCCCTGCGGCACGATCGCCTCTTCCGGCACCAGCAGCGCGTTGGTGCGTTCACCGGTGATCACGCGGACGCGAACGAACATGCCGGGCCGCAGCTGGCCGCGGGAATTCTCGAGCACTGCCCTCAGCTCCAGCGACCGGCCATTCGCGTCGATCCGCGGGTTGATTGCCTCGATCACACCCTGCCAACGCTCGTTCGGCAGCGCATCGGCGACCACTTCGATGTCCTGCCCGACGCGCACCTGTGCGAGGTTCCGTTCAGGCAGCCGGAAGTCGACCTTCAGCACGCGCACGTCTTCGACGTTCACGAGATCGGTGCCGTCCTTCACGTAGTCGCCGAGGCTCACGCCGCGAATGCCGACGACGCCGTCGAACGGGGCGATGATCCTCATCTTCGACTGGCGCGCCTGCGCGAGTTTCAACCGCGCCTCGGCCACCTGGGCGTTCGACGCCGCGGTTTCCTGCGCACTGGAGCTGATGAACTTCTGCCGCGCGAGGTCCTCGCTGCGCTGCAGGTTCGACAGCGCCAGGTCGTATTCGGCTTTCGCCTGGGCGACTTCGGCGTCGTTCAGCGACGCGTCGAGTCCGATCAGGAGCTGGCCCTTCTTCACGACCTGCCCGTCCTTGAATCCGATCGCGGAGATGCGACCGGATACCTCGGGCCGCAGAATCACGCTTTCGTTCGAACGCAGTGAGCCGACCGCCTGCAGATCCTCCTGCACCGTGCTGGGCTTGAGGCTGATGACTTCGACCGGGGTCGCCGGCATGCCGGCCGCCTTGCTCGCCGCGACTGCACTCCCGGCCGCGGCCTCACCCTTGTTCCCGCCCTTGACTCCGGCAACGGTCGACGGTCCGCGCGACATCCAGTTGCTGGCGAAATATCCGAGCGCCGCAGCGACGAAAAGCGCGGCGATCGCGACGAAAGTGACCTTGTGCTTGAACATCAGAAAGGCGTGCGGCAGCCGAAGCAGTGAGGGAGTGCCAATTTAGCACTCGCACCCGGTCGATTCAGAGCCGCCGGTGGGATGAAGACACCGATTCAACCCCGCGGTTCGCCAGTTCGTCTGCCCGCTCGTTGCCGTCGATTCCGGCGTGGCCCTTGACCCATCGCCATTCGACGTCGTGCTGCGCCGCCAGTTCCTGCAGCCGCTGCCACAGGTCGGCATTCTTGACAGGCTTGCGATCGGCGGTCTTCCATCCGCGCCGGATCCAGTTCGGAAGCCATTCTGTGATGCCGAGCTGGACGTACTGCGAGTCGGTGTGCACGATCACGCGGCAGCGCCGCTTCAGCGATGCGAGCGCCTCGATCACCGCGGTCAGCTCCATGCGGTTGTTCGTCGTCGAACGTTCGCCCCCGAAGAGCTCCTTCTCGTGCGCGCCGTGGCGCAGCCACGCGCCCCAGCCGCCAGGCCCGGGATTTCCCTTGCACGCGCCGTCCGTGTAAATGTGGACCGCGGAGTCCGAGTCGTCCTGCGCTTTTACCGCCCGCAGACTCGTGGAGAGCTTCACGCTGCGCGCATGCCTCATCGCCGGGCAGCGCGCGGACCACGGTCGTTGGCGGCCTCGGGTGTCTCGACGATTGCCGTCTGTCCGTCCGACGTCAGCATGACGGTGGTCGTCGCCGGCGCGAGTCGCCGCACTTCCTCCTTGCGTTTCCAGATCGCGCCGACCAGTCGCATGCCGCGCACGCGCTTGACCGCAGTCAGCATGTAGATCGCGCCAAGGAATGGCCACCAGCGATCGCCCGCCTTCTCCATGAAGCGCCAGCGCGCGATCCAGCGATCGCTACGCACCGACGGTACATAACATCCGAAACGACCGCGCTCGACATCGAACGACAGCAGCTTCAACCAGTCCTTGACGCGCGGCAGCGACAGGAAGCGCCCTTCGCGCGGCAGATACGGAGAGGCGCCAACGCGGGCCAGGGACTGGCGCGCGCCCCACAAGCTGACCGGGTTGAAACCCGTGATCACCACGTGCCCTTCCGGCACCAGCACACGCTCGACCTCGCGCAGGACCTGGTGCGGATCCTCCGTGAATTCCAGGATGTGCGGCATCACGACGAGGTCGATCGAATGCGTCGCGAACGGCAGTTCTTCGTAGCGGTTGATGATTGCGACCCGGTGATGGCCGGCCCGCTGGTCCGGCTCCGGCGGATCGAGCGCGTGGTCGGCCGCGCAAAAACGGAGCTGCATGCGGTTTTCCCGCAACGTGTCGATCTCGGGCAGGCCGAGCTGCATCGCGTGATAGCCGAAGATGTCGGTCACTGCGTTGTCTAGCTGCTGCTGCTCCCAGTCGAGCACATAACGCCCAGCCGGCGAGCGCAGGAACTCGGATAGCTTCACAATCGACCCGTTACCGCTCATGACTTTCGCCCGTGGATGGCAAAGATGCAGCCCCTGTCGATCACGCCGCTGCACGCATTCAACGACAACTATCTCTGGCTGCTCGCGCGCGGCGCCTCCGCAGCGGTCGTCGACCCCGGAGACGAGGAGCCCGTCATTCGGGCGCTCGACCGGCTTGACCTTCGGCTCGACGCAATTCTAGTCACGCATCATCACCCCGACCATGTCGGCGGCGTGACGGCGCTGAAGCAGCGCTACCAGGCCGCAGTGTACGGCCCGGCAAGGGAGTCGATCCCAGGTCGCGATCACGCGCTCAGTGGCGGCGACGCCATCGAAGTCATCGGGACACGATTCGACGTGATGGACGTGCCGGGACACACTGCCGGCCATATCGCCTATTACGCAGCGTCGGAGGCCGTGGTGTTCTGCGGCGATACGCTGTTCGGCTGCGGCTGCGGGCGCCTGTTCGAAGGCACGCCGGCGCAGATGCTGGCTTCGCTCGAGTCCCTTGCCGCATTACCCGTGCAAACCCGCGTCTACTGCGCGCATGAATACACGCTGGCCAACATCCGCTTCGCTCTGGCCGTCGACCCCGGCAACACTGACCTTCAGGCGCGCGCTGCCGCTGCCGCGGCAATGCGGCGTCGCGGCGAGCCGACAGTGCCTTCGACCATTGGCCTCGAAATCGCAACGAATCCCTTCATGCGTTGCGATGTGCCGGCGATACGGGATGCGGCCGGACGTCGGAAAAAGGGCACAGAAACGGCAACCGTTACAACATTTGCTGCACTCAGAGAATGGAAGAATGGGTTCGCCTGACGTCGATCCGCTAGGCGTTGATCCGCCCCACAGGGCACTGATACTTCTGTAAATTCAGCCGATGCGCTCCGAAATTATCGCGTCCGCCTGCGCGGCAATCTGCGTTTTCGCGTTCGCCGGCGCGTCGGCAAACGAGGCCGCCGATGAGTCTGCCCCTGCAGTCACGACCGCCGCCGCCGCCGCGCCGTCGGCAGGGCCGGCTCTCGATCCGCTTGGCGATTTGATCGAGACGCTGCCCGACACGTACTCCGAGTGGCCGTACACCGACCGGGTCCCTCCCGATGCCGAGAAACCCGCGCCGCAGAGGGTTGTCGTGCCGCCCCCGCCGCCGCCCGGAGACCTGTGGGTGCGTATCCGGCGCGGCTTCCGCATTCCTGACCTGGATACCAAGCTCGCAGAAAACCGCACACTCTGGTACGTGAACCAGCCTGATTACTTCGATCGGATGGCGCAGCGTTCGAGCCGCTACCTGTATCACATCGTCGAAGAAATCGAACGCCGCGACATGCCGACCGAACTCGCGTTGCTGCCATTTGTCGAGTCGGCATTCGTTCCCGAGGCGGTCTCGTCGGCAAAGGCCGCCGGCCTCTGGCAGTTCATTCCGTCGACCGGGAAGAACTACGAACTCGAGCAAAACATGTGGCTCGACGAGCGGCGCGACGTCGTCGAGTCGACCCGCGCCGCGCTCGATTACCTGCAGAAGCTCTACGACCAGTTCGGCGACTGGCACCTTGCCCTCGCGGCCTACAACTGGGGCGAAGGCGCCGTGTCGCGCGCAATCGCGAGGAACCAGCGCGCGCGCAAGCCCGCCGGCTATACCAATCTCCGGATGCCGAGCGAAACCAGGTACTACGTGCCGAAGCTGCAGGCGATCAAGAACATCGTGTCGGACCCCGACAAGTACGGCGTCGTGCTGCCGAAAATTGACGACACGCCGTACTTCGTCGCGGTTCACAAGACGCGCGACATCGACGTGCACACGGCAGCCGGGCTGGCGGAGATGGAGGTCGAGGACTTCCGCGCACTGAACCCTTCATTCAACCGCCCTGTCATCGTCGGGGCCGGCGGCGCCAAGCTGCTGCTGCCCGCGAAGAATGTCGACCGGTTCCATGCCAATCTCGCGGCCTGGGATGCGACCGGCCAGCCGCTCGCGAGCTGGACCGTCTACCAGATGAAGCCGGCAGACACGCTGGCCGCCGTGGCCCGCCGCGTCGGCATCAACGAGGAACAACTGCGTGAAGCAAACCGCATCCCTCCGCGCTATGTGATCCGCGCGGGTTCGACGATCCTGATCCCGCGTGACGAGACGATGGAGACCGACATTCCGGCGGACAGCCTGGATGCCCGCTTCGCGCTGGTGCCCGAACACTCCAATCTGCGCAAGGTCACCTATCGCGTGCGCCGGGGCGACACGCTCCACTCGGTCGCGCGCCGCTGGAACGTCTCGACCAAGGACCTGATCGTCTGGAACAGCCTGACGACGCCCAACCTCTTCGCGGGCCAGCGGCTTGAGCTGACTGTTCCGAAGCCCAAGGCGCGGCCGAAAACCCGAACCGCCAAGAAGCCGGCAGCCGGACGCTCCGCGAAGCACGCGGCGGTTCCGGCCGCGAAATCGACGACCGCGCCCAAATCGCCGCTGCGCGCGTCGAGCGGCCGCTGATCGCACCCGACCGCCTATACTGCGCGGCCCCGGCCTGCCGCACTCCACGGCCGAGTTTCACCACGAAGAAGCGACCATGGGTTTCCTGCAAGGCAAGCGCCTGCTGATCACCGGCGTGCTTTCGAACCGCTCGATCGCGTACGGCATCGCGCAGGCGTGCCGGCGCGAGGGCGCCGAGCTCGCGTTCACCTACGTCGGCGAGCGCTTCCGCGAGCGCATCACCGAGATCGCGTCCGAGTTCGAGTCGGGGATCGTCCTCGACATGGACGTCGGCGATGACGCGCAGATCGCCGCCGCGTTCGATGCGTTGAAGGCCCGCTGGGGCGTTCTCGACGGGCTGCTGCACTCGATCGGCTTTGCGCCGCGCGAAGCGATCGCGGGCGACTTCCTCGATGGCCTGTCGCGCGAGAACTTCCGCATCGCGCACGACATTTCCGCCTACAGCTTTCCTGCGCTCGCCAAGGCCGCGCTGCCGCTGATGGAAGGCCGGCCGGCATCGCTGCTCACCCTCACGTACCTCGGCGCCGAGCGTGCGGTGCCGAGCTACAACACGATGGGGCTGGCGAAGGCGAGCCTCGAGGCGAGCGTGCGTTACCTGGCGGCCAGCCTCGGCCCGCGCGGCATCCGCGTGAATGGAATTTCCGCGGGCCCGATCAAGACGCTGGCCGCGGCCGGCATCAAGGGATTCTCGAAGATCTTCTCGGTCGTCGAGAGCACGGCGCCGCTGCGGCGCAATGTCACGATCGAGGACGTGGGCAACGTCGCGGCGTTTCTCTTTTCCGATCTCGCCGCCGGCGTCACCGCCGAGATCACGCACGTCGACTGCGGCTTCAGTGCAGTGATGGGGATTCCGACCGGTCTGGAGTAGACGCTCCGGCAGCAAGGTCGGCCGGCATGCGTCCGCTCAGCATGTAGTCGATCAGTTCGCGCGCCGGCCGGATCGCGGTGCCGAACGGCACCGAACAAGCCCCGCGGAAGAAGAGTCCGCGCGCGAGTTCTCCGCGCAGCGCCGCCGCGAGCTGCGTGTCGATGCAGAACTGGCCGATCTTCGCGATGCCGTCGCGCAACCCGCACGTCGTCAGGCACTGCAGCGCTCCGCTGCAGCGCCCGACGGGATCGGGCGGCAGCTTCTTCGCAGCCCAGTCGGCCGCCTCCTGCTGCAGGACCGACTCGCGACGCAGATAGCGCTCCAGCCAGACCGTGCGCACCGCTCGCGCCGGCAGGCCGGCCACGCTGATGAACTCGACGATGTCCTCGGGCTGGGCGCTGGCCAGCACCTTCTTGAAATTCGGATGCGCGTCACCTTCGACGGTTACCGCGAACGCGGTGCCGATCTGCACGGCGGCATAGCCGAGCGCAAGCACGTCGCGCACTTTCTCGTGCGTGTTGATGCCGCCCGCAGCGATCAGCGGGATCCTCTCGCTCTCGACCTGCTGCTCGCGGAAGGCCAGAGACACTTCCTCGATCACCCGGTCGAAATCGAAGCGCGGATCGTTCAGCTCGTCGATGCGCGTCGCGCCCAGATGACCGCCGGCGTAACGCGGATGCTCGACGACAATCGCATCCGGCATCCGGTTCTTGCGCAGCCAGCGGCGCAGCACGATCGCCACGCCGCGCGCGTCCGACAGGATCGGAATCAGCGCGATCTCGGGAAAGTGTGCGCACATGTCCGGCAGGTCAAGCGGCAGGCCGGCACCCATGACGATCGCATCAGCGCCTGATTCGCACGACTGACGCACGAGCGCCGCGTGCTGATCGACCGCCTTCATGACGTTCACCGCAATTGCGCCGCGTCCGCCGGACTGTTCCTTCGCCATGCGAATCTCGCGATCGAGCGCGATCAGATTCAGCCGGTCCAGCACCGTGCGATCGCGCACGTCCTTGCACTGGACCATCAGGTCGGCGTGGTGATGGCGCAGGTCAACCGAGGCGATCGTGCCGACCGCGTTTTCGCGCGCGACCGCCGAAGCCAGACGGTGTGCCGAAATCCCGACTCCCATGCCGCCCTGCACGATTGGCAGCAGCTCGCGCCGCCGCAGGCGCAGCGGCCGCAGCTCGTGCGCAAGGACTGGTTGCACCGTGAACCCCTTAAGCGAATGCAGGCAGGCTAGCCGAGCGGCAGCGTGTCGCGCTTGATCCTCGTCAGCCGTGCCGGCGGTCGAGTGCCGCCGAAGGCTCGCCTATACTCGGCGCCCTCGCGCCGTCGATGGTTCTGACGGCGCTCGCGACGAATCCTGGAGATTGCAATGGCCTCTGCCGCCGACCTCGACATCAAGATGGACGCCGGTTCGCTGTACCGCGAGGAGATCTACACCGATCGCCGCATCGGCACGATCCGCGCGATGGTGCCCGTGCTGCTGAGCGGCGCGACCGATCCCGGGCGGCCGGTCGCGTACATGGGCGAGGCGCAGATCATGACGCAGATGGGCCCGCTGCCCGTGACGTTCGAGATCGAGGCGAAGTCGCTGTCCGAGGCGGTCGAAGGCTATGCCGCGGCGGCGAAAGTCGCGGTCGAACGCACGGTGCGGGAACTGCAGGAAATGCGCCGCCAGGCCGCATCGTCGCTGGTCATCCCGGGCCAGGGCGGCGGCGGCTTCAGTCCCGGCGGGCTGGGCGGCGGCGGGAAGATCCAGATACCGTGATCCACCGTCATTGCGCGAATCGCATGTGGATGTAGAGGTAGAACGGCGCGCGCGGCGGCGGCGCGAACCGCTCGAACAAGAGGCGGCCGCGTACGCACGAATAGACGGGCGGACTGCGGTCGCTCCACAGCTTCAGAACTCGGCCGTCCTCGCCGATCGCCGCGACAAACGAGAACGGCGATGGGTCCGGCTGCGGCAGGCTCGCCTGGCACTCGCGCAGCAACGCGCGGTAACGCTGGCTGAACTGCGGCAGCAGCAGGTTGCGGTGGTATTCGACGGTCTTCGGGTCGGCTTCGTCGCGCCGGCCGAACTCCTGGGCCTCGACATAGGAGCCCGCCAATTCCTGTGCGGCGGCCGGTGCTGCGCAATTGGTGGCCGCAACCCCTATTCCGGCCGCCAGTAACGACCTGCGTAACAGGGGTCGAAAGGCGTACATCGCGTGGAGCCTCCTCCGTTGACCAGCGCCAAGGATAAATGGCTCGCTGCCACACCGACGGTGAGCCGGTCGGCGCAATGGCACCCATGCTCATTCAACGCCGCCTCGCCCGGA
>DAINBQ010000066.1:0-1227 GCA_036732825.1 Burkholderiaceae bacterium | reverse complement strand
TGGCCGACAGGCCGGCCGCGCTGTTTGCGCGGGACAAGTCTTGAACAAGGTGACAACGAAGGAGGCGTCAATGCGTATCAGCAGGAAGAAACTCGTTTCCGTGGCCGTTTCGCTCGCATTTGTGTGCGGGACGATGGCCACCGGGGCCGCGCAGGCGGTCGACAAGATTCGCTGGGCCGTCCCGATGGCCTTCGGTTCGAACCTCACCGCGCTCGGCGACACGATGCCGTGGGTCGCGCAGTTGCTGGACAAGATGAGCAGCGGTGCAATCAAGCTGTCGGTGCAGGAACCGGGCAAGCTGATTCCACCGCTCGCGGTATTTGACAACGTGAGCGCGGGCAAGGTCGAAGCGGGCTACTCGTGGATGGGCTACGAGATCGGCAAGCTGCCTGCCTCGGCACTGTTCGGAGCGACGCCGTTCGGCCTCGAGCCCGACGAGTACATCGCCTGGTACTACTTCGGCGGCGGCGACAAGTTGGTGAAGGAGCTCTACGCGCCCCACAACGTGGTACCGATCTTCTGCGGCACGATCGGCCCGGAAGCCGCAGGCTGGTTCAAGTTCGAGATCAAGAGTGTCGAGCAGCTGAAGGGTCTGAAGTTTCGCGCCGCCGGTCTCGGCGGCAAGGTCGCGCAGAAGGTAGGGATGTCGGTGACGCTGCTGCCGGCCGGCGAACTGTTCCAGGCCCTCGAAAAAGGCGTGCTGGACGGTACCGAGTTCTCGCTGCCGACGGTCGACGAACAGCTGGGCTTCTACAAGGTCGCGAAGTTCTACCACTTGCCGGGCTGGCACCAGCCGTCAACGTCGCAGTACCTGTACATCCACAAGAAGGCGTGGGACGGCCTCAAGCCCGACACGCAGGCGATGATCGAGGCAGCGTGCACGGCGGGCGTGACGATGGCAATCGCCAAGGCCGAAGCGACGCAGGCGCCGGTGATTGCGAAGTTCCAGAAAGAGGGCGTCAAGGCGGTCCGTCTGCCGGTGCCGGTGCTGCAGGCATTCCAAAAAGCATCGGAAGAGGTGATGGCCGAGGAAAGCGCCAAGGACCCGATGTTCAAGAAGGTCTACGACTCGCAGAAGGCATTCCAGAAGATGCACAAGCCGTGGAAAGACCTCGGCTATCTGCCGCGCGACTGGAAGAACTGAGGCCCTGCGGTGGAACGGCCTATTGAACTGGAAGAAGCGAGTCCACTGGCCGAGATCGCGGGAGGGCCGCTGGTCCTCCCGCG
>DAINBQ010000065.1:0-14132 GCA_036732825.1 Burkholderiaceae bacterium | reverse complement strand
TGGTCGCGCCGTTCACCTTGCTGGTGCCGATCGTCGGCATGACCTGCGCGGTGCTGTTGCTCGGCGAGGAGGTGACCTGGTGGAAACTCGCCGGAGCTGCGCTCGTGCTGAGCGGGCTGGCGCTGAACGTCCTGTCGTCGCGGTTCCGCTGAAGCTGACGGGCCCTAAAACGCCGGCTTCGGTGAGGCCTTCGTGTAGGCGTCGATCGCTTCGAGGATGTCCTTGCGCGCGGACTCCGGCCCTTCCCAGCCGATCACCTTGACCCACTTGCCCTTCTCCAGGTCCTTGTAGTGCTCGAAGAAATGCTGGATCTGGGCCAACCGCTCGGGCGCAATGTCCGACCACTGCTGCCAGTGCCTGTACCAGGGCAGGATCTTGTCGATCGGCACCGCAAGCAGCTTCGAGTCGCCACCCGCCTCGTCTTCCATCTTCAGCACGCCGAGCGGGCGGCAGCGGACGACCACGCCCGGCTGCAGCGGGAACGGCGTGATCACGAGCACGTCGATCGGGTCGCCATCGTCGGCCAGCGATTTCGGTACATAGCCGTAGTTGCAGGGATAGTGCATCGACGTTCCGATGAAGCGGTCGACGAACACCGCGCCGGTCTCCTTGTCGACCTCGTACTTGATCGGGTCCGCGTGCGCCGGAATCTCGATGATCACGTTGAAGTCGTCGGGGACGTTGCGGCCGGCAGGGACGCGATCGAGGCTCATGGGCACTCCGGAAGAAGCAGCGCCCGATTCTACTGACGCGGAGTCAATGCCGCGCGTGCGTTTGAGAGCGGCGATTGATTGCTGAATAATCGGGCAACGCAAGGAGGCAGAATGGACGGATCGTGGGCGGCGGCGGAAGGTGCACACCAGTTCATCGGCAATCGCTGGGTCGCGTCGGCGAGCGGTCAGACGATCGCAGTGATCGATCCGTCCGACGGCCAGGCGTTCGCAAAGATTGCGCGCGGCAATGCGGCCGACATCGACGCTGCGGTTCGCGCTGCGCGCCGGGCGGTGGGCGCCGCGCTCGATGGGGACTGGGGTCGAACCAGCGCGACGGAGCGCGGCCGGCTGCTGATGAAGCTGTCGCACGCGGTCACTGCTCACCACGAGGAGCTTGCGAAGCTCGAATCCCGCACGACCGGCAAGCCGCTCAGACAGGGCCGGGCCGACGCAACCGCGCTGGCGCGCTACTTCGAGTATTACGCCGGCGCGGCCGACAAGCTGCATGGGGAGACGATTCCCTCCCAGGCGGGACTGACGGTCCTGACGGTGCGCGAACCGCACGGAGTCACCGGACACATCATTCCGTGGAACTACCCGATGCAGATATTCGGTCGCAGCGTCGGCGCGGCGCTCGCCGCCGGCAATGCCTGCGTCGTCAAGCCGGCTGAAGATGCCTGCCTGTCATTGCTGCGGGTCGCCGAACTCGCTGCCAAGGTCGGTTTCCCCGATGGCGCGCTGAACATCGTCACCGGGCTCGGCGCCGAAGCGGGCGCCGCGCTGGCAGCGCACGGCGGCGTCGACCATATCTCGTTCACCGGCTCGCCAGTCACGGGAACCGCGGTCGCGCAGGCCGCCGCGCGTCATCACTGCCCGGTGACGCTCGAACTCGGCGGCAAGTCGCCACAGATTGTCTTCGCCGACGCAACTCTCGATGACGTGACGCCGGTCGTGCTGAACGCGATCGTGCAGAACGCCGGCCAGACCTGCTCGGCCGGCAGCCGCCTGCTGGTCGAACGTCCCGTGTACGAGGAGCTGCTGGTGCGGGTCGGGGACGCGATGTCGAGGCTCGCCACCGGGCCGGCTCTGGCCGATCTCGATGTCGGCCCGCTGATCCGCCAGAACCAGCTGCAGCGCGTATGGGACTTCCTGAGCCAGGCGCAGGCTGACGGCATCGCGATCGCGGCGCAGGGGCGCGTTGTCGACGATGCTCCGCAAGGTGGCTATTACCAGGCGCCGACGCTGTTGCGCGACGTTCCACCGACACATCGGCTGGCACAGGACGAGGTCTTCGGCCCGGTGCTCGCCGCGCTGCCATTCGACAGCGAGGACGAGGCGATTTCGATTGCGAACGGCACTGTGTTCGGGCTGGTCGCCGGCCTGTGGACCCGCGACGGGGCACGCCAGCTGCGCATCGCACGCAAGCTGCGCTGCGGCCAGGTCTTCATCAACAATTACGGCGCCGGCGGCGGTGTCGAACTGCCGTTCGGCGGCGTCAAGTCGAGCGGCTATGGTCGCGAGAAGGGATTCGAAGCGCTGCTCGGATTCACAACGCTGAAAACGATCGCGATAAGGCATGGTTGATCGACGCAACGGTCGGCTTGCCGGAAAAACCGCGATCGTCACCGGCGCCGGGTCCGGCTTCGGCCAAGGGATCGCCAGTCGGTTCGCAGAGGAGGGCTGCGCAGTCGTCGTCAACGATATCGTGCGGGAAGCCGGCGAACGCGTTGCGCAGCAGCTACGCGCTGCGGGCGGCGAAGCGCTCTTCGTGCACGGCGACGTGTCACGAGGCGCCGATGTAGCCGCACTGCTCGTCGCGACACTCGAACGTTTCGGCCGCCTCGACATCGTTGTCAACAACGCAGGGACCACGCATCGCAACCAGCCGATGCTCGATGTCGGTGAAGCCGAGTTCGACCGCGTCTACGCGGTCAACGTGAAGTCGATCTACTGGACGGCAATCCACATCGTCCCCTACTTCCGCGAGCGCGGCAGCGGCTGCTTCGTCAATATCGCGTCCACTGCCGGCATCCGGCCGCGTCCCGGGCTCACCTGGTACAACGGCAGCAAGGGCGCGGTCATCACGACCAGCAAGTCGATGGCCGCCGAGCTCGGTCCCGACCGTATCCGCGTGAACTGCGTCAATCCGGTGATCGGGGCCACCGGACTCGTCACCGACTTCATGGGCATGCCGGACACGCCGGAGAATCGAAAGAAATTCCTCGCGACGATTCCGCTCGGGCGCTATTCGACGCCGCGCGACGTCGCGAACGCCTGCCTGTACCTGGCGTCGGACGAGGCGGAGTTCATCACAGGCGCCTGCATCGAGGTCGACGGCGGCCGCTGCGTGTGACGCGCTCGATCGCAGGCGAGCATCAGAACTAGGAAATGTCGCGCGCTCCGCCGCGCAACGCCACGGCCGGCGGTTCGGCAAGCGGCAGGTTTGCGAAGCCGATCGCAGCTTCGCGGTAGTACTGCGCCGCCTCGCGCTCGTCGCCGATCGCGTCGGCGAGGCGGGCCAGCGCAAGAAAGGTCGACGGGTTTGGTTCCTCCGCCAGGCTCTCTGTCAGATAGGTCCTGGACTTGCCCCAGAGCTGTTCGCGCAGGCAGATGAGCCCGGCCGCGCGCAGCAGCGCCGTGCGCAGGGGACCGGGAGCGACCTGTTTCAACCAATTTTCCGTCTTCTCCAGCTGGTCGCGCGACGGAAACGCCTGCGCGCGCGCGTATTCGTCGAGCAGCCGTTCGACACTCGGATCCCACTCCGACGCCTCCCCCTGCAACGCTGCCTCGATCACTTCCGCGGCAAGCTGGCCGCGGCCCGCCAGATTCAGCAAGCGCGCTGCTTCGAGAGCGACTTCGGGCTCGCGACGATCCGCCTCCGGCACCGTACGCCAGACCTCCTCGAGCGAGGCCGCTTCCTGCCTGTGAACCGCCAGCATCTCGCGATAGATTCCGACCTTCAGCTTGCGCGCGAGCACCGGATGCAACGCCTTGCGCTTCTCCAACATGCGGATCGCCTTCAATGCGCCGTCCCAGCGGCCCGACTGCAGATTTGCGTTGAGCGCAATGCGCATCGCGTGGATATGGCGCGCGCCCGAGCCCTGCAGGCGGTCGATCGCCTGCAACGCGGCATCGTTGTCCCGCTGCTCCGCCCACATTTCCGCGCTCGAGACCAGGCGCGCCGTCTGCACATCGATGTCGGTTTCGGCCTGGTCCAGCCACTCGTCGCGGCGCCCGTATTCCTGCATTCGGTGCGCGGCGCGCGCGCCGATCAGCGCGGCCACGCCAGCCGTCGCGGACGACGTCTGCGCGGCGCGCGCCGACTTCTCGGCCCGCGCGAAGCGCCCTTCGAGCAGGCTCTTCACCGCCTCGATCAGCGCCTGCTGCCCTCCGACTTCCTCACGGCGCGCGCGATACAGCCGCACTCGCTCCGGGAAATCCGCCATCTTCTGGATTGCGCGCGCGGTCCAGTAGACCGCGGCCAGCAGCAGCACCAGCGCGACGATGAACAGATTCAGCGAGACATCGATCCGATACGGCGGCACCAGGAACGCGACGTTGCCGGCGTCGATCTGCAGGATCAACGCGATGGCCGCGGCCAGCAGCGCCAGCAGGAGAGCGGACGCAAGCCAGCGCATCGTCTACCGAATTGGCACGGTGCGCACCGCGCGCACCGCGGCCACGCTGTCGCTGATCTGCGGCAGGTCAACCGACAATGGCGTCGATGCGAGCTGCTTGATCAACGCCGCCGCGCTCGCCGCCGGCGCCTGGCGCGCGTCGATGTAGCGGTTCATCAGCGACTGCGCCTCCGCCAGATCGGCCCGGTAGAGGCGATCGTTGCGGGCCAGCAGCGCCTGACGCGCGTTCAGCAGGCGCAATCGAAGCAACTGGCGGACCAGCGTCTGCTGCTGCGTGCTGATCAACACGGAATCCGGCCCTTCCACCAGGCGGATGCGGATCAGGTCACGGAACTCGTCGAGCTCGCGCTGCAGATAGTCCCAGCGGCGTTCCCACCAGCGAGGCGGCGGCGGTGGAGCCGCACCCGGGCCCGGCTTCCCCGGCGGCGTCGATGGCGCGGGCCTGGCATCGGCCAGCAGCGGCCAGCTCTCGACCGCGTTGGCGAGCTGGTCGAGCTTGAGGGCCATGCCGGTCGTATCGGGGGTCGGCGCGACCTTCAGCTTGTCGATGTCGCGTGCCAGCACTCTGCGCAGCGGCAGGAAGCGGGCGCTGTCGGCGCGCGCGAGTCGCGCGTCGGCCGTCTGCAGCGCCGCCAGCGCAGTCGGCACGCTGCCGCTGATCTGGAGTTCCTGCGCTGCCAGCGTGATCAGCCGCTCGACCTCGACCAGCACCGCTTCATCCCTTCCGCGCGACAGGTCCGAGTACAGCTGTTCGAGCGCCTCTCGCTGTCCCAGCTCTTCCGCGAGCCGCGACTCGAGCAACGTGGTCTGCTGGCGCGCGGCGCGCGCTTCGGCGTCGGCGCGCGTCGCGGTCTCGGTCGCTGCCGACACCGCCTGCTGCAGTTCGGCGAAGCGACGCGCGGACTCGCGCTTCACCGCGGCGAGCTGGTAATGCGAGAACACGATCGCGAACACGGCGATGATGAATGCAAGCACTGCGACCCATGCGAGCCGCGAGCGCTGGCGGCGGGTCGGTGCATTCGAAGCCGGCACGGACGAGTCCGCCGGCTCCGGAGGGGAATTCAGCGGCTCGTCGTTCACGGCGGTGGGCGTTCGATATTGAAGGCGCGGCGTCGGAGGCGGCGTCGGAGTGACGCGCTTGCCTCACCGCAGTGATTCTAGCTTGGCGATCACTGCGTCGTCGGTGGCAAGCGTGTCGAAAACTCTTGAATAGCCGGCAGCGCGCAGCCGCTCCGCAATGCGTGGGTGAGTTGCGAGCGCGATGCCACCGCGCAGGTAGGCCGCGCCGCCGTCGATCGACTGGATCTGCGCATCAAGCGCAGTCACGGCCTCGCTGCTGCTGAAGACCGTCACGGGTGTTTCACCGGAGGTCATGCAGCCAACCAGTTCTCGCGCTGCTTCCGGCGCCATGTGGCGCGTTCGGCGCGAATACACGGCGAGTTGATCGACCGTCGATCCGCTCTGCACGAATCTCTCGCCGAGCCATTCGCGCCCATCCTCCGCCCGCAGCACCAGTACGCGACTGGCTCGGCGGCCGCTCGCGACCCATGCGGCCCAGAATGCCTCCGATCCACCATCGTCGTCAGGCGCGAGTACCGAAGCCGCCGGAACCGCCAATTCGGACACGACGGCCGCGCGTGTCGCGCGGCCGACGGCGCCGACCGTCGTGGCCGGCGGCCACTCACGGCCGATCAACGGGCCGACCGCATGCACAGCATTGGGACTGACGAAGATCGCGAGGTCGTAGTGGTCGAGCCGGGCAAGGCGGGCGCGTACCGCTGCCGGATCGGGTGCCGGGCCGATTTCGAACGCGGGCCACCACATTGCGCGGTGGCCACGGTCCTGCAGGTTCCGGAACAGCCGCTCACCGGCCGCCGCCGGACGCGTGACGATGACGACCATCGCCATGCGATCGATCAGGCCGTGCCGAGCAGCTTCAGCGCGCCGAGTTGCTTCAGGCGCGCCACCGTCTCGTCGGCGATCGCTTCGGCATCTGCCAGTGTTCCCGTCGCTTCCGCCTGCACGTATTCGCCGGTCGCCGCATTGCCGACCAGCGCCCGCAGGCGCAGCGACCCGCCTTCGACTTCCGCATATGCAGCCAGCGGCACCTGGCAGCTACCGCCGAGTCCGCGCGACACGCCGCGTTCGGCGGTGGTGGCCGCCAGCGTGGAGGGGTCGTTCAACGGCACCACCAGCTTGGACGTGCGCGCATCGCCGCTGCGGATTTCGATCCCGAGCGCGCCCTGCCCCGGCGCTGGCAGCGAGACGCTGGTCGGGATCACCTGGCGGATACGGTCCGCCAGCCCAAGCCGCTTCAGTCCGGCCGCGGCCATCACGAGACCATCGAATTCGCCGCGATCGAGCTTGCTTAGCCGCGTGCCGACATTGCCGCGGATCGACCGGACCTCGAGGGTGGGGAAGCGCGCACGCAGCATCAGTTCGCGGCGCAGGCTCGAGGTGCCGACCCGGGCGCCAGCCGGCATCTCTTCCAGTGCCGGGTAGCCGGAGGAAACGAGGCAATCGCGCGGGTCCTCGCGCTTCATCACCGCCGCCAGTGCGAACTCGGGAGCGAGCTGCATCGGCACGTCCTTCAGCGAATGGACCGCAAGGTCGGCGCGTCCTTCGAGCAGCGCAGCCTCGAGCTCCTTCACGAAGAGCCCCTTGCCGCCGACTTTCGAAAGCGTCCGATCGAGGATCTGGTCGCCGCGCGTCGTCATGCCGAGCAGGTCGACCTGCGCGTCCGGATTGCGGCCCGCCAGCAGGTCCCGCACATGCTCGGCCTGCCATAAAGCAAGGGGGCTTTCGCGCGTCGCGATGACGACGCGCGCCGGCGTGTTCATCGACGACTCCCGCTCATTGCTGCACCCGTGCTGCCCCCGAGGAAAAAGGCGCGGCGAGTCTAGCATCGGCTCTTGTGGCTTCATGCATGATGCGAGCGGAGTCCGAATTCATGACCACCGGAATCGACCAGGCGCTGCGCCACGACATCCGCCTGCTGGGCCATCTGCTCGGCGAGGTGCTGCGCGCACACGAGGGCGCTGCGCTCTTTTCGACCGTGGAGGAGATTCGCCAGACGGCGCTGCGTTTCCGCCGCGACGAGGATCCCGCGGCCGCCCGGCGACTCGACGTTCTGCTGCGCAAGCTCTCGCGCGACGACACGATCGCCGTCGTGCGCGCGTTCAGCTACTTTTCGCACCTCGCGAACATTGCAGAGGATCGCCATCTTGTGCGTCGGCAGCAGTCCGATGTATCGGCACAACCCAGCTCACTGGCGCACGCGATCGCGACGCTGCATGCACGCGGCATCAGTGGCCGTAGATTGTCGTCGCTGCTGGCCGACGCCTGCCTGATGCCCGTGCTCACCGCGCATCCGACCGAAGTGCGGCGCAAGAGCATCCTCGATGCCGAGCGCTCGATCGCGGCGCTGATCGAAGCGCGCGAAACGGCGCAGGAAGACCGGCACGCCGGCATCGACGAGCATCTGCTCGCGGGCATCTCGACACTCTGGCAGACGCGCATGCTGCGGCCGGAGAAGCTCAGCGTCTACGACGAGATCGACAACGCGCTTGCCTACTGGCGCACGACATTCCTGCGCGAGATTCCTGCGCTTTACACCGATCTGGAACGGGCCGCGCGCGCGCCCGATCCGGTCCCGCCGTTCCTGGCGCTGGGCAGCTGGATCGGCGGCGACCGCGACGGGCATCCGAACGTCACGGCCGATACGATGCGCGCCGCGCTGAAGTCGCAGGCGCAAACGGTGTTCAACCACTACGCCTCCGCGGTGCATGCGCTCGGCGCCGAACTGTCGATGTCGCAACTGCTGACTCCCGTCAGTGAAGCGCTGACCGCGCTCGCGCAGGCCAGTCCCGACCCTTCGCGCCAGCGCGCCGACGAGCCATACCGACGCGCGTTGACGGGCGTTTACGCGCGCCTGCTCGCGACCGCGCAGCGACTCGGACTCGTTCTGCATGTCCGTCCTGCGGTCGCGGCGGCACCCGCCTACGACACCGCGAATGACCTGCGCGAAGACCTGGCGACGGTTTCTGCTTCGCTGAGCGAGCATCGCAGCGAACGCATTGCGCGCCTGCGCGTCGACCCGCTGCTGCGGACGATCGAGGTCTTCGGATTCCACGGAGCGACGCTCGATCTGCGCCAGAGCTCCGACATTTTCGAGTCGGCGGTTGCCGAACTGCTGGCCGCGGCGGAGGTCTGCGCCGACTATCGGCGGCTCGGCGAGGCCGAGCGGATCAAGCTGCTTTCGCGCGAGTTGGCGCATGCCCGGCCATTGGTCTCTGCGCATCTCGAATACAGTGCGCGCACGCAGTCGGAACTCGAGGTGTTCAATGCCGCGCGTGAGCTGCGCGGCGCGTTCGGCGCGCGCGCGATCGAGCGTCATATCGTCTCGCATACCGAGACGCTGTCGGACCTGCTCGAAGTCGCGCTGCTGCAGAAGGAGAGCGGCCTGCTTGGAGGCATCGAGCAGCGCTATTGCCGCCTGATGGTGGTCCCGCTGTTCGAAACGATCGAAGACCTGGAGCGCGCGCCGGCGATCATGCGTGAGCTGTGGGCGCATCCGGGTCTGCGCAGCCTTCTGCTCGCGCCGTCAACTCGCCAGCCGCTGCAGGAAGTGATGCTCGGATACTCCGACAGCAACAAGGACGGCGGCTTCCTGATGTCGGGCTGGCAGCTGTATCGGACCACGCAGCGTCTGACACGGCTCGCCGACGAACATCGCGTGCGGCTGCGGCTCTTCCATGGTCGCGGCGGGACCGTCGGCCGCGGCGGCGGGCCCAGTTACGAAGCGATCCTCGCGCAGCCGCCGGGCAGTGTGCGCGGGCAGCTGCGGCTCACCGAACAGGGCGAGATCATCCAGGCCAGGTATGCGGACCCGCGACTCGGTCGCAGCCATCTGGAGACGCTGGTGGCGGCGCTGCTCGAAGCGAGTCTTGCACCGCCCGCCCTGCACACGGACCACGAACGCGTGTTCGAGACAGCGATGCAAGAGATTGCGCATCACTCGCACCGCGCCTATCGCGAACTCGTCTACGAAACCGAAGGCTTCGCCGAGTATTTCTTCAGCGCGACGCCAATCGCGGAGATCATGGAACTCAACATCGGCAGCCGGCCGGCTGCGCGCAGGTTCACCGGCCGCATCGAGGACCTGCGCGCGATTCCCTGGGTTTTTTCGTGGGGACAGTGCCGCATTCTGCTGCCCGGCTGGTACGGATTCGGCAGCGGCGTCGAGGCCTGGCTCGCTGACGGCGGCCGCGCGCGCCGCGAGCGGGCCTCGCAGCTGGCGACGATGGCGCGCGAGTGGCCGTTTTTCCGCGCGCTGCTGTCAAACATGGAAATGGTGCTTGCGAAGGCCGATCTGGCGATCGGCGGGCGCTATGCGACGCTGGCGCGCGACCGTCGGAGCGGCGCCGCCATCCTCGCTGCGATCCGCAGCGAGTGGAAACGGACGACGCAGCACCTGCTGGCGATCACCGGACAGAAGCAATTACTGGAGAACAACCCCGGACTGCAGCAGGCGCTGAGGCATCGGCTGCCCTATATCGACCCGCTGAACCACCTGCAGGTTGAGCTGATCAAGCGCTACCGGGGCGGCAACACCGACGAACGGATCAAGCGCGGCATCCACCTGACGATCAACGGGATCTCGGCCGGGCTGCGGAACACCGGGTAGTGGCGCCGCTCACCTACGCGACCCTGCGCGTCGCGTACACGAGAACCGCTACACCTTCGCAGCCGCCTTCACGGTCGGCCACTGGCGGCGGCTGATCGCCAGGCGTTCGGGTGTTTCCTTCAGCAAAACTTCCCAGTGCCCTTCGGACGCTTCGCCATCGTCGTCGACCGTTCCGCGCACGCGTTGGAACCCGAGAATCGCGCCGCGCGACACCAGTGCATTGCGGTGGATGCGGACGAAGCGATCGCCGAATTCGGCTTCGAGCGAGGTCAGCGACTCCTCGGTCAGGTATTCCCGGCCGCGCGTCTTGATCGTCACGTACTTCAGCTCGGCACGGAGATAGACGATGTCTTCGACCGGCACCAGGATCATGCGACCGCGCTCCGACACCGTCAGGTGCGAGCGGACTGCGCCGATTGTCTTGGCCAGTTCCTCGATGCGCGGTTCGTTGGTGCGGAAGCGTTCAGCTCGGGCAAGTGCGGCAACGAGCCGCTCGGCACGTACAGGTTTCATCAGGTAGTCGAGCGCCTGGACTTCGAAGGCGTCGAGAGCATGTTCGTCGTAGGCGGTGACGAAGATCACCGCGGGTGGGTTCTGGCGTTGCGCGAGATGGCGCGCCACCTCGATGCCGTTCATATCGGGCATGTGGACGTCGAGCAGGATCACGTCAGGGCGCAGGCGGTCAGCTTCTTCCAGCCCCTGGATTCCACCTTCCGCTTCGCCGACCAGCTGCAGTGCCACCTGCTCCGAGCAATCGCGCAGGACCTGCCCGAGGCGCGCCCGCGCCGGGGGTTCGTCATCCACGATCATCACGTTCAGCATCGTTGCTCCAGTACCGCTCAGGCGCGTCGTTCGACCGGCAACGTCATCGTCAGCTCGAAGCGATCGCGCCTCATTTGCGTCTCGATCTTCGCCTCGAGATCGTAGATCAGCGCCAATCGACCCCGGATATTCGCCAGCCCGATCTGGTTGCCTTCGCGCTCGGGGCGTCCCGGTGCTATCGGGTTGCTGACGAAGATCTCCAGTACGAAGCCGTGCTGGCGGACCTTGACGATGATGTCGGCGCGACCTGCAAGCTTCTCGGCGCCGTAGCGGATCGCGTTTTCAATCACCGGTTGCAGGAGTAACTGTGGCACTTTTGCCCGGGGGTGATATGCCCCGATTTGCCAGTCAACTGCCAGCCTATTCCCGAGCCTCGTCTGCTCAATTTCCACATAGTTGCGGCAAAGCTCGATTTCCTGCGCAAGCGGCACCAGTTTCCGGGTGTCCGCCATGACCGCGCGGAACAACTCCGCGATCGATTCCAGCATGCGTTCGGCCTTTTCCGGCTCCGTCCGGATCACCGACAGAACGGCGTTCAGGCTGTTGAACAGGAAATGCGGCCGGATGCGCGATTGCAGCGCCTGGTACTTGGCCTCGACGACCGCCGGCGAAAAGGCCCGCTCGCGCAGTTCGTAGTAGTGCTGGAAACCCGCGCCCAGCCCGAACGCGACGGCACCGTGCGCGAGCGCCGCCCACTGTCCTCCCGGCAACCTGAAGATGGCGGCAACGCAGTAGGCGACGAATGCCGGAATCAGCCAGGCGATCGCGCGCTGTGCCGGGACCGTGAGCGGCGGCAGGATGCGGCGGGCAGCGCACCAGAGAATCAGCGTGGCCAGCGTCGTCGGCGCGATGTAAGACATCAGGCGCAGCAGGCTTGTCAGGGCGTCGATCGCCGAGGCGGAGTCGCCGAGCGCGGCGACCAGCGCCACTGCAACGACGGCGCCGATGACCCGCAGCAGCACGCCCATGTTGCAGCCGTCCGGAATCAGGTTCCGCGGCGTCGGCACCGCGGTTTCATGCCGCGCCAGCGGACCCTTCAGCGCGGGTGGTGAAGGCTTCACGAACCTATAATCCCCGACATTGACACCCCGTGCGGCCCGCGGCCTGCGCTCGCAATCGGCGTCGCAATCAGCGCTGCCCCTCGAATCGATTATGTCAGAGCCACCTGTGCCCGCCGCCAATCCGCTTGCATCGAAAAGCAGTGCCTGGTCGGGCCGTTTCGACGAACCGGTGGCCGACGTCGTGCTGCGCTACACGGCTTCGGTCGGTTTCGACCGCCGACTCGCCGCCGCCGACATCGAAGGATCGCTCGCGCACGCGGCGATGCTCGCGCAGGCGGCCATCATCTCGCGGCAGGATCTCGCAGACATCGAGCGCGGGCTGCAGCAGATCCGCGGCGAAGTCGAGCGCGGTGAGTTCGACTGGAAACTCGAGCTCGAGGACGTGCATCTGAACATCGAGAAGCGTCTCACCGATCTGGTTGGCGACGCCGGCAAGCGCCTGCACACCGGCCGCTCGCGCAACGACCAGGTGGCCACCGATCTGCGGCTGTGGCTGCGCGGCGAACTTGACCACATCGTTGCGCTGCTCACCGACGTGCAACGCGCGCTCGTCGAGCAGGCCGCTCGACATGCGGCGACCGTGATGCCGGGCTTCACGCACCTGCAGGTTGCGCAACCGGTGACCTTCGGTCATCACCTGCTCGCCTACGTCGAGATGTTCGAGCGCGATCGCGAGCGCATGCTGGACTCGCGCCGGCGCATCAACCGCCTGCCGCTGGGCGCCGCCGCGCTGGCGGGTACCAGCTATCCGATCGACCGTGCCTTCGTCGCGGCACGTCTGGGATTCGACGCCGTCGCGGAGAATTCGCTCGATGCGGTCAGCGACCGCGACTTCGCGATCGAGTTCTGCGCGGCCGCGGCGCTCGTGATGACGCACGTATCGCGGCTCGCCGAGGAACTCGTGCTGTGGATGAGCCCACGGTTCGGATTCATCCGCCTGCCGGACCGCTTCACGACCGGCTCGTCGATCATGCCGCAGAAGCGCAACCCCGATGTTGCCGAGCTTGCGCGCGGCAAGAGCGGCCGCGTCATCGGTCATCTCGTTGCACTGCTGACGCTGATGAAGGGCCAGCCCCTCGCCTACAACAAGGACAACCAGGAAGACAAGGAGCCGCTGTTCGATACGGTCGACACGCTGACCGACACTCTGCGCGCCTTCGCCGACATGCTGCCGGGGATCGAGGTCGACGAGGCCGTCATGCGTGTCGCCGCTGAAGAAGGCCACTCGACGGCGACCGATTTCGCCGACTACCTGGTCCGCCAGGGAACGGCTTTCCGCGACGCGCACGAGGCGGTCGCACGGGCGGTGCGCCTGGCAGCCAGCCGCGGCGCCCGTCTTGCGGACCTGTCGCTGCAGGAATTGCAGTCTTTCGCCCCGGGAGTCGCGAACGACGTGTTCGCCGTGCTGTCCGTCGACGGCTCGGTGGCGGCCCGCGACCACGTCGGGGGCACTGCGCCGAACCAGGTCCGCGCACAGGTCGAGCGCTGGCGCGCTGCGCTGCGGGCGCGCTGATCCGCTGGTCGCACTGCACGCTCTGCGCGTGTGGTTCGCAGATAGAATCGTCCGGCCAGGCGCCGTCGCGACAGAAAGTGTCCGAGGCGCGGCGCATGCAGAGCTGACAGGACGCGCACGATGAAGCAGCTGCTCGGGCTTTCGCGGGTCATCGACAAACTCAGCAACCTCGTCGGCTCGACGATCATCTGGCTGGTGCTGGCGACCGTCCTGGTCAGCGCGGTCAACGCGATCGTCCGCAAGGTTTTCAGCGTCGGCTCGAACGCCTACCTCGAAATGCAGTGGTACCTGTTCGCGGCCGTGTTCATGCTCGGCGCCGGCTATGCATTCCTGCACAACGTCCACGTCCGCATCGACTTCCTCTCGACGCGCCTGACCGCGCGCGCACGCAACTGGATCGACATCGTCGGCATCGTCGTCTTCCTTGTGCCGCTCTGCGTGCTGATGATCTGGCTTTCCTGGCCGCTGTTCACCAATGCGTGGGTCAGCGGCGAGATGTCGCAGAACGCCGGCGGGCTGATCCGCTGGCCCGTCTACCTGCTGATGCCGGCCGGCATGGCGCTGCTGCTGGCGCAGGCGCTGTCGGAGCTGATCAAGCGGTTCGCCTATCTGCGGGGATTGATCCCGGACCCGCTCGCGCATGCTGCGCCGGGCGAGGAACACGGCAAGGACGCGGCCAAGCTGCTCGCCGGGGAGCAG
>DAINBQ010000064.1:0-14136 GCA_036732825.1 Burkholderiaceae bacterium | reverse complement strand
AAGAAAAAGAGCCCCGCAAAGTGCGGGGCTCGAACACGGCGCCGACGTCTGGGGCCAGGGGAGCGGAGAGTTGACGGGCGCCGGGACAACGAACGTCGAAAACGTTCAGTCGCGTTTCCGATCAGCAATGGCTGTGCCCGGTACGGAACGCGCCACGTCACTCGCCGGCAGTCCGAGTCACGCTGATTTCCCCGTTGCTCTCCAGGCGCGCGAACTTCACTTCCTCGAGCGATTCGACGCCTTTCTCGCGCAGCTTGCCCATCAGTTCTTCGGTTGTCAGGAATTCACTGCGCAGATTCCGGTGCAGCACTCGGCCATGGTGCACGAGCAGCAGCGGCGGTGGTTCCATGACGCGAGCGACAGCGGCAAAACGGAAAGCGGCCCAGTCGACGACGAAATTCCAGGCGACGATCGTGCTGATCAGCACCAGGCCATCCGAGATCGACCGGTACTCGCCCGCCATCGCATTCTGCGATGCGTCCGCGATCAGCACGATGACCAGCACATCGGCGAGGCCGATCGCGCCCACACCGCGCCGAAGCACGAAGCGAAACACCAGAAACAGGAACCAGAAGACGCACGAGCCCCGAACGAACAGTTCGAGCGGCGCGACCGTGAATCCGAAAAGTGCCTCCCAACTCATCGCTGCTCGACTTCGTCCGGACTACGTGTGAAAGGTCCGCGGCTGACTGGGCAAGTCGCATGCCCCGGCCGGCTGAAGCGCATCACGTCCGACGGCGGGAATGGAGCTTGCCGCTTGTTCACAGCCGCACTTGTTCGTCGATCGACCGATGCAGGTCGGCTTTCCAGTCAAAGGAGGCTTCGATGAGTACGGTCAGCCACTTCCTGTCGATTCCGGCACCGCCCCCGCCCGCGCCTCCGACGCCCCCCGATCCTGTGCCTGCGCCGATCGCACCGCCGCCGCCGGTCGAAGACCCGCCACCGCCTGCGGATCCGCGCGTCCCCGTGTACACGCCGCCGGGCTCAACGCTCGGCCTGCCGGGTCGAATCACGCAGCCGGCTTAAAGCTGGAAATACAGCGGGCGAACCAGTCGTTCGCACAACCGGCTCGTCCACGGGCGTCGCGACCACGCATCGACGGTGATGCGCTGGCACGACGCAGCGTCACGTTCGAAATGTCGGGCCAGCTCGTCCGCCAGATGATGATCGAGGCAGATGACGTTGGCTTCGGCGTTGTGCAGAAGGCTGCGCCAGTCCATGTTGCTCGAGCCGATCGAGCTCCAGTCGTCGTCGATCACGATCGTTTTTGCATGGAGCATCGACGCGCTGTGTTCGTAGATTTCCACGCCGGACGCCAGCAGTTCCCCGTAGCGGCTGCGCCCCGCATGCGCGGCGGACCACGAGTCCGATCCTGCAGGAACCATCAACGCGACGCGAACGCCGCGATCCGCGGCGTTTCTGAGCTCTCGCATCAGGCGGCGCGTCGGCACGAAGTAAGCAGTAGTGATCAGGATCCGCTGCGTTGCCGTGCGCAGCGTCGCCAGCAGCGCGCGATAGAGCGGATTGCGGCGGCTTCCGGCTGAGCTGGCAGCCAGCGCCAGCCATGCCGAACCCGGCTCTCGGATCGTGCGGTCGGCAATCGCATCGACGTTCGACCCGCCCTGTTCAACCCAATGCTCGAGAAAAAGGGCCTGCAGATCCGCGACGATCGGCCCACGCAGCCGGGCGTGCGTATCGCGCCACGGACGCTGCGGCTCGCCCTTTGCCGCGTCGGCTTCGGACTTGCGCTGCAGACCGGCGGATCCGCCCGAGTAGACGCGGCTGAAGTTGGCGCCGCCGATGAAAGCGACGTCGCCGTCGACGATGAGCAATTTGCGATGCGTTCTGCGGTTGAAGATCCAGCGGAAGCGTCTGTGCCAGGGACGAACCGGGTTGAACTCCCGGACCCGCACACCGTGGGCCGCGAGCGCATCGAAGTACGCGCGATCCGTGCCGAACGAACCAAGCGAGTCGAACATCACCCGTACATCCACCCCTTGTGCGCACTTCTGCGCCAGCAGTTCGGCGAGCCGTTCTCCCGGTCCGTCGGCCTCGAGGATGTAGGTTTCCAGCAGGATGGTGCGGCGAGCCGCGGCAATCGCGGCAAACATCGCTTCGAAGATCTGCTCGCCGTCTACCAGCAGGTCAACCGCGTTACCGCGACGCCAGGCAGCGCAGCGCGCGGTCTCTGCGATGCGCGCGCGCGAGGTGAAGGTCTCGAGGTCCGCACTCTCTGCGGCGCGGCGCCGCCGGAGCGAAATGCGGTTCACAGGCGACAACGTCGATGCTGTTCCGTCGTACATCGCAATTCCGCGCTGTCCCTGAAAAGGCGCGCAGGCGTGAAAGACACCCGCGCGCCAGCCCGGCCTAACGCCCCGGCTTCAGGACATCGGATTCGAACCCGGGGTCCTGCAGCGGGTTTTCGTCTTCGCGAGGTTGACGGCCCGGTTGCGGGTCGTGCTTCTGACCGGCCGGCTTGTCCTTCCGGTCATCGAACGGGCGATTGGTCTCCGGCGTACCGACAGGATCAACTTCGTCGTCACGGTTCGGTTGATGCCGTTCGTCCGGTCTGGCCGTCGACTTGTCCTCGCGCTGCTTCTCGCGCTGCTTCTCGCGCGGGTCGCTCGGCGGGTTCTTGCCCATCGTGGTGCGGTCCTGGTCTTTCGTTTGATTCGGATTCATCGAATTACTCCCTTTGACAACAAGGCTGCACCCGACGTGCAAGCCCTGCATCCAAGGCTGGCAATTCGCATTCCTGCTCGCGGCGCTGGGTCGCAGGGTCAATGTCGCAGCGTGAAATCAGGCCGAGGGCCGGACCTCGCTGATGCGGTCGGCTGCGGACCGCCGGGCGACCGCCTGCGAGAGCAGCGATTCGATTTCGCCGGGATCCACCGGCTTGATCAGGTGCAGGTCGAACCCCGCCTGCTTCGATCGTTGACGGTCGCCGGCCTGTCCGAACCCCGAAAGCGCAATGAGCACCGGATCGGCGCCGCCCGCGTCCGCGCGTATCTGGCGGGCGGCCTCGAAGCCGTCAACGATCGGCATTCCAAGATCGAGCACCACAATGGTCGGCCGCAGCGCGCGCGTCAGCCTGACTGCAGCGGCACCGTCATGCGCCACGAACACGCTGTGCCCCGCCAGGGTCAGCAGCGCAGCCAGCGATTCCGCGGAGTCGATGTTGTCGTCGGCCACCACGATGCGCTGTTCCGCGAGTTGCGGCACGGCGATCGGGACCGGAGCGCGCGCAGCAATCGATGGCACGTACGGCAATTCGATCTCGAACACAGCGCCGGTGCCGGGCCCGTCGCTCGATGCCTGCAAGCGACCACCATGCAACCCGACCAGCGTGCGCGACAGCGCGAGACCGATTCCCAGTCCGCCGCTGACCGTGGTTTCGGGACGATCCAGCTGCGAAAACATCACGAAGATCCGCTCGAGCCCATCGGGCGGAATGCCGATGCCGTTGTCACGCACACGGATCAGGATGCGGTCGTCATTGACTTCGGCAGTCAGGTCGACCTTGCCGCCCGGCGGCGTGTATTTCGCCGCGTTGGTCAGCAGGTTGGAGATCACCTGGGTGATGCGCACCGGATCGAGCCAGGCCTTGCGCTCACCGCCCTTGATGTCGATGCTGAGCTCATGTTTGCGCTCGTCGATGATTGGCCGCACGGTTTCGACGGCGCGCTCGATCAGATCGGGAATCGAAGCCGGTTCGCGTTTGAGTTCGAGCTTGCTGCCCGCAATGCGGCTGATGTCAAGAAGGTCATCGATCAGACGGGACGTGTGTGTCAGCTGACGCTCGAGGATCTTGAGGTTGCGCCGCGCGGCCACCTTGCTGATGTCGGTCGTCTGCAGCAGGGCCACGGCATTGCGCATCGGCGCCAGCGGCCCGCGCAGTTCGTGCGCGAGCAGCGCGAGAAAGCGGCTCTTGCTTTCATCGGACGCCCGCAGCGCGGATTCGGTCGCGCGCCGGACCGTGATGTCCTGCGCGCAACCGACCAGGCGCGCCGGCGTGCCGTCGGGCGCGTAGATCAGCGTTGCGCGGTCCGCGAAGTGCCGGTAGGTCCCGTCGCGGTGCCGCGCCCGATATTCGCTCGACACCAGCGAGCCGTGCACGGCCAGCGTGGCTTCATAACGGGCATCCGCGCGCGCGCGATCTTCGGGATGCATCTGCTCGCGCCACCACTGCATCGTTGCCGGAACCTGATCGGGGCGCCATCCGAGCACGGTGTTCAGGCCGTTCGAGCGCTGCACGTTGCCTGTTGGGAGGTCGCAGTCGTAGATGATTCCGTCGATCGCGTCTGCGGCCAGCCGGAAGCGCTCCTCGCTTTCGGACAACGCGCCCAGAGCGCGGCGGCGATCGGTGATGTCGCGCACGGTGCCGCTCATTCGCGTTGCTGTCGGCACGCCCCGGATCCGCTCGAATTTCACCTGACCGGTCGCGGCGACCCAGCGCACGCGACCGTCGGGCAGTCGGATCCGGTGCTCGACTTCGAAGCGTCCGGTCCCGGCAGGATCCAGCGCGCCCTGCACAACCCGCTCGACGAGGTCGCGATCGGCCGGATCTATTCTCGACAGGATTCCATCGGCCAGGTCGGCGGCGCCCTGTTCCATTCCGTAGATCTGGAGCGCGCGCGGATAAAGCCGGAACTCACGCGTCGGGATGTCGTAGTCCCAGGTGCCGAGGCGCGTGGCATCCAGCGCAAGTCGCAGGCCGGCCTGAGCGTCTTCGACCTGCGCCGCCGCCGCGCGGGTTTCGGTGATGTCGAGCAGGGTGCCCGCACATCGGATCGGTCGCTCCGCCCCCGCGGCGTCCGTGGCAAACGTGATCGCGGCCGCGACCATCACATGACACTGCTGCGCAGGCGTCCGGACCCGGATCTCCTGCCGGAAGCGCCGCGGCCCGGTCGGATCACAGGCGGCGACGAATGCGAAATACAGCGGTTCCCAGTCGTCCGGCTCGATGCGCGCGCGCAGCCATTCGATATCAGCCGATGCGGGAGGTGACTGAAAGCCCAGGATCGACCATGCGCGCGCCGACGCGAGCGGCACCGGTCGGTCGAAGTCGAACGAAAACGTCCCCATTTCGGCGGCATCGAGTGCCAGCTGCAGGCGCTCTTCGCTGGTGCGCAACGCGGTGCGCGCCTGTTCGGCATCCTCGATATCCGTCATCGCGCCGAACCAGCGCACGGTTCCTTCCGTCGTGTCGCGCGCCGGCAAGGCGCGCAGCAGGAACGTCCGATACGCACCATCGCGCGAGCGCAGACGCAGGCGGAACTCGTAGTGGTCGCCGGTGCGCACTGCGGCCGCCATCATCGCGTCGGCCCGCACCAGATCGTCTGGATGGATCGCCACCCGCCATCCGGCGCCGAGCGACACGTCGCATGGCAGCCCCGTGTATTCACTCCAGCGCGCGTTCAGGTATTCGAAGCCGCCCTGCACCGATGCCATGTACAGGATGTCGGGAACAGCGGCCGATATCTTCTCGAAGCGCTGGTTGCTCTCATTCAGTGCGCGCTCGGCCGTGCGGCGGCTCTGCAACTCACGGTCGAGGCGTTGCGACACGCGTTCCTCTTTTTCGCGTGCCAGATGCAAGGCGCTGAACAACGCGGAGATGACGACGCCGACCGCGAACAGCAGGCCGCTGCGGATCGCCTCCTGGAAAAGCTCGAACTCTGGCGGGAAAAAGCTCAGATCCCGCGGAAAACCCAAAATCGTCGCCATTGCCGCCGACAGCAGTCCGGGGCCGAAGCCACCATAGGCAGCACTCAGCGAGACTGCAAGCAGGAACACGAGCACCGGGTACCGCCCGGCCATCATCGGCGCAAGCACCTGTTCGGCAAACTCGAACACCAGCAGCGTGACGATGATGGCCACGCCGTAGCGGAGGATTGCCGAAGGTTTCTTGAGGGCCAAGTTGGTTTCCAGCCGCGGTCGGACGCGTGGCCTCTATTAAATTTTCAGAACCGCACCCGCCGCAATTGTCGTTGAACGAGCGGCGCTGTGCGACACGCCGCGAAGTCGCGGATCGAAAACATGAAAAGAGGCCACCGAACCCTTCGGCGGGTTCGGGGCCCCTACCGGTCTGCCGACAACGTCAGTGTCGACGAACCAGACCCAGGATCAGCGAAACCACCGCAATGAGCAGGAACAATCCGAACAGCACCTGCGCAATCGACGTTGCGCCGGCAGCGACCCCGCCGAAGCCGAAAACGGCAGCGACGATGGCGATGATGAAAAACACAGCAGCCCAATAAAGCATCTTCGACTCCTCGCGTGATTGGCGTGACGGATGCAGGTTTATCCGAAGTAGCGACCCCGTCCGCGGCGCGTCGCTTGAACCGTATTCGGCAAGCGATGTGCCCGACCGGGCCGCCCACGCCGCCGGCCGCCATCAAGCAACGGCAATGCCCGGAGCCAGCGGCACGTCGTTTGCCTTCTCTGTCCAAATCGCCCGCGGCGGCACGGGCGTGATCGACAACAAGGGAGAGCAATCGATGGGCGCGACAACCACAACAAGCCCTTCGGAACCGGATATCCCACGGCCAACGACCCTTCCTGCGGACGGCCGTAAACGCGCTGCGTCCACGGGTCAGGCCGCCGCCAATCGCAGGGGCCTGTCGCTGCGCACGATCAACCTGGTGTTGCTCATTCTTGCCGTGCTCGCCTGCGCCTATGTCGCCCGCACGCTCCTGTTCCCGATCATTCTGGCGGTCGTGCTGGCGCTGCTACTGCGTCCGGCAGTCATCGCCCTGCAGCGCCTGAAAATCGGCGAGTCGATCGGCGCCGCGCTCGTCCTCGCTCTGGTGGTGGCGGCCTTCGGTGCGCTGACGACTCATCTCTATGAGCCGGCCGCGCGCTGGGCGGAAATGGGTCCAGCCGAGATCCGCCGGCTGGAGAAGAAACTGCGCGACGTTTCGCGGCCGGTACAGGCCGTGCGCGGCGCCACCGACAAAGTCGCCGAACTCGCCAACGCGACGGCGCCGGCAGCCAGCAAGAAGCCCGCCGTCGTCGTGGAACGGCCGTCGTTTACCGAGGCGTTCGGTACCGCCCAATGGGCAGTGGGAAGCGCGCTCGTGACGCTGATGCTTCTGTATTTCCTGCTCGCGTCCGGGGATCTCTTCCTGCGCAAGCTCATCCGCGTGATTCCGGGCCTGCGCGATCGCATCCTGGCCGTCGAAATCTCGCGCTCCGTCCAGGCCGAGATCGGCCGCTATTTCGCCGCGACGACGCTGATCAACATCGGTCTCGGAGTTGCGACCACGCTGGCGATGATGGCGCTGGGCGTGCCATCGCCGGCGCTGATCGGGACCGCCGCGGGATTGCTGAACTTCTTGCCCTACGTCGGCGCCGCCATCACGCTGCTGGGTATCTTCGTCGTATCGGCGCTTTCGCTGGACGGCGCAACCCAGATTGTGCTGCCGCCGCTCGCATTTCTCGCATTGACGACGATTGAAGGTCAGCTGGTGCAGCCGATTTTTCTCGGCCGCCGGCTCGCGCTGAACCCGGTGGCCGTGTTCATCTGGGTGCTGCTCTGGGGCTGGCTCTGGGGCGTGCCCGGCCTGCTGGTAGCAGTGCCGATGCTGGTCGCGCTGCGCATCTGTGCGGAGAAGATCCCGAGCCTCAATCCGCTCGCGGAACTGCTCAGCCGTGACTGACCGCGTCGCGCGGCGGTCCGAGCCTCAGTGCTCGCGGGCAAGTTCCGCAATGGCCTGGACCAGAACGTCCAACTGCGCGGGCTTCGTCATGTGACGCTGATATCCGGCCGCCAGCGCCCTGGCCTTGTCCGCCTCACGTCCATGTGCGGTCAGCGCGATGGCGGGCAGGTCGTACTGGCGACCATCGGCCCGTATGCGCTCGATCAGCGCGATGCCGTCCTCGTAGGGCATCCCGATGTCCGATACGAGAATGTCGACATGCGCAGTGTGGAGCGCGGCCGTCGCAGCCGTCGCCGAGTCAGCAAGTATCACTTCGGCACCGTAGCCGAGAAGAGCCTCACGCAGGGCTTCGCGGGCATCGGCCTGGTCGTCGACGACCAGTACGCTCAGTCCGCGCAGCGCGGTCTGTGCCACGGCCGCCCGGCCCGCTTCGGAATCCCCGGTCACGAAGGCCGCGATCGGCAGTCGGACCACGACGCGGGTTCCTTTCCCCGGGCCGTCGCTGTGAGCAGCGACCGTGCCTCCGTGCAATTCGACGAGGCTCTTGACGATCGCGAGTCCCATTCCGAGCCCCTGATGCCGCCGCGCCGTCCCGGCGTCGGCCTGCCTGAATGGTTCGAATACATACGGCAGGAATTCAGGCGGTATGCCGGCGCCCGTGTCGGTGACGGCGATTTCCATCATCGAATCGACCCGTTGCAACGTCACATCGATCTGCCCGTTGGCATCCGTGAACTTGATCGCGTTGGAGAGCAGGTTGGAGACGATCTGCTGCAGCCGATCGGGATCCGCCGCTACGAGAATGCCCGCCTTCTCCAGCTCGCAGTTCAGCCGCAGGGATTTACCCTGCGCCGCTGTCCGGAACGCATCGCAGGTTGCCGCGATGGCCTGCGCCGGATCGATGCGCTTGATATCGAGCCGCAATCTGCCGCTTCCAAGCCGCGAAAAGTCCAGCAGATCCTCCACCAGCCGCGCCTGGGCCCGGGCGTTGCGCGCGATCGTCTCGACCGCCTTGCGCTGGTCGGCCGCGCCGAGACTGCCGCTTTCCAGCATGTGGGTCCACCCGAGAATCGAGTTCAGCGGATTGCGCAGTTCATGCGACACCGTGGCCAGGAACTCGTCCTTCAGGATGCCGGCGCGTTCGGCCGTCGCGCGTGCTTCGCGTTCTGCCGCGAGCAGCTGCGCACGCTCGTCTTCGATGCGCTTGGCCAGTGTGATCTCGTCGCATACCGCACCGATGCCAATCAGATTCTCGCCCGCGTACACCGGGTAGAAACTCGCGCGCCACCAGCGCGTGACGCCGGGCTGGGCCGGGGTCTCGCCTCCCAGCTCGACATCGCGCACCGCGTGCGCTTCGTCGATCACCCGCCGCAGGAGCTCATTGACTTCCTGGCCGAGGGTCGGAAGAAGTTCCGACACGGTCCGACCCAGATGATCCTCGACCGGCAGCCCGTTCATCGCGGCCAGCGCGCGGTTCACCCTCACGTAGCGGAACTGCAGATCCCAGAAGCCGAGGCCGACCGGGGCCGCGTCGAACAGCGTATCGAGCAGCGCGTTCGCGGCGGAGAGACTGCTTTGCAGCTGCGCCCGCGATCGATCGGCGTCCTCAGCCGAGGTCAGATCGCGCACGAACAGCACGATTCCCTTGAGTGCCTGGTCCTCTCCGATCAGCGGCACTCCGGTCTTTTCGAGCACGCGATCCGTCGTATCGAGGCCGATGCGGACCCGTATCGACGGGATTCGCTGAACGGTGCGCGAAGTCATCACGCGCGACGCGAATGACGGGCGCGGCCGGCCGGTGTCTGCCTCGCGCACGCGCCACACCTGGTCGAGCGGCTTGCCTTGCGCATCGGCGTCGCGCCAGCCGGTCAGCCGCTCGGCGACCGGGTTCAGGAACACGACCCGGCCCTGGTCATCGGCAGCGAGCACTGCCTCCGCGATGCTGGAAAGAATGGCCTGCAGCCACTCGCGCTGGCGCGTCAGCAGCAGGTTCGCGGAAGCAAGCTCGGCGGTGCGCTCGGCGATCCGAGTTTCGAGTGCCGCGTGCGCCGCTCGCAGCTTCACTTCAGCGGCACGCCTCTCGTCCATCTCGGACTGCATCCGCTCAGTCGCTTCCTGAAGCTGCACGGCGCTCGGCAGTGCCAGCATTTTCGGCATCAGCCAGATCAGCGCGCCCGCGGCGGCAACCGAAGCAAGCGCGGTGACCGCCTTGGCGGAGCCAGAGAACCAGTAGTAGGGGTACCAGAGAGTCCCGACCTCGATCAGGTGCGTGATACCGCCGGCGACGACGAACGCGGCGAACAGCAGGAAAACCCAGTTGAACGGCAGGTCGTGACGACGCCTGACGAAGTAGGCGATCGTCAGCGGTATCGACAGATACGCTGCAGCGATCAACAGGTCGGACACCAGATGCAGGGTCCGCAGCCCCGGCGTCCAGGTGACGGGTCCATGCGGCGGCGGAACGCCCTGCGACAGCAAAAACGTCGCGAGCGGCAAGGCCGCGAGCATGACCCCCAGCACTGCGAGGACGACGAGCGCGAGCAGATAGCGGCTGGAGGCGTCAGCGTTCTTCACTTCTGGCTTCGCGGCGTTCGGATGCGTCGACGCCCGTGCGGTAAACAAGAAAATGGGAATTCTTCCCATGGCCAAGCGTTATGGATGCAATTCGCTTGCCAGGGTCCTCCCTTCGGGTTTTCGCGAACGAAAAGCAGTCCGACGGTCGGAATCGGCGGTCCGGTGGCTACGTACAGTGTCGCCACACCCGCTCCCCGGAAAATCCTGCGGCAGCGATTGCCGACTGAGCCATGTTCCGCGGTAAAGCAGCGGATCGCCTTGCCCTTTAGGCGTCGCCACGGGTCTCGGCGACCTCGACCGCGTAATCCTTCATGCGGTTGTAGAGGGTCTTCAGGCTGATACCCAGGGCTGCGGCCGTACGCTCCTTGTGCCCGCCGTATTTCCTCAACGCCGCGAGGATCAGGAGGCGCTCGGCGTCGGCGAGCGGGCTTCCAACCATGATTTCAATCGTCTCGCCCGTCCGCGTCTCGGTCGGCGCGACTCCGCTCTCCCGCACCGAAAGCCAGGACTCCTTGATCTCGGAATCTGCCGCCATTACGTAGCTCCGATACACGGCGTTCCGGAGTTCCCTGACGTTGCCCGGCCAGGAATAGCTGCGGAGCTCGGCGATGACCGCCGGCGTCAGGCGCTTCACTTCGCCCTCGCGCTCGATTGCCTGCTGCAGGAAGAACTCGGCCAGCAGCGGCACATCTTCCAGGCGCTCGCGCAGCGGCGGCATCTCGATCGGGAAGATGTTGAGCCGATACAGCAGGTCCTCGCGCAGGCGCCCGTCGGCGACCGCGCGCTCCGGATCGCGATTCGTCGCGGCGATCACCCTGACATCGGAATGCAGGGTTTCGAGCGCGCCCACCCGCATGAAAGTGCCGGTCTCCAGAACGCGCAGAAGCTTCACCTGCAGATCGAGCGGCATCTCCGTCACTTCATCCAGGAACAGCGTCCCGCCATTGGCCCGCTCGAAGTAACCGAGGTGCTGGCGATTCGCCCCGGTGAACGCGCCTTTCTCGTGACCGAACATCTCGCTTTCGATCAGCGTCGGCGAAATCGCGCCGCAGTTGACCGCAAGAAAGGGCCGGTCGCGGCGGCGCGACAGGTCGTGCACGGTGCGGGCGGCGACTTCCTTGCCGGTGCCGCTTTCGCCGGTGAAGAGAACCGACACCGCGGTCGGAGCGACGCGCCCGATCTGCTGGTACACGCGCTGCATCGCGGGCGACCGGCCGCGCAGCTGGCCGAAACTCGCCGACTCGCGCGCATCGGCCTGCAACGAGGAGATTTCCGCCTCGACCGCCGCCGGTTTCGCGACGCGCGACAGGATGCCCTTGAGCTGGCGGACACTGACCGGTTTGATCAGGTAGTCGGCCGCGCCCAGGCGCAGCGCCTCGATCGACGTCTCGAGACTGGCATGTCCGGTGATGAGCACGACTTCGGCGTTCGCCCGCACCGTCTCGTTGTCGAACAGCGTCATGCCGCTGCCGTCGGGCAAATTGAGGTCGAGCAGGATCAGGTCCGGCGTCTGCAGCACGATCTGGCGCTGCGCCTCGGCCAGGGAGTGCGCAGTCGCGGCCGTCAGTCCTTCACTGGCCAGGAGCGTGGCCAGCATTTCGGCCGAGTCGACATCGTCATCGACGATCAGGGCATGGGTCATGGCGAGCAGGCCAATGCGGGACGGACCAGTGTCGGTCCTCCCGTCGGGGAGTGGATCGGAGGAAGTATCGTAGCCGCAGCTTGCATCCACTGCTTGCGTCGGTGGCGTAACCGCCCGGATCCGGCGCGCCGGGGGCATAAGAAAGGCCGCCCGATGGGCGGCCTTTCCTGCCTTGCGTGGCCCCTAAGCTGCCGGGCGTGGCGATGACGGCACGACCGCGCCGCCTTCACCTTCCCATCGGGTCAGGTCGGTGACTTTCTCCTTCTTCTGCCGCTTCGCGCGCAGCTCACAGTACCGATCCAGCAGCAGCGCGGCCATGAGCGGAACGGCGGCTCTCAGCACCATTCGAATCATTCTGGTTTCTCCTCATTCAACTGCGATCTTCCAAGCTGTCCGACCGCGTCGGCGACGGCAGAGGCAATGAACGGCAAGGCGGCGGCCAGCACGCCGGAAACGAGCCTCCGGCGCCCGCTCGACCCGCCCAGCGTGCCGATCAAGGCAGCGCCGAGGCCGATGGCCACTGCTCCGGCCATCGCGGCGGAGCGGGCGCGCCGATAACTCAGTTCCGCTGCTGAAACCAGGTGCTGGTCGGCCTGAGCAACGCGCGCCAGCGCCAACTCGAGTTCGCGCGACGGGCTTCGGCTATCGGTCTGCATCGGCAGGTGCCTCCAGGCGAACATCGGATCGGCCCTCTTCGGGGTCAAGGAACAGCCTGCGCGTATGCGGCATTCCGATCTCGCCGGCCCGTTGGCGCGCGTAGTGGGCAGCCCAGAACGCCAGTGCAGCATTTGCCGCGGCGGCACCGGCCAGCGCGCCGACCCATGGCACGCCCAGCGCGACGGCCAGAACGATGAGCGCAGCACACACGGCCCACCAGGCGGTGAATGCCAGCAGGACCGCCGCACAGGCGGCTCCAAAGGAGCGCAGCACGAGGCCCAGCGACTGCCGGGCCTCGATCTGCGCAATATCGAATCGAGCCGCGAGGCTGGCGCGCAGGTCGCTGATCAAGACGCTGATCAGTTCGGCCATGCTGGCTGGCGACGACCTCATCGTCGCCGCCGCGCCAGAGGCCCCGAGTTGGTCGTCGATCATCGACTGCGCATCATGCTGGCAGCGATCGCGCCGATGAGCGCCGCGGCGGCCAGCGCGGTGAACGGGCGTTCGCGCACATAGGTGCGCGCGGAATCGAGCATCTCGCCCTGGACCGTCGCCAGTTTGTCGGCCTTGGTCTCGAGCGTCTGCCGAGCTGCGCTCGCCGACTCCGTCAGCTTCTCGAGCGCAGGCGCTGCCTTGCTCCCGACGCGGTCGACCGCTTCGTGGGCGCCTTGCATGAGTCGATCCACCAGCCCTTCATTCCCGGTGGTTGAGGTGCCGGTACGCAGCGGGTTCGCGGTGTTGGTGTGCACTGAGTCCATGAACGATCTCCTTCCGTTGATTGGTAACGCCGGATCGTTCGTCTCGGAACCTCACCGGCTGTCCGTTGCTTGGAACAAGCATCTTGGGAGAGGCAAGGCGCATGCCCGCGGAAGTTCGCGCTTCCGGGCATGTGCCTTGCCGGAACAGAGCAGGGCTATGCCCACTTTTTCAATTCGAAAGGAGCAAGTAATGAACTGGGATCGCGTTGAAGGGAATTGGCGTCAGTTGAAGGGCAAGGTCAAGGAGCAATGGGGCAAGCTGACCGACGATCAGATCGACCAGGTGGCCGGCAAGCGGGATCAACTGGTCGGCCTCGTGCAGGAGAAGTACGGCATCGAGCGCGACAAGGCCGAACGCGACGTCGACAGCTGGGTGTCGAAGCTCAATTAAGGACCCCTATCAATCCGCGCGGCGCGCTTGCGCGTCGCGCGGGATCACCAGAGGAGAAGCAAATGACTGACTTTCGACTGTTAACCCTGTCGCTCAGTGCCGTTGCAGTGCTGGGAGCGGCTGCCTGTTCGCCGCGTGACCGGGATGAAGTGACCAGTTCCGCACGCGACACGGCCACCGAGGCCCGGCAAGCGACGGAGGCTGCTGCCAACCGCGCTGAAAAAGTGATCGACGATTCGGTGATCACTACGAAGGTCAAGTCCGCGCTGCTCGCGGATTCGACCGTCAAGGGACTGAACATCGATGTCGACACCGCCGGCGGCACGGTCACGCTGAGCGGAACCGCGAAAAGCCAGGCGGAACGTACGCAAGCCGAGGCGCTGGCAGCCAGCATCGAAGGCGTGCGCAATGTCGTGAACCGCATCAGCGTTTCATGAGGAACCCCATGAAATCGAG
>DAINBQ010000063.1:0-14161 GCA_036732825.1 Burkholderiaceae bacterium | reverse complement strand
ACGTTCGGCTATGACCAGCGGGTCATCCTGTCCGACGTGACGCTTACATTCCCGCGCGGAAAAGTCATCGCGATCATGGGTGGCTCGGGCTGCGGCAAGACCACGCTGCTCAGGTTGATCGGCGGCACGTTGACGCCGCAAAAGGGCGCGATCAGCTTCGACGGTCAACCGGTGAACCCGCGTGACCGGGACGGGCTGTACCGTTTGCGGCGCCGGGTCGGCATGCTGTTCCAGTTCGGCGCGTTGTTCACCGATCTGACCGTCTTCGACAACGTCGCCTTTCCGCTGCGTGAACACACGCGGCTGCCGCCGGCGATGATCCGCGCGCTCGTGCTGATGAAGCTGAACGCGGTGGGGCTGCGTGGCGCGGCCTACCTGAAGCCGGCCGACCTGTCGGGCGGGATGGCGCGCCGCGTGGCGCTCGCGCGCGCGATTGCGCTCGATCCCGACCTGATCATGTATGACGAGCCCTTTGCCGGGCTGGATCCGATTTCCCTCGGCGTCGCAGCCAACCTGATCCGCAGGCTCAATGACGCGACCGGGGCCACGTCGCTCGTCGTGTCGCACGACGTGCGCGAGTGTTTCAAGATCAGCGATTACGTGTATGTGATCTCGGGTGGCCGCATTGTCGGGCGTGGGACGCCGGACGAAGTGCAGGCGTCGGACGATCCGGAAGTCAGGCAATTCATCCTCGGCGAACCCGATGGGCCGGTGAAGTTTCACTATCCAGCCCGCGACTACGCGGCGGACCTGGAACTGCATTGATGAACGCCGCCGACAGACTGGCAACGCTTGGGGTGCGCGCGCTCGACGTGATGCGCGGGCTGGGTCACAGCGCATTCTTCTTCTTCGAACTCCTGAAGAGCGCGCCGTCGGCGCTACGCCGCCTGTACCTGACAGTCGCGCAGATACATTCGATCGGCAATCGTTCGGTCGTCATCATCGCCGCATCGGGGCTCGCGGTCGGGTTCGTGCTGGCGCTGCAGGGTTACTACACGCTGAGCCGTTACGGCGCAGCCGAATCGCTCGGCCTGCTGGTCGCTTTATCGCTCGTGCGCGAACTGGGGCCGGTCGTGACCGCTCTGCTTTTTGCAGGCCGTGCCGGGACATCGCTGACGGCGGAAATCGGCCTGATGAAGGCGGGTGAGCAACTGGCCGCGATGGAAATGATGGCGGTCGACCCGAAGGCGCGCGTACTTGCCCCGCGATTCCTCGCGGGCGTTCTTGCGATGCCGCTGCTGGCCGCGATGTTCTCGGCAGTCGGCATCCTGGGCGGCTATGTGGTTGGCGTGCTGATGATCGGAATCGATCCCGGTGCGTTCTGGTCGCAGATGCAGGCCGGCGTCGATGTCTGGGACGACGTCGGCAACGGAATCGTCAAGAGCGTGGTGTTCGGGATCGCCTGTACCTTCATCGCGCTGTACCAGGGATACGAGGCACAGGCCACACCCGAAGGCGTGGCGCAGGCAACGACGCGGACAGTCGTCGTTTCGTCGCTCGCGGTGCTCGGACTCGACTTTGTGCTGACGGCGCTGATGTTCAGCACGCCGCACTGACGGCAAACAGACGGAGAAGCATGATGGGACGCAAGGGAATCGAAACGCTGGTCGGGATCTTCGTTCTGCTCGGCATGTTCGCCGTCCTGTTCCTGGCGCTGAAGGCGGCCAACCTCGCGAGCTTCACCGGGGGCGACACTTACGCCGTGACTGCGAGATTCGACAACATCGGCGGGCTGAAAGTGCGCGCGCCGGTGAAGAGTGCCGGCGTCACGGTCGGTCGTGTGACCGCGATCAGCCTGGACATCAATACCTACCAGGGACTGGTGACGATCGATCTGCAGCAGGGCGTCGCGTTTCCGGCCGACACCTCTGCCAAGATCCTGACGGCCGGCCTGCTGGGTGACCAGTACGTCGGGCTGGAGCCTGGAGGATCGGACACCAACCTGAAGGCCGGCGATGAGATCAAGATGACGCAGTCGGCCGTCGTGCTGGAGAACCTGATCGGACAGTTCCTCTACAACAAGGCCGCCGAGCCCGCGGCCGAGAACAAGTAGGGCCCGGCGTGAAGATTGCTTGCCTCGACGGAATGAACGCGGTTTCGCACCGGGTCCGGGGATTGCTCGTCGCGGCGCTCGTCGTGCTCGCGGGCCTGGCATCCGGTTGCGCGACGATTCCTGCCGATGCCGGCAACGATCCGCGCGACCCGCTCGAGTCGGTCAATCGACAGATCTTCGAGTTCAACGAGGGCGTCGACACGGTCTTGTTGAAACCCCTCGCCGAGGCCTACGTGGCGATCCTGCCGGTGCCGGTCCGGGACTGCCTGTCGAATGCCTTCAGCAACCTGCGCGAGCCGTCGAACGCGCTGAATAACCTGCTGCAGGGCAAACCGGCGGAGGCACTATCGGATACCTGCCGCTTCGCGGTCAACACGACGGTCGGCCTGCTTGGATGCTTCGATGTTGCCACCCGCATGGGGTTGGAGAAGCACCGCGAGGATTTCGGCCAGACTCTCGGCGTCTGGGGCGCGACGCCCGGGGCGTATCTGGTCGTCCCGGTCTTCGGGCCGAGCAGCGTGCGTGACGCGATCGGCATTTATGGCTTCGAGACATTCCTCGATGTCAACTTCTGGATCGACAACGTGTCGGTGCGCAATTCGATCTTCTTCACGCGGCTGATCAGCTTTCGCTCCGAGCTGCTGGATGCTGACAAGCTGATCTCGGAGGCCGCCCTCGATAAATATAGTTTCATTCGGGATGGCTTCCTGCAGCGGCGGCGCAACCTCGTATACGACGGAAACCCGCCGCGCGAGCGCGATCCGGACGAGGAGTCAGACGAAGCCACGCCCAGCCCGAAACCGGCGGACAAACCCGAACCCGGTCCACCGACCGGCGGTTCGCCCGTTGAACCGCAATCGCCTCCGAAATGACGGGAACGATGCTTGCCGGCGAAGGTCGGATTCAGCTATGACATCGAACGAGGGCCACACGATGAGACCGATGCGACTGTCGAAATTCCTGCCGACACTGATGCTGGCCGCCGCCATGCTCGTTGCCGGCGGCGCGCACTCGCAAAGCACGGCCGCGACGCCGGACGCGATGGTGCGTGATCTGTCCAACGAAGTGTTGAATGCGATCAAGGCCGACAAGGCCCTGGCGAGCGGCGACACGATGCGCGTGCAGAAGCTGGTCGACGAGAAGATCCTGCCCTATGTCGACTTCGAGAAGATGACGCGACTTGCGGTCGGACGCGGCTGGCGCCAGGCGACACCGGAGCAGCGCGCGGCCCTGACGCGCGAATTCCGCACCTTGCTGGTTCGCACCTACAGCGGGGCGCTGTCGCAGGTGAAGGATCACCAGGTGCAGCTGCGCCCGTTTCGCGCACAGCCGAACGATAGCGACGTGATGGTCCGCACCAACATCGTCGCTTCGCGCGGGGACCCGATCCAGCTCGACTATCGACTCGAGAAGACCGCAGCCGGTTGGAAGATCTACGACGTCAACATCCTCGGTGTCTGGCTGGTCGAGAACTACAAGTCGCAGTTCGCCTCCGAGATCAACGCCAACGGTGTCGATGGTCTCATCAAGTCGCTGACCGACCGCAATCGCGAGCTCGACGGCACGAAGAAGGCCTGAACGGAAGCCAGCGTGAGAATCGCCGCGACTGACATCGGCATGGCCAATGCGGCCGAAATCGCTGAAGCGGGAATCGAGGCCATCCGCAGCGGCGACGCGACGATCGACCTGTCGGCCGTCAAGACCTGCGATTCATCGGCGGTCGCTGTGGTGCTGGCCTGGCAGCGCGAGGCTGCGCGGGCCGGAAGCAAGTTGCAGCTGACCGGGCTGCCGGCGAGCCTGCTGAGCCTGGCCGCGGTCTACGGCGTCGAATCGCTGCTCGCGGTCGCGTCCTAGTCCGAACGCTCTCCCCACCTATAATCTGGCGTTTCTCGAGGCGCTCCGCACGGGCGCCGGTCGCCCGTCGTGATCGCTATCCAGGTTTCCCAGGTCACCAAGCGCTACGGTTCGCTGTCGGCGCTCGCCGGGATCGACTTGTCGATCGCCGAGGGGGAGTTCTTCGGACTGCTGGGCCCCAACGGTGCAGGCAAGACCACGCTGATCTCGATCATCGCCGGCCTGGTTCGCGCCACCAGTGGGCGGGTGGCCGTCATGGGCCATGACGTCGTCGCAGATTTCCGCGCAGCCCGCCTCGCTCTCGGCGTCGTTCCGCAGGAGCTCGCATTCGATCCCTTCTTCACCGTGCGGGAGACGCTTCAGTTCCAGTCCGGTTATTTCGGGCTCAGGAACAACGACGACTGGATCGACGAGGTGCTCGCGAACCTCGGCTTGACCGCGAAGGCCGATTCGAACATGCGCACGCTGTCCGGCGGCATGAAGCGTCGGGTCCTCGTCGCGCAGGCGCTGGTGCACAAGCCGCCGGTGATCGTGCTCGACGAGCCGACGGCTGGGGTGGATGTCGAGCTCAGGCAGACCCTCTGGGCATTCATCCGGCGCCTGAACCGCGAGGGGCACACGATCGTGCTCACCACGCACTATCTGGAAGAGGCGCAGGCGCTGTGCCAGCGCATCGCGATGCTCAAGTCGGGCCGAGTCGTTGCACTCGACTCGACGCGGGCGCTGCTCGCCGGCCTCGCGGGACTGCAGATGACGCTGCGCGTGAGCGGCGAGCTGCCGGCCTTCGTGCTCGCCCATCGCATCGAGGAACGCGATGGCAGCGTGCTGCTCCGGCTGGCGCATCCCGCCGATGTCGCGCGCGTCATCACCGAGTGCATGGGCGCCGGCTGCCTGATCGAGGATATCGAGGTCGGGCACGCGGACCTGGAAGATGTCTTCCTGCAGCTGATGTCGGACCGGCGCGATCCGGAGTTGAGCGAGCCTGAATCAAGGGCGGCCGCATGACCGCCTCGTCGCCCGCGATCGCTTTCCGCACGCTGCTGACGAAGGAAATGCTGCGTTTCTGGAAGGTGAGCTTTCAGACGATCGCGGCGCCGGTGCTGACGGCGGTGCTTTACCTGCTGGTGTTCGGCCAGGTCCTCGAGGCGCATGTCGAGGCGTTCCCGGGCGTCAGCTACACCGCCTTCCTTATCCCCGGCCTGGTGATGATGTCGGTGCTGCAGAACGCGTTCGCGAACTCGTCGTCGAGCCTGATCCAGTCGAAGATCATGGGCAGCCTGATCTTCATCCTGCTGCCGCCCTTTTCGCACTGGCAGCTTTTCGGTGCATACGTGGCCGCGGCGATCGTGCGCGGCGTCGTTGTCGGTCTTGGCGTATTCGCGATCACGGTCTGGTTCGCACCGCACTCACTGGCGGCCCCGCACTGGATCCTGGTGTTCGCGGTGCTCGGCGCCGGCATCATGGGATCGCTCGGACTGATCGCGGGCATCTGGGCCGACAAATTTGATCAGCTCGCCGCGTTCCAGAACTTCGTCGTGATGCCGGCGACGTTTCTGTCCGGTGTGTTCTACTCGGTGCACGGGCTGCCGCCGTTCTGGCAGGCGGTATCGCATCTGAATCCGTTTTTCTACATGATCGACGGCTTCCGCTACGGGTTCTTCGCGCAGTCGGATGTCAGTCCGTGGCTGAGCCTGGCCGTGGTCGCGCTCGCGCTGGTCGTGACCGCCGGGATCGCGATGGCCCTGATGGCGCGCGGATACAAGCTGAGAAACTGAGCGCGATGGTTCCGACTGCAGACGACGTAAAGCGCTACATCGCGCAGAACCTGGACTGCGAGGTCCTCGAGGTCGATGGCGACGGCCATCATTTCAATGCGCTGATCGTCAGCAGCGCGTTCGAAGGCGCCCCGCGGATTGCGCGCCACCAGCGCGTCTATGCAGCGCTCGGCGACCGCATGCGGCAGGAGATCCACGCGTTGTCGATGCGGACGCTGACTCCGGCCGAATACCGGGAGCTGGGCCGGTGAGTTCACGGCGCCTTCATGTTGCGTTCGCGTTGCCTTCGGACGGCGCGGCGACGCTCGGAGTTGCGCATCCGCGCCCCGCGGGTGCATCTCCGAGGACTCCGCCATGCTCCGCACGCTCGAACGCGACTTTCGTGTCACGCGCCCCGTTCAGTTCCGTCCGCCGCATCCCAGGGCCGCGACTGCCGTACCGATGGACAAGCTGAAGATCCGCGGCGGCACGCGCCTGGCCGGCGAAACGACGATCTCTGGCGCCAAGAACGCCGCGCTGCCCATTCTCTGCGCGGCGCTGCTGACGGCGGACGAATTCATTGTGGAAAACGTGCCGCAACTGCAGGACGTTGCGACAGCGCTGAAGCTGCTGCGGCAGATGGGTGTGGCGGCGGAGCGCGACGGCACGACGGTCCGGCTGAAGGCCGATGCGGTCACCCGGACCGAGGCCCCGTACGAACTGGTGAAAACGATGCGCGCTTCGGTCCTGGTGCTGGGACCGCTGGTCGCACGCTTCGGCGCCGCGCGCGTCTCGCTGCCCGGCGGCTGTGCGATCGGTGCCCGCCCGGTCGATCAGCACATCAAGGGGCTCGAGGCGCTTGGAGCGTCAATCCGGATCGAAGGCGGGTTCGTCGTCGCCGAAGCCCGGCGCCTGCGGGGAACGCGGATAGTGACCGACATGGTCACCGTGACGGGCACCGAGAACCTGATGATGGCGGCCGTGCTCGCCGACGGCGAGACGATCATCGAGAACGCGGCGCGCGAACCCGAGGTCGTCGATCTGGCGCAGGCGCTGACGGCGATGGGTGCGCGCATCGCAGGCGCAGGGACCGATTGCATTTCGATCATCGGCGTGGAACGGCTGCACGGAACCCGGCACCGCGTGATGCCCGACCGCATCGAGACCGGCACCTTCCTGACGGCGGTCGCGGCGGCGGGCGGGACGGCGACGCTGCACGGCGCGGCGCCCGCAACGCTCGACGCCGTGCTCGAGAAGCTGCGCGAGGCCGGCGCCGAACTGCGGGCCGGCAGCGACTTTCTCCAGATCCGGATGGACCGACGGCCGCGCGCCGTCAGCCTGCGCACGGCGCCGTACCCGGCGTTTCCGACCGACATGCAGGCGCAGTTCATGGCGCTCGACTGCGTTGCCGACGGCGCGGCGCGCATCACCGAGACGATCTTCGAGAACCGATTCATGCATGTGCTCGAACTGCAGCGCCTCGGCGCCCAGATCGCGATCGAAGGCAACACGGCCGTCGTGCAGGGCGTTCCAAAGCTCACCGGCGCACCCGTGATGGCGACCGACCTGCGCGCCTCGGCGAGCCTTGTCGTCGCCGCCCTGGCGGCCGAGGGCGAGACGCTGGTCGACCGCATTTACCATCTCGATCGCGGCTACGAGAAAATGGAAGCCAAGCTCGCCACGCTCGGCGCCCAGGTCGAAAGGGTGAAGTGATCACGCTGGCACTATCGAAGGGGCGCATCTTCGACGAGACGCTGCCGTTGCTGGCCGCGGCCGGCATTGCGCCGATCGAGGATCCGGACATCTCGCGCAAGCTGATCATCGCGACCTCGGACGCCGCGCTGCGAATCGTCGTCGTGCGGGCGTCGGATGTGCCGACCTATGTGCAATACGGCGCGGCAGACCTCGGCGTCGCCGGCAAGGACGTCCTGATGGAGCATGGCGGGTCGGGCCTCTACCAGCCGGTCGATCTGCGCATCGCCCGCTGCCGGCTGTGCGTCGCGGTGCCGGCCGGATTCGATTACGCGAACGCGGTGCGCCGAGGCGCGCGCCTGCGGGTGGCGACCAAATACGTGCAGACTGCGCGCGATCACTTCGCAGCCAAGGGCGTACACGTGGACCTGATCAAGCTCTACGGCTCGATGGAGCTCGCGCCGCTGGCGGGACTCGCCGACGTCATCGTCGACCTTGTTTCGTCGGGGGGCACGCTGAAGGCGAACAATCTGATCGAGGTCGAGGAAATCGCGCCGATCTCGGCACGGCTGATCGTCAACCAGTCGGCGATGAAGCTGAAGCGCGAGATTCTGCTGCCGCTCGTGGCCAGGATCGAAAGCGTGGTGCAGCGATGACGATGCGGACGCTGGATACACGGGACCCGACGTTCGACGCCCAGTTCGCCGAACTGGTTTCGATCGACACCGCGATCGACCGCGAGATCGAGCGCGTCGCCGAGGCGATCGTCGAGGACGTCAGGCTGCGCGGCGACGCGGCCCTGCTCGAGTACACGAACCGCTACGACCGGATGCGCGTGAGCACGGTGGCCGAGCTCGAGATCGGCTCCGGCGAGATGCGCGCAGCGCTGGATTCGATCCCGATCGAGCAGCGCGCCGCGCTCGAAACCGCGGCACGTCGCATCCGCGCGTACCACGAGCGCCAGCTCGCATCGACCTGGAGCTACGTCGAGGACGACGGCACCGAACTGGGCCAGCGCATCAACGCGCTCGACAGCGTCGGCCTCTACGTGCCCGGCGGGCTCGCTGCGTATCCGTCGTCGCTGCTGATGAACGCGGTGCCGGCGCACGTTGCGGGGGTGCAGAACATCGTGATGGTGGTGCCGACGCCGGACGGCAAGCGCAACCCGCTGGTGCTGGCTGCGGCTTCGCTCGCCGGCGTCTCGCGTGCGTTCGCTGTCGGCGGAGCGCAGGCGATCGCGGCGCTGGCGTACGGCACCCGGACGATCCCGGCGGTCGACAAGATCGTGGGACCCGGAAACTCATACGTAGCCGCAGCAAAACGGCGAGTGTTCGGCGTTGTCGGCATCGACATGATCGCGGGTCCGAGCGAGATCCTCGTGATCTGCGACGGCAAGACGGATCCCGACTGGATCGCGATGGACCTGTTCTCGCAGGCCGAGCACGACGAGCTGGCGCAGGCGATCCTGCTGACGCCGGACGCCGGTTTCATCGAACGCGTGCGCGCATCGATCGCTCGCCTGCTGCCGACGATGCCGCGCCGGGCGATCATCGAGAAGTCGCTTGCGAACCGCGGCGCATTGATCCTTGCGCGCAGCCTGGACGAGGCCTGCGCGATCGCCGACCGCATCGCGCCCGAGCACCTCGAGATCTCGACCGACGAACCCGAACGCTGGGCAGCGAGGATCCGCCACGCCGGGGCGATCTTCCTCGGACGCCACAGCAGCGAGGCGCTCGGCGACTACTGCGCGGGCCCGAACCATGTACTGCCGACCGCGCGCACCGCGCGTTTCTCCTCGCCGCTGGGTGTTTATGACTTCCAGAAGCGAACCAGCCTGATCCGCGTGTCGGAGGCGGGGGCGCAGACGCTCGGCCGCGTGGCCGCGACGCTCGCGCGCGGCGAGCAGCTGCCTGCCCACGCCGCGAGCGCCGAATACAGGCTGCGGCGATGATCGATCGGCTCGGCAAGCGGCCGGACCTCTCGGTCATCCGCGACGATGTGCGCTCGATCGAGGCTTACCCGGTGCCGAGCGCCGTGGGCTTCGTCAAGCTCGACGCGATGGAAAACCCGTTCGCGTTGCCCGAGGGCCTGATGCAGCAGCTGGGCGAACGCCTCGCGCGGCAACCGCTGAACCGCTATCCGATCTCCGATCCGCGCGGCTTCAAGGAACGGCTCGGCAAGGCGGTCGGTCTGCCGGCCGGCATGCAGCTGATGCTCGGCAACGGCTCGGACGAGCTGATCCATCTCGTGATCCAGGCCTGCGCGAAGCCGGGCGCGGCCGTGCTTGCGCCGGCGCCGAGCTTCGTCATGTACGAGTTGTCCGCGCGCTTCGACGGCTGCCGGTACGTCGGGGTTCCGTTGAACGCAGACTTCACGCTTGACCGCGAACGCATGCAAGCGGCGGTCCGGCAGCACGCGCCGGCCATCGTGTTCATCGCGTATCCGAACAACCCGACCGGCAACCTGTTCGACCGCAGCGCGATCGAAGCGGTGCTGGAGTCTGCGCCGGGCATCGTCGTCGTCGACGAGGCGTATCTGCCGTTCGCGCAGGACACCTGGATGCCGCAGCTGAAGCGCTGGCCCAACTTGCTGGTCCTGCGCACGCTGTCCAAGCTGGGGCTGGCAGGGATCCGCCTCGGCTACCTGGCCGGGGACCCGGAGTGGATCACGCAATTCGACAAGCTGCGGCCGCCCTATAACGTCAATGTCCTGACGCTCGCCACCGCCGACCTGATGCTGGAGAACCTGTCCATCCTCGACGCGCAGGCGGCGACGCTGCGCACCGAGAGGTCCCGGGTGATGGCGGCGCTGCAAGCCACTGCAGGCGTCACCGCGTTTCCGAGCGCCGCGAACTTCATCCTGTTTCGGGTCGCCGCCGCCGACCGCGTGTTTGCCGGGCTCAAGGAGCGAGGCATACTGATCAAGAATGTCTCGGCAACGGATCCGCTGCTCGCCGGCTGCCTGCGCGTCACGGTTGGCACGACGGCCGAGAACGAGGCTTTCATCAAGGCGCTGCGCGCCGCTCTCGAGGCCCTACGATGACCGCAACGCACCGCCGCGCCGAGGTGGTCCGCAAGACCAAGGAAACCCAGATCCGGGTCGTGCTCGACCTCGATGGCAACGGCACGGCGCGCCTGGCGACCGGCATCGGCTTCTTCGACCACATGCTCGAGCAGATCGCGCGCCACGGAATGATCGACCTGACCGTCGAGGCGGAGGGCGATCTGCACATCGACGGCCACCATACGGTCGAGGACGTCGGCATCACGTTCGGCCAGGCCTTCGCGCAGGCGGTTGGCGACAAGGCCGGCGTGCGGCGCTACGGTCACGCCTACGTGCCACTGGACGAAGCGCTGTCGCGCGCGGTCGTCGACCTCTCGGGCCGACCAGGGCTGGAATGGCATGTGCCGTTTTCGCGCGCGATGATCGGCGAGTTCGACGTTGACCTGGCGCACGAGTTCTTCCACGGGTTCGTCAATCACGCGCTGGTGACCGTGCACGTCGACAACCTGCGTGGTCACAATGCGCATCACCAGTGCGAGACGGTGTTCAAGGCGTTCGCGCGCGCACTGCGCATGGCGCTCGCGCCCGACCCCCGCGCCGCCGGCGTGATCCAGTCGACCAAAGGAACGCTCTGAGGAACTGCGTTGGTTCAGCCTAGCCGTTGCATCAGGGCGCGCGCGCGGCCGCTCCGGAGCGCGCCCTCTGACTGGAGCGCTTTGCGTGCACGTGCGACGCGAAGGGTCGCGTACACGCAAAGCGAATGATCGTCGTCGTCGACTACGGGATGGGCAACCTGCGTTCGGTCGCCAAGGCGATCGAGCATGTGGCTCCCGCGACACGGGTGACCGTCACCTCCGATCCCGCGCTAGTGCGCTCGGCGGACCGCGTCGTGTTTCCGGGCCAGGGCGCGATGCCCGACTGCATGCGCTACCTGCGGGATTCGGGCCTCGAGGAGGCGGTCCTTGCTGCGGCCGCGACCAAACCGCTGCTGGCGGTGTGTATTGGCGAGCAGATGTTGTTCGAACGCAGCGAGGAGGGCGGCGTTGCGGGGCTGGGCCTGTTCCCGGGCGAAGTGGTGCGGTTTCGCGATGCCGAATTGCGCCAGCCGGACGGTTCGCGGCTGAAAGTTCCGCACATGGGGTGGAATCGTGTGCGGCAAACGCAACGACACGCACTGTGGGACGGGATCGCCGACGACAGCTGGTTCTACTTCGTGCACAGTTACTATGTCGTTCCGCGCGAAGTCCACCTGTCGGCGGGGGAAAGCACGTATGGCGGCGCCTTTACCTGCGCCGTGGCGAGAGATAATATTTTCGCGACGCAGTTTCATCCGGAAAAGAGCGCCGCAGCGGGCCTACGCATCTACGAGAACTTCACGCGCTGGAACCCCTGACCTGCAGAGAGTCGACCGCGGGTGACGCGCAATTCGACTGACTGCCGCCCGCTCCGAGTTTCACCTCCCCCAACCAAACCGATCCCCCGACGCCCGAGTCCCGGTTCCCTCCGGATGCTGCTGATCCCGGCCATTGACTTGAAAGACGGTCACTGCGTGCGCCTGCGCCAGGGCGACATGCAGAAGAATGTCACGGTCTTTTCCGAGGACCCGGTGGCGATGGCGCGCCACTGGCGCGACCAGGGCGCGCGACGCCTGCATGTCGTCGATCTCAACGGCGCCCGCTCCGGGCGTCCGATCAACGAGGTCGTCATCCGGAAGATCGTCAAGGCGGTCGGCGACGACGTGCCGGTCCAGCTGGGTGGCGGCATCCGCGATCTCGATACGATCGAGCGCTACATCGACGATGGCGTCAGTTTCGTCGTGATCGGCACGGCAGCAGTGAAGAACCCGGGCTTCCTGCACGACGCCTGCAGCGCGTTCGGGGGCCACGTGATTGTGGCGCTCGATGGCAAGGGTGGGAAGGTCGCGACCGACGGCTGGAGCAAGCTCACCGGCCACGATGTGACGGATCTCGCGAAGAAATTCGAGGACTACGGAGTCGAGGCGATCATCTACACGGACATCGGCCGCGACGGGATGATGTCGGGAGTCAACCTCGAAGCGACCGTGGAACTGGCGCGGCACGTGAAGATTCCGGTGATCGCCAGCGGCGGCATCGCCAGCATGCAGGACATCGAACAGCTCTGTTCGGTCGAGGCCGAGGGCGTCGAGGGCGCGGTGCTCGGACGCTCCCTCTACGAAGGCGCGATCGACTTCAAGGCCGCGCAGGAACGCGCCGACGTGCTCGCGGATGGGTCTGAATAGAACGCGAAGCTATTTCCACAGGTCCACCGTCTCGCCGCGTGCCCGCAGGCGATCCGCGCGTGCCTGGACAAAACGCTGGAAACTCGGCTCGGAGCGATAGGCGCCGGAGGCCACGTATTCGAGCGCCGAGGCGAGGTGAAAAGGCCGCACGTAGGCCTCGACCCGGAACACTTCTGTACCACGATCGAAGAAGACCAGGGTCGGCGCATACGCGACCTTCAGCTCACTCGCCCAGTCCGATGCCGTCGTGCGGCGGCCATCGGGGGCAGTCAACTCGACGTGGCTGGACGGGTCGAAGCGAGCGACGGTGAAACGTGGAATCAGCGCCGCGACTTCCTTGCGCCGGAATCCCTCACGGTGCAGTTCGTCACAGCTGGCGCAGTTGCGGCGTTCGAAAACGACCATCACGGGACGGCTGCCGCCGCGCCGCAGGTCGAAGGGGGCCCGCATGAAGAACGTCTCGTCGTGCAGAGTCGGGCTGGCGGATTCCTTTGCCGCGCGCTGCATGTAGTCGGCGAAAGGCTGCTTCGTCTCCAGCCGGGCGGCGACATAGTCGAGCGCAGCGTCCATCCGGTGCGGTGGCTGGTATCCGTTCAGACGCACGATCACTTCGGCCTTCTCGTTGAAGAAGAGCAACGTCGGTGTGAACTGGACCTGAAGCAGTCGACCGAGCTCCTTCTCGCTCATGCGCCGGCCGTCGACCCATGTCACTTCGCGGTCGCCCCAGAGGTTGAGTGCGATCGGCACGAAGCTCCGGCGTGTCTTGTCGACGATCCGCGTCTCGGTGAACGTGGACTGCATCAGCAGCTTGCAGTAGGGGCAGCCGTCCTGGCCGAAATAGACCATGAGCCGCTTGTTCTCCCGGCTCGCATCGGCGACGTCCTCGCGGAAGTCGAGGAAGGACTCGACGAACCAGCGCGGGATGCTGATCGCGTGCGGCGAAGGTGTCTGGGCGCCGGCGCTTGCGCACGCGAGCGCTGCGATAACGCCGGCAGCGATGTGAACGATGACCCGATTCATCGGCGCGACTCCGGGACGGATCGATCCCCACGCATTCGATCCGTCAGGCCCGGCGCGGGTGACCGGATCGTCAGGGTGACATTTCAGCCCGAAACCCGCAACCCGAGTATTCCGCGATCCGGGCCGGCGGGACCCTCGAGGTCGGCAACGTTTGCCGGCCGGAATCTCCCGACGCGGTGCGCTAGAGTGCAATTGCTGCCGATACTCCCCACTTATGCTGGCCAAACGAATCATCCCCTGCCTCGACGTCACCGCGGGTCGCGTGGTCAAAGGCGTCAACTTCGTAAGCCTGCGCGACGCCGGCGATCCGGTCGAGATCGCGCGGCGCTACGACGGCGAAGGCGCGGACGAGCTGACATTTCTCGACATCACGGCCAGCTCGGACGCGCGCGACATCATCCTGCACGTGATCGAGGCTGTCGCGGAGCAGGTTTTCATTCCGCTGACCGTCGGCGGCGGCGTGCGCAAGGTCGACGACGTGCGGCGGCTGCTCAATGCCGGCGCCGACAAGATCTCGATCAACAC
>DAINBQ010000062.1:0-14288 GCA_036732825.1 Burkholderiaceae bacterium | reverse complement strand
AGTTCCGCTGGCCCGAGTTCGACGAGAACACCGCGTCGTCGATGTGCTACACGTCAGGGACCACGGGCAATCCGAGGGGGGCGCTGTTCAGCCATCGATCGACAATCCTGCACACAATGGCCGCAGCGCTGCCCGACGCGTTGAACGTCTCGGCGCGTGACACGATCCTGCCGGTCGTGCCGATGTTTCACGTCAATGCGTGGGGGCTGCCCTATGTTGCACCGATGGTCGGAGCGAAACTGGTTCTGCCGGGTCCCCACCTTGACGGCAAGTCGCTGTACGAACTGTTCGAGTCCGAGAAGGTGACCTGTTCAGCCGGCGTGCCGACGGTCTGGCAGGGTTTGCTCGCGTTCATGGAGTCGAGCGGTCTGAAGTTTTCGACGATGAACCGAACGGTGATCGGTGGCTCGGCCTGCCCGCCGGCGATGATCAAGACCTTCCAGCAGAAGTACGGCGTGCACGTGCTCCACGCGTGGGGCATGACCGAGATGAGCCCGCTGGGAACGGCTTGCACGTTCAAGCGCAAGCACGCGGAGATGACGCCCGACGAGCGGCTTCCCGTGCAGAACAAGCAGGGCCGGGTGCTGTACGGCGTCGACATGAAAATCGTCGGCGATGACGGCGGGGAACTGCCGTGGGACGGAACTTCGTTCGGCGATCTGCTCGTCCGCGGGCCGTGCGTCATTCGCGAGTACTACCACGACGCGGGCGGCAACCCGCTGGTCACCGACGCGCAGGGCAGGAGCTGGTTCCCGACCGGCGACGTGTCGACGATCGATGCCGATGGCTACATGCAGATCACCGACCGCAGCAAGGACGTGATCAAGTCCGGCGGCGAGTGGATCAGCTCGATCGAGCTGGAGAACATCGCGGTCGCACATCCGGCCGTGGCAATGGCGGCCTGCATCGCGGCGAAGCACCCGAAGTGGGACGAGCGCCCGCTGCTGGTGGTCGTGAAAAAGCCCAACGCCGAGGCGACCGAGGCCGACCTCCTGGCTCATTACGAGGGCAAGGTCGCCAAGTGGCAGATGCCCGACGCCGTCGTCTTTGTCGAATCGATCCCGCTCGGCGCAACCGGCAAGATGTTGAAGGCCCGGCTGCGCGAGCAGTTCCGCGAGTACCGGTTGCCGACCGCGTGAGGACGGGTCGCGCTGCAGCTTTACCCTCGTTGGGCGAGTAAGTATTCTTCGGCGCCGGTTGGCCATCACAAAGAGAACATAGGAGACAGCATGAATCACTTAGTCCCGAGCTGGACCCGCTGGCTGGCCGTGGGAGCGGCTGCGGCGCTCGTCGCCTCGAGCGCGCTCGCGCAGACCAAGGGAACCCCTGCGAAGGCGGCCGCAGCGCCTCCGCCGCAAACCGTCAAGATCGCCTACATCGATCCGATGTCGGGTCCGTTCGCGGGCGTCGGCGCCAACCTGCTGAAGCACTTCCAGTTTGCAGTCGACGCGGTCAACTCGCAGCAGTTGGCCGGGCCCGGCGTGAAGTTCGAGATGGCTTCGTTCGACAACAAGGCGTCGCCGCAGGAGACGCTGACCGTGCTGAAGCAGGTCATCGACCAGGGCATCCGCTACGTCGCCCAGGGGCAGGGCTCCGGCGCCGCGCTGGCGCTGATCGACGCGATCGACAAGCACAACGAAAGAAACCCGGACCAGTCGATCTTGTTCCTCAACTATGCGGCCGTCGATCCCGACCTGACGAACAGCAAGTGCAGCTTCTGGCACTTCCGCTTCGACGCCAATACCGACATGAAGATGGAAGCGCTGACGACCTTCATCAAGGACCGGCCCGAGGTGAAAAACGTCTTCCTGATCAACCAGAACTACTCGCACGGCCACCAGGTCTCGCGCGTGGCGAAGGAGCAACTCGCGCGCAAGCGGCCGGACGTGAAGATCGTCGGCGACGACCTGCATCCGCTGGGCCAGGTGCGCGACTTCTCGCCCTACATCGCGAAGATGCGTGCAGCCAACGCCGACACGATCATCACCGGCAACTGGGGCCCCGACCTCGCACTGCTCGTGCGTGCGGCCCGTGACGCCGGGCTCACCGCAAACTTCTACACCTACTATGGGGGTGTCATCGGCACGCCGACCGCGATCGGCCCGGCCGGGGAAAACCGGATGCGCATGGTCGCGTACTGGCATCCGAACATCGAGAACAATCCCGGCGAGAAGCAGTACCTGGAGTTCAAGAAGCGCTTCGGCGAGGAGTTCTACGGCATCTCGACCTACTCGGGACTGACGCTGCTGGCCGATGCGATCAAGCGGACCAAGTCGACCGATCCGTTGCGCGTCGCCTACGCGATGGAGGGCGCCCGGTTCTCCGGGCTGAACGGCGAAATCGAAATGCGCGCATCCGACCACCAGTTGCTGCAGCCGCTGTGGCTCGTCTCCTGGACCCGGGTCGGCGGAGTCAACCGCCACGACATCGAGAAGACCGGATTCACGTGGAAGACCGAGGCTGCCTTTCCGACCTACGTCGCTTCGCAGCCGACGAGCTGCCAGATGAAGCGGCCGGCACGCCCGTCCTGACCGGGAGTCATCCACGCTGAACAGATGCCGGCCCGGTGTCCCCGGGCCGGTTTTTTTGCCGATGCCGATTCCGCTTCGATGATCGAGTCAACGATCAGCCAGATGCTCTACGGCGTCAGCTACGGGCTGCTGCTATTCATGCTGGCGGCCGGCCTGACGCTGATCTTCTCGATGATGGGCGTGCTGAATTTCGCGCACGCAAGCTTCTACATGCTCGGTGCCTACATCGCCTACCAGATCAGCGCCTGGGCCGGATTCTGGCCGGCGCTGGTGCTGGCGCCGCTCGCGCTGTTCGCGATCGGAGCGCTGGTCGAGCGCTGGGGACTGCGCCGCGTGCATAAATGGGGCCATGTACCCGAACTGCTTTTCACGTTCGGCCTCTCGTACATCATCGTCGAGCTGGTGCAGGTGATCTGGGGCCGGCCGGCGGTTCCCTATCGAGTGCCGGCCGAGCTCGACGGTCCGGTCGACTGGCTGCAGCGATTCGACATCACGTTCCCCGAATACCGGATGTTCATGATGGCGGTCGCGATCGCGATGCTGGTCGCGATCTGGCTGCTGCTGACGCGCACGCGGATCGGCCTCGTGATCCAGGCGGCGCTGACTCACCCGCAGCAGGTCGAGGCGCTGGGCCACAACGTGCCGCGCGTTTTCATGCTGGTGTTCGGCGGCGGCTCGGCGCTCGCCGGGCTGGCCGGCGTCGTCGGCGGCAACGCGTTCGTCACCGAGCCCGCGATGGCCGGTACCGTTGGCGCGATCGTGTTCGTCGTCATCGTCGTCGGCGGCATGGGTTCGCTGGCGGGGGCCTTCATCGCCGCGCTGCTGATCGGGCTGCTCGAAAGCTTCGGCAAGGTATCCGACTGGTCGCTTGCGCAGATGCTGTCGACGCTGGGAATGGCAGTCGGACCTGCGACGCCCGGCTACGAAGTCCTGACGCTGACGCTGGCGCAAGTGGCGCCGGTGCTGCCTTACCTGGTACTCGTGCTGATCCTGATCGTGCGGCCCAAAGGCCTGCTCGGCACGCGCGAGGACTGAATGGCTCCCCCACGCTCACAGTGTTCGCTGCCCCCACGGGGGGCGCCAGTGCCCTTCGGGCGGCCGGGCAGGCACTGATGAGCCTCCCCCTGCGTGAGATCAGCTACCGGCCGCTCAACTTCGGGCGCTGGTTGATCTGGGGCTTCACCGCGCTGCTGTTCCTTCTGCTGCCGGCGTATTTCAGCAAGGGCTTCACGCTGACGCTGCTGTCGCAGATGGGAATCATGGTCATCTTCGCGCTCTCCTACAACATGCTGCTCGGGCAGAGCGGCATGTTGTCGTTCGGACATGCGGTCTATTCGGGGCTGGGTGCATTCTTCGCGATGCACGCGTTGCAGAGAATCGCAGCCGGCACCTTGGCGTGGCCTGTCTCGTTGCTGCCGCTGATCGGCGGTGCAGCCGGCGCTTTCTTCGGGATCGTCTTCGGCTACCTGACGACGCGCCGCGCCGGAACGCCGTTCGCAATGATCACGCTGGGCATCGGCGAGATGGTCTTCGCGGCCTCGCTGATGTTTCCCGGGTTCTTCGGCGGGGAGGGCGGCCTGACGGCAGACCGGACTGCCGGCTCCCCATTCCTCGGCATCCCCGGCATCACATTCGGTCCGCAGGTGCAGGTCTACTACCTGATCGCCGCCTGGTGTTTCGTCTGCATGATCGCGATGTTCGCGCTGACGCAGACTCCGCTCGGGCGCATCGCGAACGCGGTGCGCGACAACCCGGAACGCGCCGAGTTCGTCGGCTACAACACGCAGCGCGTCCGCTGGCTGATGCTGATCCTCTCGAGCTTTTTCGCCGGCATCGCCGGAGGGCTCACCGCGATCAACTTCGAGATCGTCAGCGCCGAGAATGTGCACGCGGTCCGTTCGGGTGGCGTGCTGCTGGCTGCGTTCATCGGCGGCGTCGCATTCTTCTTCGGACCGATCCTCGGGGCGATCGTGTTCGTCTTCTTCGCGGTTGCACTGTCGGAATACACGAAGGCCTGGCAACTCTACCTCGGCGTGTTCTTCGTGCTGCTGGTCATGTACGCGCCGGGAGGCCTGTCGAGCCTTCTCCTGATGAACTTGCGCGTGATGAAGTTCAGGAAATTCGCACGCCTGAAGGACCCGTATGTCGGCGTGCTGATCGCGACGGCCGCGCTTGCGCTGGGCGCGGTGCTGATGATCGAGCTGACCTACCACGTGACGCTGAACGTGGGACAGGGGCCCGAAGTGCGGGTCTTCGGCTTCCCGTTCGACACGTCGCGTTCGCCGGGCTGGGTGTTCGCGACCGCGCTGCTTGCCGCTGCTGCGGTGGCCTTCGAGTATTACCGGCAGCGGTTCAAGCGGGAATGGGACGCGGTGCAGGTCGAAATCGAAGACTGGATCCGGGACAATCCATGAACAGCGTCCAGGCACAGCCGGTCCCCGCGCTCGAACTCGAAGGCGTCACGAAACGCTTCGGGCTGACGCAGATCATCCGTGGTGTCTCGCTCGCAATTCCGCCCGGCGAGCGGCACGCGATCATCGGGCCGAACGGCGCCGGCAAGTCGACGCTGTTCAATCTCATCAGCGGCCGCTTCGACGTCACGTCCGGCACGATCGAACTGAACGGACGCGATATCACGAACCGCAAGCCCTTCCAGATCAATCGCATGGGCCTGTCGCGCAGCTTCCAGATCACGAACCTGTTTCATCGCCTTTCGGTGTTCGAGAACCTGCGCTGTTCGGTGCTGTGGTCGCTCGGGCACCGGTACGCGTTCTGGAAGCGGCTGAACGGGCTCGTCGATGCCGAGCAGCGCGCGGAGGAGATCCTCGAGCGCGTCGGACTGAGGCGCCGACGCGACATCGCCGGGGGGCTCCTGACCTACGCGGAGCAGCGCGCGCTCGAGATCGGAATCACGATTGCCGGCGGCGCCGACGTGATCCTCCTCGACGAGCCGACCGCCGGCATGAGCCGCGCCGAGTCCAGGCGAGCAGTCGAGCTCATCCGGGAAGTGACGCAGGGCAAGACGCTGGTGATGGTCGAACACGACATGAGCGTCGTGTTCGGGCTCGCCGACCGCATCTCGGTCCTCGTCTACGGACAGGTGATCGCCAGCGGCACACCGGGCGAGATCCGCGCGAACTCCGCCGTCAAGGAGGCCTACCTGGGCCAGCACGCGGAGGAGCTATGAGCCCGCCGGGCCGCCCCAAGGAGGGCGCGCTCCCGCTCGGCGAGACGGCGCGCAGCGCCAAGGGAGCACGACCGAGCGCTGAGACGCTGCTGCGCGTCGAGAACCTGCAGGCCTACTACGGTAAAAGTCACGTGCTGCACGGCGTGGACCTGACCGTTGGCCGGAGCGAGATCGTCAGTCTGCTCGGACGCAACGGCGTCGGGCGATCGACGACGGCCAAGGCAATCATGGGACTGGTCGACTGCACCGGAACAGTCGAATTCAACGGACGGGACCTGACCCGGCTGAAGACCTACGAGATCGCGCACCTAGGTGTCGGCTACGTTCCGGAGAACCGCGACATCTTCCCGACGCTGACTGTCGACGAGAACCTGCGGCTCGGCGTCAAGGGGCGGCGGCCCGGCCGCTGGAACTACGACGACATGTACCGCCTGTTCCCGCGCCTGGCCGAGCGGTCGAAGACGGAGGCGGGCGTCCTCTCGGGCGGCGAACAGCAGATGCTGACGCTCGCGCGTACGATGATGGGCGATCCCGAGCTGGTAATCATCGACGAACCGACCGAGGGACTGGCGCCGATGATCGTCGACCTGGTCGCCGGCTTCCTGGGAGAACTGAAGGAGCGTGGGCTGTCGATCCTGCTGATCGAGCAGAAACTGAAGATCGCACTGCAGATATCCCAGCGCATCTACGTGATGGGACATGGGCACATGGTCTTCCAGGGCACGCCCGATGAACTCAAGTCCAACAAGCTGATCCGGCAGGAGTGGCTCGAAGTCTGAGCCGCATCGGGCCGGCGGAATGAAGGTCGACACAATGACGGCTCACTACGAACGGCGCGGCGATGTCGCTGTGCTGCAGATCGACAACCCCCCGGTGAACGGCCTCGGGCTTGCGTCGCGCAAGGCGCTCGTCGACGGCCTCGAGCGCGCGCTGGACGACTCCAACGTGCACGCAATCGTCATCACCGGCACCGGCACCGTGTTTTCCGGCGGCGCCGACATCCGCGAATTCAACACGCCGGCCGCGCTCGCCGAGCCGAACCTCCTGCAGCTGATCGATGCGGTCGAGCATTCGCCCAAGCCCGTGATCGCGGCGGTCAATGGCATCTGCATGGGCGGCGGGCTCGAGCTCGCGCTGGGCTGTCACTACCGGATCGCCACCCCCGATGCCCAGCTCGGATTGCCCGAGGTGAAGATAGGCCTGCTGCCAGGGGCCGGCGGCACCCAGCGACTGCCGCGCGCGATCGGCGCCGAGCCGGCGCTGCGGATGATCACGACGGGGAATCCGATCGGATCCGGCGATGCGCTGAAGTTCGGCCTGGTCGAGCGCATCGTCGATCGCACGACGTTCGACGGCGTGCTGGAGTTTGCGCGAGAGATCCAACGGCACGCCAAGCACCCGTCGCTTCGCATGCGAGACGTGGCGCTTCCCGAAGGCGTCGAAGTGAAACAGTTTTTCGCCGCGGCGCGGGCGCAGGTGGCGAAGGAGGCTCGCGGCCTGCCGGCGCCCGGCCGCTGTGTCGACGCGGTCGAGGCGGCGGTCAAGCTCCCGTTCGAGGAAGGCCTCGCGGCGGAACGCAGCTTCTTCATCGAGCTGGTGCAGTCGAAGGAGTCGAAGGCGCTGCGGCACGCATTTTTCGCCGAACGCTCTGCCGCGAAGGTTCCGGATGTCCCTGAAGCGACGCCGACGCGAGCGATCCGGACCGCGGCCGTCATCGGCTTCGGCACGATGGGAGGCGGGATCGCGATGAGTCTCGCGAATGCCGGCATCCCGGTGATCGTGTACGAAAAGGACTCGGCCGCACTTGATCGCGGACTCGCGAACTGCCGCCGCAACTGGGAGGCGACGGCGAGCAAGGGCCGTATGACACAGGACGAGGTCGAACGGCGGATGAATCTGGTCACGCCGACGCTCGACTTCAATTCGCTGGGCAGCGCCGACATCGTGATCGAAGCCGCTTACGAGGACATGGTCGTCAAGCAGGACCTGTTCGCGCGGCTGGACTCCGTGATGAAGCGCGGCGCGATCCTCGCGACCAACACGTCGACCCTCGATGTCGACCAGATCGCCGCCGCGACATCGCGTCCGGGCGACGTCATCGGCACTCACTTCTTCAGCCCGGCCAACGTGATGCGACTGCTGGAGGTCGTGCGCGGGAAGAGGACCGGCAAGGACGTACTAGCAACCGTCATGCAGCTCGCAAAGCGGATGAAGAAGGTTGCTGTCGTGTCAGGCGTCTGCGACGGCTTCATCGGCAACCGCATGCTCGAGCAGTACATCCGGCAATCGCTGTTCCTCGTCGACGAAGGCGCCTCGCCGCAGCAGATCGACGCCGCGATGACGAAGTTCGGGATGGCGATGGGTCCATTCACGATGTACGACATGGCCGGCATGGACATCGGCTACGCGATCCGTCAGCGCCGCTATGTCGAGAAGCCGCATCTGACCTATTCGCGCATCGGCGACCGCGTCGTCGAGCTGGGCCGGCTGGGGCAGAAGACCGGCAAGGGCTGGTACCGTTACGATCCCGGCAAGCGCACGCCGCTGCCCGATCCCGAGATCGACGACCTGATCGCCGCCTACCGCGCGGAGATACGCATCACACCGCGCAGCATCTCCGACGAGGAGATCGTGCAGCGCTGCGTCTACGCGCTCGTCAACGAAGGCGCGAAGATCCTCGAAGAGGGGATCGCGATGCGGGCGAGCGACATCGACGTCGTTTACCTGAACGGCTATGGCTTTCCGCCCACGACCGGCGGGCCGATGTTCCATGCGCAGACCGTCGGCCTCGACAGGGTCGTCGAGACGATGAAGCGCTTCGCGGAGAACAGGCATGCGGATCCCGCTTTCTGGCAGCCGGCGCCGCTACTGGTCGAAGCCGCCACGGCGGGCCACTGGCCGAAGTAGAAAGTGCCTTGCCCGAGCCTGAACGGCCACGATGACTGAACTCGTCTGCTCCCGCCGCGATCTCGCGTTCCTGCTCTACGACTGGCTCGACGTCGAGTCGCTGAGTGCGCGCCCGCGCTTCGCCGAGCACTCGCGTGCGACCTTCGACGCAGCGCTCGACACCTGCGAGCGCATCGCGACCGAACTCTTCGCTCCGCACAACCGCAAGAGCGACCTGAACGAGCCGACCTTCGACGGCGAGCGCGTGCATCTGATTCCCGAGATCAAGCAGGCGCTCGACGCGTTCGTCGCGGCCGGGCTGATGGCGGCCGAGCACGACGAGGAATATGGCGGCATGCAGCTGCCGGTCACCGTCGCCAAGGCGTGCTTCGCCTGGTTCAAGGGGGCGAACATCGCATCGTCGAGCTACGCGATGCTGACGGTGGGCAACGCGAACCTGCTGCTCGCGCACGGTTCGCCGGCGCAGATCGACGCCTTCGTCCGTCCACAGCTGCAGGGCCGATTCTTCGGAACGATGTGCCTGTCGGAACCGCAGGCCGGTTCTTCGCTGTCGGACATCGCGACGCGCGCCGAGTTCGAGCGCGAGTCGCCGCTCGGGCCGCGTTACCGGCTTTTCGGCAACAAGATGTGGATCTCGGCCGGCGAGCACGAACTGTCGGAAAACATCGTGCACCTGGTGCTCGCGAAGATTCCGGGACCGGGTGGCCGGCTGATCCCCGGCGTGAAGGGAATCTCGCTTTTCGTTGTGCCGAAATACCTCGTCGCGATCGAAGGCAGTGGAGCCGGCTCGAATGCGATCGTCGGAGAGCGCAACGACATCGTGCTGGCCGGCCTCAACCACAAAATGGGATACCGCGGCACGACGAACTGCCTGCTGAACTTCGGCGAAGGAAAGTTCCGTCCCGAAGGGCGCGCCGGCGCGGTCGGCTACCTGGTCGGAGAGCCCGGCCGTGGGCTGGCAGCGATGTTCCACATGATGAATGAGGCGCGCATCGGCGTCGGCCTCGGCGCGACGATGCTCGGTTATGGCGCCTATCTGCACTCGCTCGATTACGCTCGCGGACGCCCCCAGGGGCGACCGATCGGACCGGCCGGGAAAGACCCGGCGCAGCCTCAGGTGCCGATCATCGAGCATGCCGATGTCAGGCGGATGCTGCTCGCTCAGAAGGCCTATGCGGAAGGCGCGCTGGCGCTGAATCTGTACTGCGCGCGGCTGATTGACGAAGAGCACACCGCTGCAGACGCACAGGCGCGCAAGGAAGCGACGCTGCTGCTCGACATCCTGACGCCGATCGCGAAGAGCTGGCCGTCGCAATGGTGCGTCGAAGGCAACTCGCTGGCGATCCAGGTGCTCGGCGGCTACGGGTACACGCGCGACTATCCGGTCGAGCAGTTCTATCGCGACAACCGGCTGAACGCGATCCACGAAGGCACGCACGGGATCCAGGCCCTCGACCTGCTCGGACGCAAGGTCGTTATGTCCGACGGCGCCGCGTTCAAGCTGCTCGGAACCCGGATCGAGTCGACGCTGAAGCAGGCTGCGGCGGCTTCCCATCCCGAGACGTGCCGCTGGGGAGAGATGCTGGCGCAACGCGTCGCGCGCATCGCCGAAGTCACGCAGAAGGCCTGGAGCCCCGGCGACCAGGCCCTGACACTGGCGAATGCAACGCCGTACCTCGAAGCGTTTGGGCACATCGTGCTCGCGTGGATCTGGCTCGAGCAGTCGCTCGCGGCGACCCGCAGCTGGAGCGAGGCCGACCGTGACTTCCTGCACGGTAAGTGGCAGGCCTGCCGTTACTTCTTCCGGTACGAGCTGCCGAAGGTCGACGCGCAGCTCGATCTCGTCGCCGCGCTCGACACGACGACGCTTGAAATGAGCAACGACTGGTTCTGAGAGAGACCATGCTGAAACACATCGTGATGTGGAAGTTGAAGGACCACGCCGAAGGCGCGGACAAGGCCGCGAACGCGACGAAACTGAAACGGCTGCTTGACGGCTGCGCGAGCCTGGTCCCCGGCATCGCGGAATTCGAAGTGGCGGTCGCGCAGCCCGGACTGGAGGCGACCTATGACGTCGTGCTCTATTCGGTGTTCGCCGATCGCGCGGCGCTCGCGGCCTATCAGGACCACCCGGACCACGTCGCGCTGAAGCCCTTCATCGGCGCCGTGCGGCTCGAGCGTCAATGCATGGACTACGAGATCTGAGGACGCAATGCCACTGAAACAGCTTCTCGGCCTCACGGGGCGGACCGCGCTCGTGACGGGCGGCTCGCGCGGTCTTGGACTGCAGATCGCAACGGGGTTGGGAGAGATGGGGACGCGCGTCGTTGTGTCCGCCCGCAAGGCCGACGAACTCGAGGCCGCCTGTGCGGGATTGAAAGCGCAGGGCGCCGTGGTCAACTTCACGCGCGCGCTGGCGACGGAGTAGGGCCGACACGAAGATGACGAAGGGACTGATTTCGCAGCTCGGCGAACAGACATTGGCACACTTCGCGCCGCTGAACCGGATCGGCGATGAACAAGACCTGAAGGGCGCGGCGCTGCTGTTCGCGACGCGGGAAAACACATCACCGGACAGGTGCTCGCCGTCGACGGCGGCGCATCGGCTGCCTACTGAGGCCTGAAACGGATCGAGGAGAATCCCATGCCGACCAATCGCCGTATCGTTCTCGCCAGCCGTCCGGAAGGCGCCGCATCCACTTCGAACTTCAGGCTCGAGGAAGAGCAGGTCCCGACGTTGCAGCCGGGCCAGGTCCTCGTGCGCAACCTCTGGCTGTCGCTCGATCCGTACATGCGCGGCCGCATGAACGAAGGACGTTCCTACAGCGCGGCGCAGCCACTGAACGAGGTCATGGGCGGCGGCACCGCAGGTGAGGTGAAGGAGTCACGCAATCCGGCATTCGCGGTGGGCGACAAGGTGGTCGGCTACCTCGGCTGGCAGGAGTACGGGATCTCCGACGGCACCGGCCTCTACAAGGTCGATTCACGCCAGATCCCGCTGTCGGCCTACCTCGGTGTGGTCGGCATGCCCGGCGTGACCGCCTGGTACGGCCTGAACCGGATCATCGAACCCAGGGCTGGCGAGACGGTGGTCGTGTCTGCGGCGAGCGGCGCGGTCGGCAGCGTCGTCGGCCAGCTCGCGAAGATCGCCGGCTACCGCGCGGTCGGCATCGCCGGCGGCGCCGAGAAATGCAGCTACGTGACCGACGAACTCGGGTTCGACGCCTGCATCGACTACAAGTCGCAGGACGTCGGCAAGGCCCTGAAGGAAGCGGCTCCGCAAGGTATTGACGGGTATTTCGAGAACGTCGGCGGCGAGATCCTCGATGCGGTGCTGCCGCGCATGAACGCGTTCGGCCGCATCGCGCTGTGCGGACTGATTGCCGGCTATGACGGCAGGCCGATTCCGCTTGCGAACCCCGCTTGGTTCCTGATCAGCCGCCTGAAGCTGCAGGGCTTCATCATCAGCGAGCACATGGATGTCTGGCCGGGCGCGCTGAAGGAACTCGGCACGCACGTTGCATCCGGGCGGCTGAAGTACCGCGAGGCGGTCGCACAAGGCATCGTCAATGCGCCGCAGGCGTTCCTCGGAATGCTCAGAGGCGCCAACTTCGGCAAGCAACTGGTGAAACTTGCGGGATGAAGACACTGAAAGGAAATGTCGCTGTCATCACCGGTGCTGGCAGCGGCTTCGGCCGCGAGTTCGCCCGCCTCGGAGCGCGCGAAGGCATGCGATTGGTGCTCGCCGACGTGCAGGCGGGCGCGCTGGCCGAAGTGGCCGAGGAATTGAAAGGCGCAGCCGATGTCATCGGCGAAGTCGTCGATGTCGCCGATGCGGCCGCGGTCGCGCGGCTGGCCGATCGGGCCTACGCGGCTTACGGCAACGTGCACCTGCTGATGAACAATGCGGGCGTGGGCAGCGGCGGTTATCTCTGGGAAAGCACGGACAAGGACTGGCAGTGGGTGATGGGCGTGAACCTGATGGGCGTCGTGCATGGCGTGCGCCATTTCGTACCGCGCATGCTGGAAGCGAACGCCCGCGGGGAACCCGGACACGTGGTGAACACGGCTTCGATGGCGGGCTGGCTGTGCCCGCCGCTGATGGGTGCCTACAACGTCTCGAAGCACGCGGTCGTCGCGCTGACGGAAACGCTGTTCCACGATATTCGGCTCGCGGGATCGACGATCGGTGTCTCGCTGCTTTGTCCTGCGTTCGTGCCGACCGGCATTGCGGAATCGCACCGAAACCGGCCGCAGAACCTGTCGGACGGCGGCAAGGCAACTGCGTCGCAGCGCTCGGCGCATGAGGCGATGGTGAAGGCGGTGACCCACGGCAAGATCACCGCAGCGCAGGTCGCTGAACTGACCTTCGATGCCGTGACGAGCGACCGGTTCTATGTGTTCACGCATCCGAAGATCATGCCGGGCGTTGAAGCCCGAATGAGGGCGGCGCTTGCCGGGACCGATCCGGCGGATCCCTTCGCAACGCGGCCGGACGCGAAGCCGGAATCGAACTGAACCCTCAGCCGCCGGCGTCACCGATGATCCGGACCGGCCAGTTTGTCGATCTCGGCAATGGCATCCGGTTGCACTACGCCAGCTGCGGCGAGCCTGGCCCGCCGCTGATCCTGTTCCTGCACGGTTTCCCTGAGTACTGGGGCGCGTGGGAAGACCTGCTGCCACATTTCGGCGATGACTATTACGCGGTCGCTCCGGACCTGCGCGGCTTCAACCTCTCCAGCCAGCCGGATGACGTCGCTGCCTACCGCGTGCGAGAAATCGTCGGCGATTGCGAGCGCCTGCGATCCGTCCTTGGTTACGAACGCGCGATCGTCGTCGGGCACGACTGGGGCGGAGCCGCCGCCTGGCAATGGGCGATCGCTCGACCAAGCAGCGTCGAACGGCTGATCGTGCTGAACTCGCCGCATCCGATTCCGTTCGCGCGGGAACTCGTGCGCAACCCAGCCCAACAGGAAGCCAGTGCCTACATGAACTGGCTGCGCAAGCCAGGATCCGAATCCGCGCTCGCCGGAAACGACTATGCGCTGGTCGAGGGCCTGCTGCTCTCGATGCCACGGGCGGATGCGCCGTGGTACACGCCCGAACGGGCGCGCCGCTATCGTGAAGTCTGGAGCCGCGGGCTGAAGGGCGGCGTCAATTACTATCGCGCCTCGCCGCTTTATCCGCCGACCGCGGACGACCCCGGCCCTGCGGCGCTGACGCTCAGGGCCGAGGACTTTCGCGTGCGCGTGCCGACGCTGGTTCTCTGGGGCGAAGCCGACATTGCGCTGCCGGTGGACCTGCTCGAAGGCCTTGATGAACTCATCGACGATCTGACGATCCAACGCCTGCCGCGCGCCACGCACTGGCTTGCGCACGAGGAACCCGAGCCGGTTGCCGCGCTGATCCGGCTTTTCCTGAATCGCTGAGCATCATCCGCGGCTTGACCGCGTGGCAGAATTTCCAGTTGTTGAACCCTCCACCGAAAGTGAAACGATGAAGTACCCGATTCAACGCTGGGCCGCGACACTGCTGCTGATTGCTGCAACCGGAGTCGCGCTGGCGCAGAGCGTCGCTCTGCCCGCCGGCGTCACGCGCACGGCCACTGTCGAAGGCATCAGCGAATACCGCCTGGCCAACGGCCTGCGTGTCATCCTGTTTCC
>DAINBQ010000061.1:0-14672 GCA_036732825.1 Burkholderiaceae bacterium | reverse complement strand
CGACTTCCTCGGCCTGACGACGCTGACGATCCTCGACCTGACGCTGAAGTACGTGCGCAAGCTCGACCCTTCGTACGCACTCGACCTGGACACGATTCCGCTCGACGATCCCCGCACCTACGAAGTCTTCAAGCAGGCCGCGACGACCGCGATCTTCCAGTTTGAATCACGCGGCATGCGCGAACTGCTGAAGCGGGCGAAACCCGACCGACTCGAGGACCTGATCGCGCTGAATGCACTGTTCCGCCCGGGGCCGATGGACCTGATCCCGGACTACGTCGACCGCAAGCACGGCCGGCAGCGGGTCGAATACCTGCACCCGTCGATCGAGCCGATCCTTGCCGAGACCTACGGCGTGATGGTCTACCAGGAGCAGGTGATGCGCATCGCGCAGGTCGTCGGCGGCTACTCGCTCGGCGGCGCGGACCTGCTACGGCGCGCGATGGGCAAGAAGAAGGCCGACGAGATGGCCACGCAGCGCTCGATCTTCGTCGACGGCGCCGGACGCAACAACGTCGATTCGAACACGGCGACCGAACTCTTCAATCACATGGAGAAGTTCGCCGGCTACGGATTCAACAAGAGCCACTCGGCCGCGTATGCGCTGGTCGCCTACCAGACCGCGTACTTCAAGGTGCATCATCCGGCGGCCTTCATGGCGGCGAACCTGTCGACCGTGATGGACGACACCGACAAGGTCAAGGACCTGATCGAGGACTGCAAGGCGATCGGCCTCAGGATGCTGGCGCCCGACATCAACGAGGGCAGCTATCGTTTCGAACCGGTGGACCCGAAGACGATCCGCTACGGGCTCGGCGGCATCAAGGGCACGGGCCAGGGCGCGATCGAAGCGATTCTCGCGGCGCGCGCGGCCGGAGGGCCATACACCGATCTGTTCGACCTCTGCGCACGGGTGGACAAGCACGTCGTCAACCGCCGCGTCGTCGAGGCGCTGGTGCGTGCCGGCGCGCTCGACCGCCTGCCCGGCGACCGCGCGACGCTGCTCGCAACGGTGGGGCGCGCGATCGAGGCGGCAGACAGCGCCGCCGCGCAGGCCGGTCAGACGAGCCTGTTCGGCGCGGCCGACGGCAGCGCGCGCCACATCGAGTATGTGAAGGCCGCGCCGTGGAGCGAGCGCGAGCAGTTGTCGAACGAGAAACTGGCGCTCGGGTACTACTTCTCGGGCCATCTGTTCACCGAGTTCGCCGCCGAGGCGCGCCGGCTCGCGCCGACGCCGCTGGCCGAAGTCAGACAGGCGCGCGACATGCTGCGGCTGGCCGGCATCATCGTTTCCGCGCGCAGCCAGAACACGCGCCGCGGTCGCATGGGCGTCGTCGTGCTCGACGATGCCACCGCGCAGCTCGAGCTGATGGTGTTTTCCGAACTCTACGACCGCAAGCGCGCGCTGCTGAAGGAAGACCAGCTGCTGTTCGTCGTCGGCAAGGTCCGCTTCGATGAGTTCACGCAGCGCATGTCGATTTCGGCCGACGACCTGATGGACCTGGCCGAAGCGCGTGCGCGCGCAGCCGCGAGGCTGCGCATCGAGGTCGACGGCGTCGGCGATGTCGCGCGGCTGCGCGACGCGCTGGCGCCTTACCGTGTCACGAACGGGCAATCGGGCAGCGGCTGCCGTATCGTCGTCAGCTACAGCAATGGCGCTGGCTGTGTCGACGTGGCCCTGCCTGAAGACTGGCGGATACGTCCGGAGGACAAGCTCGTTGCAGACCTGGTTGCGCAGCCACGCGTGCGGCGCGCCTACTTCAACTACGCCTGAACGGCATAGCGGTCGAAGCCGACTTCGGCCCGAGTCTCGCCAGACCGGATGCGGTCCTGCAAACGGTCCCAGTTCCTGCCTTCGTGGCGTCGGTCGTTCTCACGGTGCCAGAGATGCAGCACGCCGGTCGCGAATGCGCCTTCCTTGCGCCGGATGCCTGCGTTCAGCATCCGGACTGCGAGATCCGAGTCCTCGAAGCCCCACCCGGCGAACGCCTCGTCGAAGCCGTTGACCGATTGGAAGTCCGCCGTCCAGACGCCCAGATTGCAGGTCCGGACGCGTTGCCAGCGCCGAGCCGCGAGCTTGCGCAACAGCCCGAGCGAAAGGGGAACGAAGGGCAGCATCCGGTTGATGTCGCCACGCGTTTTCGCTGCGCGCCACTCGGTGGCGGACCACTGATGAATCGGCAGCGATTCGGCGAGCACGCGGCGCGTGAATTCCTCGGACAGCAGGATGCGATTGCCGGCGACCATCCAGCCGCGTTCGGCCAGCGCGCGATGCTGCGCGATGAAGTCAGGGCGCGGCACGCAATCGCCATCGAGGAACACCAGGTAGCCACCTTGGGCCGCGGCAGCGGCGCGATTGCGCGCAGTGCCGGCGCGAAAGCCTTCATCCTCCTGCCAGACATGCGCGAGACGCACTGGAAAGCCGGTCGCGGTGCGTTCGACCAGCTGCCGCGTGTCGTCGCGCGAGCCGTCATCGGCGATCAGCACTTCAAAGTCGCGATCACGCTGTGCAGCCAGGCCAGCGAGCACGGCGCGCAGCGCATCGGGGCGGTTGTAGGTCGTGACGATGACGGAGATCAGCATGCTCGACGCAGCGCCTAGCGCTTCAGGCTGGGCGGCAACGGCGGCTCGCGCGTCAGCCCCTGCATGCGCTCCGCGTACTTCGCGTAGCGGTAAAACGTGCCCTCGAAGTTCGAGAACGCAATCACGAAGCCGGCCCAGCCGTCGAGGAACCCGAGCCGCACCACGTAATGGCGCAGGAAGGCGCCCGCGCCGTGCGCGAACGCGCTCCACATCGACGGCGCTGTCCTGCGTTCGCCGAGTCGCTCGACACCGAGCGTGGAGTAGCGCTGCATCTTGTGCACGACCTGCGCGAGATCCCTGAATGGCACCTGCGCGATCGGCTCGCTCGTTTTCGCGAGCGTGCCATCGAGCACGTAGGTCTCGTGCACCGCATCTTCCGTGTAGCGCAGCTTGCCGCGCCGGAAGAGCTGCGGCTGGCGAAAGTCGGGAAACCAGCCCGAATGAGCGATCCAGCGGCCGAAGAAGAAGTTTCTGCGGGGCACCAGGTACGCATCGGCCGCGTCCGGCCGCCCGGTGATCGCGCGAATCTCGGCGGCCGCGGCCTCTGTGCAGCGTTCGTCCGCGTCGAGCGAGAAGATCCAGTCGCCGGTCAGCTGGCCGAGCACGTCGTTGCGCAGCTTGCCGAAGCCCTCGAACGGCACCTGCAGGATGCGGTCTGTGTAGCGGCGGGCGATCTCGACCGTGTTGTCGGTCGAATTTGAATCGGCGACGACGATCTCATCGGCCCAGGTCACGCTCGCGAGCGCTGCCTCGATCTTGTCGGCCTCGTTGTAGGCGATGATGTAGACGGAGATCCGAGACATGTCCGCTCCGGGCAAGGCCGCAAGCTTACCCGCCGGACACTTTCATCCGGGTTCTACAATCGCGGCTGTTCCCGATGCACTCGCCCGTCGTCCGCGGCCGGCGAGCAGCCCGCTTCCCGTGACAACTCCCCCGGTCAATCAGCTGGTCGACGCCGTCTTCGTGCTGTCCGTGAAGACGTTTCACGACCGGATCCGGCACATCGAGTCCGAACTCGCGCGTCACGGCATCCAGTTCGAGTGGATCTTCGAGCACGACGCCGACGAACTGAAGCAGGAAGAGATCGACGCGGTCTTTGCGCCAAGCGACCTCAAGCGTGGCCACCAGTCGCTGGTGCTGAAGCACATCGAGACCTGGAAGCGTTGCGTCGCGCGCGGTTACCGGCGCGTGCTCGTGCTCGAGGACGACGCCAAACTTGCCGGTGATTTCGGGGAAGTGCTGGCCGCCGCGATGAGCGAAGCCGACGGCCTGTCGCAGCCCTATATGGTCTACCTCGGCTGTGGCGACAACAAGTACGTCGCCGGCGCCCGTCGCTCGCCGACGATGCTGGTGAAACCGGACTCCGAATTGCCGGCCACCGATGCGACGGTCCTCGATTACAGCGCAGCGTTGCTCAGGCTCGAGTACCTGAAGCGGCATAGGATCACGCGTCCGGCCGACTGGCTGATGCGCGAGGCCGATGGCGAGATGGGTATCGCGCACTTCTGGCTGCGGACTCCGATCGTCGAGCAGGGCAGCATGAGTGGCCAGTTCGCGAGCGTGCTCGACGACAAGCGCACGGACCGCGGCCGGGCCTGGGCCTGGATGCGTTTCCGCTGGGACCGTTGGCGGCGGCGCACGCTCGGCAGCACACGTCCGGCCGCGGCGCGCGTGGATGCGGGCGACGCGCGCTCAAAGGTACGTTTCGACATCTGGGCGATCAGCCTCGCGCGCTTCGCGGCCGCGCTGACCGCGATCGGCAGCTTTACCGTCAGCGGCTTCGCGAGCGGCGCCGCCGGCATCATGGTGCTTGCGCTGGCCGCGGCGCCATCGTGCTCGCAGCGTCTGAAGAACGCGTTCTGGCAGCCGCTGGGACGCGCGACGCTGCTCTTCATCGCGGCGCTGGCACTCGCAATGCTGTGGAGCCCGGTTCCGCTGAAACCGCTGCTGCGCGAATGGATTGCCTGGCGCCAGTTCGCGTGGCTCTTCCTGGCGCTGGCGCTGTTCGACGACCGCGCGGCCAAGTATGTTTTTGCCGCCGTCTTCGTCGTCGGCTGCTGCATCGGCGCGATCGCGTCGTTCATCGCGCTGCCGCTGGGAATCTCGCACGGCGCCGGTGATCTGCTGCCCGGCATCGTGATGCGCAATCACGTGACGCAGAGCATGGCGCTCGCCTCGGGGGCCTTGCTCGCCGTCGTGCTCGCATTGCAGTCGGCGCGCCCGGGACTGCGCTGGGCCTGGATCGCGGCCGCTGTGCTGATGGCCTCCAATGTCGTCTTCGTCGCGTACGGACGCAGCGGCTACATCGTCCTGGTCGTGCTCGGATTGGTGGCCGCGATCGGACTTCTTACCGGCCGCGCGCGCAGGCGAGGGCTTGTGTTACTGGCTGTCGCGGTGGTCGGGGCGTTGCTGCTCTCGCCGAAAGTCGTCGATCGGTTCGAAGAGGGGTGGAAGGAATTGCAGGAGGCGAAGAGTTCTCCCCACCTCACGTCGATGGGCATGCGCGTGGTGATGTGGGAAGTGACCGCCGAGATCATCCGCGACCGGCCGCTGCTCGGGCATGGACTCGCGTCGTATCCGCAGGTGTACCGGGAGCGCGTCAGCGGGCGATACAGCGACTGGAAGGCGCGGCCGACCGACGATCCGCACAACCAGTACATGATGCTGTGGGCCGAGACCGGCTTGCTCGGACTGGCGGCTTTCGTCTGGCTTCTTTATTCGGCGATCCGGCAGCCGGTGCGCGGCCCATTTCGCATAGCCGGGCTGGCGCTGCTGCTCGCGTGGTGCATCACGAGCCTTTTCAGTTCGCACTTCCAGAGTTTCAACGAAGGGCACCTGATCGCGATCCTGCTCGGCGTCTGCCTTGCACGAGAGAAGGATCAGCCGGCAAGCATTGCGTCGACCGCCGTGCGAACTTCGTCGTAGCTGGGCCAGCCGGAGCCCGAACCGACCATCGACATCCGGCTGCTCCATGGCCGCGTCTTCTCCGGTTCGGTCACGCCAAAGACGCTGACGAGCGGGGCGCCGACAGCCGCGGCGAGATGGCCCGGCCCGCTGTCATTCGCGACCACGGCGCGCGCGCCGGCCAGCACAGCGGCGAACGTTCCGACGTCGGACTCCGGCAGGACCGTTGCGCCGGGAAGCGCATTCTTGACCGCAGTCGCTTCGCCCGGCCCGGGCATTGCGACGACATGTTCGCCGCGCTCGAGCATTTCCTGGTTCAGCCGAGTGAACCCGCTCCAGGCCTTGACCTTTCCGTGGTGGTGGCCGACCGCGACCGGGCACAGCACGACATAGCGGTCCCGCACGCCGCTGCCGGCGAGCAGCGCATTCGCGCGCACTTTCGCGTCGTCGGCGACTCGCAAACTCAGATCACGCGGCACCTCGCTGTTCGCGCCGACGACAGTGCGGGCGAGGCGGTGGTAGTACTCGACCATGTGATCGGCATCGTTCACCGCCACCCTGTGCGCGAGCAGCCAGGACCGGCCTCCGCGTGCGTAGCCGGTCGACGCGATGCCGGCCAAACGGAACTCGAGCGCGGTGCTGAACGAATTCGTTAGCAGCAGTCCCGCTGCGCCGGGCACACCGCGCGCCGCTCGAAGCGCCTCAACATGATCGAGCCGCGAGCCGCGCAGCGCGACGACCGGCCAACGATAGGCGGCGAAGAGCGCGCCGGCCCACGGCCGGCCGACCAGCGTCAGGGCCCGGCCGTGCGCCGCGAGCAGATCCAGTGCGGGAACCGCCATGCATGCATCGCCTAGATGATTCGGCAGCCGGACGATCAGAGGCGTCATCGGCTGGGATTTCCGATCAAGCCCATCGCATACACTACGCGGCGGCCGGATCAGGCACGCAAATTCCCATGAGTGCACGCAGATGCATGGCCGGATTCTGGCACGCGACACGATGACGAGCCCCAGCCATCCCCGCATCCTCGACGACCCGAACCTGCGGCGCCTCTTCCGCATGGTGCTCGGGCACCGCCGTGTGCTGGCCGTCGCACTGCTCGCCACCGCGATCACCGCATCGACCGAACCTCTGCTGGCGAAACTGACCGGCGTCTTGACCGATCGCGCACTGTTCGAGCGCAGTTCGGACGCGATCTGGCTGCCGCTGGTCTTCGTCGGCCTGTTCGTGGTGCGCGGGCTCGCATCCTTCGCCAGTTCCTACCTGCTGAACCGCATTTCGCAGGCGGTGCTGATGGAACTGCGGCTCACGATGTTCGAGCGCATGCTGCACTGGCCCGCACCGACTTATGAATCGATGCCGTCGAGCGTCGTCATCTCGAAGTTCGTCAACGAGGCGACCAACGCGCTCAACCTGGCGGCGGAGGTGCTGAGCACCGCGGTGCGCGACACGCTGATCGTCATCGGACTGCTTGCGATGCTGGTCTACTACAACTGGCAGCTGACCCTGGTCACGCTGGTCGTCGCGCCGGTGATAGCGCTCTCGCTGCGCGCGTTCAGCCGCCGGCTGCGGCGGCTCAATGTCGAGAACCAGGCGATGCTGGGCGAGATGACACGCGCGGTGCAGGAGGCGCATGAAGGGCGGCGGGTCGTCAAGATCTACGACGGCTACGAATACGAGATCGAACGCTTCCGGCACATCAACGCCAAGCTGCGCGGATTCGCGATGCGCATGCAGGTGGCCTGGTCCGCCGCGACGCCGGTCACGCAGATCGCCGGCGCGCTCGGCGTCGCGGTCGTGATGATGATCGCGCTCTGGCAGGTGCAGGCGACCCAGGCCTCGCCCGGGGACTTCGTCACCTTCCTGGCCGCGGCGCTGCTGCTGCTGCCTGCGCTGCGCCATCTTGCCGCGCTCAACGGTCCGCTGGCGCGCATGGCCGCCGGCGCCGAGAGCGTGTTCGGCATGATGGATCTGCGGCAGGAAGAAGAGACCGGCACGGCCGAAATCGGGCACGCGCAAGGCCGCGTGGAATTCCGCGGCGTGACTTTCCGTTATCCGGAGGCGAGTGCGGATGCGCTGGTCGACTTCTCGCTGACGGTTCAGCCCGGCGAAATGATCGCGCTGGTCGGGCCGTCCGGCGCCGGCAAGACCACCGTGATCAACCTGGTGCCGCGCTTCATCGAGGCCACCGCCGGCGAAATCCTGCTCGACCGGATTCCGATCCGGGACCTGAAGTTCGACACCCTGCGCCGGCAGGTTTCACTCGTCTCGCAGGATGTCGTGCTGTTCGACGACACGATCGCGGCCAATATCGCCTATGGAGGCGAGCGCGGAGCCTCGCCGGAGCGCGTCCGCGCTGTGGCGGAAGCCGCCTACCTGCTGCCGTTCATCGAATCGCTGCCGCAGGGATTCGACACGCGCATCGGCGAGGGCGCGGTCAAGCTCTCGGGTGGGCAGCGCCAGCGGCTTTCGATCGCGCGCGCGCTGCTGAAGGACGCTCCGATCCTGCTGCTGGACGAGGCGACCTCGGCACTCGATTCCGACTCGGAGCGCTACATTCAGGCATCGCTGGAGCGGCTGATGCAGAGCCGCACCACTTTCGTCGTCGCGCATCGCCTGTCGACGATCGAACGCGCGCATCGCATCGTCGTGCTCGAGCACGGCAGGCTGGTCGAGGTGGGGACCCATCGCGACCTGCTGGCGCGTGGCGGTTTGTATGCGCATCTGCATGCGATCCAGTTCGCCGATCCGTCGTCCGAGGCTTCCCCGGGCGCTGCGCCGGCGCTGGAAATCTCGATGGAGCCCAAGGCATGAACCAGCCAGCGATCAGCCGATTCCCCGTTCCCGCGCTCGACGATTTGCCCGCCGACCTCCGCGCCCGGATTCTTGAAGTGCAGGAAAAGGCGGGCTTCGTGCCCAATGTCTTCCTCGCGCTCGCGCATCGTCCCGACGAGTGCCGCGCCTTTCTCGACTACCACGACGCGCTGATGCTGCGCGAGGGCGGGCTCACGAAGGCGGAACGGGAAATGATCGTCGTCGCCACCAGCGGCGCGAACAATTGCGTCTACTGCGTCGTCGCGCACGGCGCGATCCTGCGTGTCTACGCGAAGAATCCGCTGGTCGCGGACCAGGTCGCGGTCAACTACCGCAAGGCCGACATCACGCCGCGGCAGAAGGCGATGCTCGCGTTTGCGCTGAAGGTCGCGACCGCGTCGGCCACGATCGAGGATCCGGATTTCGAGGCCCTGCGCCTGCACGGATTCAGCGACGAGGACATCTGGGACATCGGCGCCATCTCGGCGCTCTTTGCGCTGTCGAACCGCATGGCAAACTTGATTTCGATGCGGCCGAACGAAGAGTTCTACCTGCTGGGTCGCTTGCCGCGAGAGAAGAAGAGTTGAGCGCGATGGCCTGCAGTCTGCATCATCGGGCCAGGGGCCGACCGGTCCGACCCGGACCCTGAACGAGCCGACTCAGTACTCGGTACCATCCTCACTGGTGCGAGAACGCATCCGATTGACCAGAACTTCCTCACTCAGTCACGAAGTGCTCGACAAGTTGTTCATTGGTTCCCGCCTGCACGAACACGCCGACCCGGCGCAACGCGTGGCTGGCGTCGCGGCGCTGCCGCGCGATTCGAAGGCGCTTGCGCAGATGCTAAGCGCCGACCCCTCGCCTGACGTTCGCACCGCTGCGGCCACCCATTGCAGTGATCCGGCCGTGCTGACTGTGGCCCTGCGGACAGAGACCGAGCCGCAGGTAAGCGCCGCCATCGCCGCTTCACTTGGCAAGGTGCTGGCGGCGCGCCCGGACGATGGCGGCGTGCGGACTTTTCTCGCGGCGCCGGAGTGCACCGATGCGGTCCGGGCGCAGGTCGCATTGCACACGCAGGACGAGGAGCGCCGCCGCGTCGCGATCGACGGCATCAGCGACGAAGAGGTGCTGGTGGACGTCGCGCTCGCCGCCGAGCACGCGTCGGTGCGGATCGCCGCGGCCGAGCGCGTTCATGCGCCCGAACCGCTGCGCCGGCTGCTCAAGGGAGCACGCGACAGGGACCGCGGCGTCGCGCGCCTGGCGCGCGAGCGGCTCGATGCGATCAGTCAGCGCATCGAAAACGCCAGGGTCGCTGACTCGATCCTGACCGAAGCCGAGGCCCTCGTCGAGCAGCCCGGTCCCATCGTGATGGCCGCGGTCGAACTCGACAGGCGCTGGAAGGCGTTGGTGCTGGGCGATGACGTCGATCGGCGCGTCCGCTGGGAAGACATCGGGCGGCGGATGCAGCAGCGTTTCGATCGTGAACTCGAAGAGCAACGCGCGCACGCGCAGTTCGAGCAGCGGCTCAATCGCTGGCTTGCCTCGCTTCAGCCGCCACCGGCGACCACGGCGCTGCCGGTGTTGCGCGCGGAATTGAGCGCGCTCCGGGCTGAAGCTGCCCGCGACAACGACGCGCGCGCGCTCGCGCGACTGGATCAGGCCGAGCAGCAGATCATGCAGTGGGAGCAGGCTGCCCCGGTGCTTGCCGCGGCCGAAGCGCTGGTGGCGGAAGCCGAGCAGCTTGCGACCGGAACGCCGATCGACGACGCGCAGCTGCCGGCCCGCTGGCAGGCGCTTGACCTGGCGGCCCGCACGCCGGCGCTGACGCGGCGTTTCGAGGCGGCGCTGCTCGTCATCGAGCAACGCCGCCTGGCGGTGATACGCGCAAGCCAGCAGGAGCAGGGCGCGGCGCGGCAGCAACTGCACACGGTTCTGCACGAGGCCGAGCAGGCGCTGGCATCGGGACAGTTGCACGAGGCTCGTGCCGCGGCTGACCGGGCCCGCGCGCTGAAACCCCACGCGGGCCTGTTGCCGAAGCCGACCGTGCAACGGCTGAGCCGGGTCGTGCAGCAGCTGGTCGAACTCGAGCGATGGGAGAAGTTCGGCCAGCAGAACGCCCGCGTGCAGTTGTGCGAACGTGCCGAGGCCCTGCTTTCGCAGGCCCTCGCTCCGGTGGCGCTGGCCAGAGAAGTGCAGCAACTGCGTGCCGAGTGGAAGAAGCTCGACGAGCAGGTCGAGGAAAATCGCGCCGGCGTGCCCAAGACGTTGTGGGATCGCTTCGACGGCGCCTGCGAACGGGCCTATGCGCCGGCCGCGCGCCACTTTGCGGAACAGGCCGCGCAACACAAGCAGGCGCGCAAGCAGCGCGAGGATTTCATCGCGGCAGCGGCCGCGCACGCGCCGACGTTGCTCGTCGACCCGCTCGACCTGCGCGCGATCGAGCGCTGGCTGCGCGACACCGAAACCGCCTGGCGCGACAAGAACCTCGGCAGCGTCGAACCTGGCGCCTGGAAGAAGCTCGACACGCGCCTGAAGGCAGCGCTGGCGCCGCTGCGCGACGCCTTGTCCGCGGCACGCAGCCAGGCCAGGCAGGAACGCGAGGCATTGATCGCCGAGGCGGAAGCGCTGGCGGCCAGGGCAATGGAGCGCGATACGCCTTCGCGCGTGAAGGAATTGCAGGCGCGCTGGCAGGTCAACGCGAAGACGGTCGTGCTGGCGCAGCGCGACGAGCGGGCGTTGTGGGAAAAGTTTCGCGGCGCGTGCAATGCAGTGTTCGACGCGCGCACCGGCTCGCGCAAGGCGGCGGAGGAGCGCGGAAAAGTCCAGCGGCGGGCCCTCGAGGCGCTGTGCGAAAAGCTCGAAGAGCTCGCGAAATCCAGCGGCGGGGACGAAGCGCAGGTCCGGAGCTCCAGGCACGAACTGCAGGAGCAGTGGAAGACCGCAATCGCGGAAAGCGGCGCGGCACCGGCGGCGCTCGAAGCCCGCTTCAGGGCTGCGCTCGCGCAGGTCGAAGACTCACTGCGCGGACGGAACCGAGCGAGCGAAGCGGCGGTCTGGCAAACGCTGTTCGCAAAGGAAAAGCTGTGCGAAGAGCTCGACGCTCTCGCGCTCGCGGAAGGGGACATGGACCCGGCGGCCGCAGAGTCGGTTCGCGAACGCTGGACCTCGCTGTCACTGCTCGTTCCCGAGTGGGAGCGGAAGATGCTCGAACGGCGCGACGCGGCCCTGAAGGCGCTGGCCGATGCCGATGCGCGCTTCGATCACGCCGACCGGGTTCGGGACTGCGCCGCTGAACGTCGCGACGCGTTGCTCGAGCTGGAACTGATGCTCGGCATCGAAAGCCCGGCCGACCTGCAGCCGCATCGCCTCGCAGTGCAGGTCAAGCAGCTGCGCGACCGGTTCAAACGCGCGGCGCCGGGCCGCGCGGACAACGTCCTGCTCCTGCTGAATTGGTGCGCGTCGCCGGGTGTGGCGGAAGAGCGAGATCGGCAACGCTGCGAAAGGATCGTCGCGAGTCTTCAGCGTCGGCGCTGACGCGATTCGGCTGCACTCCAGCCCTCACGCCGCGATTCGGCACAGTGGCTGGATGCCGCGCTCCGGCTCGAGCTGCTCAGCGGCGCGCCTCGAGAATCAGGTTGAACGGGGTCTCGGCCGCACGCCGGAAGTGGGTGAATCCTGCCTTGCGGAATACCTCAGCCAGGCGCGCCTCGCCGGCCTGCGCACCGAGCACGAGCTTGCCGCCCTCCGAGATCGCGTGCGCACAGCAGATCGTGGTCGAGGCTGCGTAGTACAGCCGCGCGACCGGCGAACGGTTGGCTTCGACCCGATCGTCTGCGTAAGGCTCGACCAGCATGACCGTGCCATCCGGAGAGAGGACTTTCGCGGCATAACTCGCTGCGGCGACCGGGTCGCCCATGTCGTGCAGGCAGTCGAAGAAGCAGATGAGTCCGTAACGCTTGTCGGGGTAATCCACCGCCCGGGCCACGTCGAACGAGACCCGCTCGGCGACGCCCGACTCGGCGGCATTGCGCCGGGCCTCGTCGATCGAAGCCGCATGCACATCGAAGCCATGAAAGCGCGACCTTGGAAAGGCCTGGGCCATCAGCAGCGTCGAGTGGCCGTGACCGCAGCCGACGTCGGCCACTTCGATGCCGGCCTCCAGTTTCTCCACGACGCCGTCGAGCGCAGGCAGCCACTGTGACACCAGGCTGCCCCGATAGCCGTTGCGGTAGAAGGCCGCCACGCCACAGTGCAGTCGACCGTCGTGCTCGCCCCAGGCCACGCCCTTGCCGGTGCGGAACGCCTCGAGGGTCTTTTCCTCGTCGAACCACATCGAGGCCGGCACCTGCCACGCAGGGGGAATGAAGACGGGGCTGTCTTCATCGGCGAGCACCATCGCCTGCTCGGGGGAGAGCTCGTAGGTGTCGCTCACCGCGTGATAGCCGACGTAACCTCCGGCGGCCTGCGCGTTCAGCCATTCCCTCACGTAGCGCTCCGCGCAGCCGGTGCGGGCCGCGAGTTCCCTGGAGCTGACCGGCCCGGCACCCGACATGGCCTTGTAGAGTCCGAGTTTGCTGCCCAGGCTGACCATCACGCCGCCGTAGGCGGCCGACAGGTCGCCGACGGCATGCATGACAAGAGACTCCAGTTTCGCTTGATCGATCGAAAGGGCGTCCATGGGTTCTGCTTCCTTTCCTGCGATGTGTGTTTGTCCAAACGGTGCGCCATGGTCGCAGCGCAACCGGACCCGCGGCAGAGCCGGATTCGCCCAAAATCGGTCCGTTCGTGCCACACGTCGAAGGGTCGCGCGCCATGGCCGCACAATCGACTGACACCGGATCGGCGCCCCGTCACGTCAGCCTCGTCGCGTTGCCGGATGCGGCGGTCTCGACGCTGTACGGGATCTTCGATGTGATGAATTCGTTCGGGCAGATGGGCATGCCGATCGCAGGTTCGCGCGCGCCCAGGCCGTTTCACGTCGAAATCGTGGGCGAGGCGGTCGGCCCGGTACAACTCGCGAGCGGCGTGCCGGCCAACGTGCAGCGGGCAATCGACACGATCGAGACGACCGACATCGTGATCGTTCCGTCCATCGTGCTTCGGCCCGGCGGGTGGGAGAGGAATCGGTATCCGCGCCTGGTCGAATGGCTGCGCGCGATGTCAGGCCGCGGCGCGGTGCTCTGCTCGGCCTGCTCGGGGATCTTTCTGCTGGCCGAAACAGGCCTGTTCGACGGCAAGGACGTCACCGTTCACTTCGGCTATGCGCGACAGTTCGCGACCACGTATCCGGCCGTGCCGATTCATCCGGAGCGCGTGCTCGTGACTGCCGGACGGCGCGAAGAGCTGGTGACCTCCGGCGCATCGACCACGTGGCACGACCTGGTGCTCTACCTGATCGCGCGTTATGCCGGCGCGACCACCGCGCAGCAGGTCGCGCGCATGTTCGCGCTGCAATGGCACCAGGACGGTCTCACGCCTTACATTGTTTTCGAGGGCAGGAGCGACCACGGCGACGCCGACATCCAGAGCGCGCAGCAGTGGTTGAGCAAGCACTTTTCGGTCGCGAATCCGGTCGAGGAGATGATCAAGCGATCGAAGCTCGCCGAACGCACCTTTAAGCGGCGCTTCACGGTCGCGACCGGCCTCGCGCCGATTGCCTACGTGCAGCGCCTGCGCATAGAAGATGCGAAGCGCCGGCTCGAACGAACCGAGGACTCGGTCGACGAGATCAGCTGGCGGGTGGGGTATGAGGATGCGGCGTTCTTCCGGCGCCTGTTCAAACGCACGACCGGGATGGCGCCGGGGGCGTATCGCAAACGCTTTCGCATCCCCGAATTCGCGCGCCCGTAGCGGGTACTCTTACGGCGCCGGTTCACATCAGCACGATGTCGTACTGCTCCTGGTGATAGAGCGTCTCGACCTGCATCGAGACCGGCTTGCCGATGAAGTCCGACAGCATTGCCAGCGACTGCGATTCCTCCTCGAGGAAGAGATCGATCACCAGCTGTGACGCGAGGATGCGGAATTCGCGCGTTTCGCCGAACAGGCGTGCCTCGCGCAGGATCTCGCGCAGGATCTCGTAGCACACGGTGCGCGCGGTCTTGACCTCGCCGCGGCCCTGGCACATCGGGCACGGCTCGCACAGCACGTGCGCCAGCGATTCGCGCGTGCGTTTGCGCGTCATCTCGACCAGCCCGAGCTGCGTGAAGCCGCTGACCGTCATGCGCGTGCGGTCGCGCGCGAGCGCCTTCTTGAACTCGGCCAGCACCGCGTCGCGGTGCTCGCCGTTCATCATGTCGATGAAGTCGACGATGATGATGCCGCCGAGGTTGCGCAGCCGCAGCTGGCGGGCGATCGCCTGCGCCGCC
>DAINBQ010000060.1:0-14739 GCA_036732825.1 Burkholderiaceae bacterium | reverse complement strand
TGCGCGCGGCCCACTGTTGCTGCAGGCTCTTCGGCACCTCGTAGACGTTGTGGATCTCGTTGATCGTCACGCCGCGGTTCGCATAGTGCAGCGCCTGGTTGTTCAGGTTGGCGTATGCATCCCGCTGCGCACGCAGCACTTCCTGGATGCGGGCGTTGCCCCAGCGCGGCCAGCTGTGCGAGGCGAACATGACCTCGGCTTCCTGGCCGAACTTGTAGAGTGCGACGTTGATTTCCTTGGACCAGTTGAGCGCGTTGCGCACGCGCGCGCCGCGCAGCGTGTAGATGTTGTGGATCGTGCCGGTGATGATCTCCGCCGACCACAATGCCTTGAACTGCGGGAAGTAGGTGTTCATCTCGACCGGAGCCTCGGTGTCGGGCGCGTTCTGGAACACCATCTTCACGCCGTCGAGCGTGATCTCCTCGAAGTCCTTCACGACCAGCCGGTTCGGCGCAATCAGGCCGACGTTGCCGTTGGCCACGTTCTTGCCGATGGCCTGGTCGACGTGGCCGAAGGGATTTCGCTGCAGCAGCACCGCGTACTGCCATTGCGTGCGCCGGGTCATCGCGTTGCCGGCGAAGACGTTCTCGGCGATCGCAGCATTCATGAACCCTTCAGGCGCGATCACCATCACCTTGCCGCTGGCGACATCGGCCTCGTCCACCACGCCGCGCACGCCGCCGAAGTGGTCGACGTGCGAATGCGAGTAGACAACCCCGACCACCGGTCGCTTGCCGAGCTTCTCGTTGATGAACTCGAGCGCCGCGCGCGCCGTCTCCTTCGCCGTCAGCGGGTCGAAGATGATCCAGCCGGTGTCGCCCTTGATGAAGCTGATGTTGGCGAGGTCGTAGCCACGAACCTGGTAGATGCGGCCAGGAAGGACTTCATAGAGTCCGTACGCCATGTTCAGCACTGCCTGGCGCTGCAATGACGGGTGGATGCTGTCGAAGTCCTTGCCGGTCAGCAGCCACTGATAGCTGCCCATGTCCCAGGCGACATGGCCGGCATCGGCCTTGATCTGCTTGTAGGGCGGCTCGGCGATGAAGCCCTTCTTGGCCTCGTCGAAGTCGCGCTTGTCCGCGAATGGCAGCTGGGCCTTGATGCCGTTGCGCAGTTCGATCGTGAACTTCGACGGCAGGTTGCCTTTGGGATCGAAGTGCTTGACTTGCGCTGGCGAGGCGCCCGGCGGGGCGACCTGGACCTGGGCCTGCGCCGACGCGATCAGCCCGGTGGCGAAGGCCAGAGCCAGCGCGTGGCGCATGTGAATCCGGAAAACGGTCATGAAACACTCCTGCATCGGGACATGTCGAGACTCAGCCCAGTTGTCGGCGGCGCAGCATCGTTGATTCGGGTCAATGTGTCCAATGCATAGTGAGCAAGGCGGCCATATACTGGCTGCATGTCAGTCGACCTGCGGCAAATGCGCCATGTACTGGCGTTGGCGGAGCACGGCAGCTTCGCCCGCGCGGCGGTGGCGCTGCGGCTGAGTCAGCCGGCGCTGTCGCGCAGCATCCAGGGACTCGAGCGACAGATAAGCGCTGAGCTTTTCCTGCGCTCCGCGGTCGGCGTCGTGCCGACCGACATGGGTCGGGTCTTCATCCAGCGCGCACGTCAGGTCGTGCAACTGGCCGAGGATCTGGATCAGGAAGTCGCGACTAGTCCTTCCCTGCAGCCCGGCCAGATCACGGTCGGCGCCGGGCCATATCCCGCCGATTCGACGCTCAGCAGCGCCCTGATGCGGTTCACCGCTGCCTATCCGCAGGTTGGCGTGCGACTGCAGGTGCGGGATTGGGATGAGTTGCTGCACCGGCTGCGTACTCGCGAACTGGACTTCTTCCTGGCCGAGATCAGCACGCTGCAACGGGAGCACGAGCTGGACATCGAACCGATGTCCGCGCATCCGCTGTACTTTGTCGCCCGCACCGGTCACCCGCTCGCCGTCCGCGGCCGCGTGACACCGCTCGACACGTTTAGCTATCCCTTCATCTCTCCCGCCCGCATTCCGCCGAGAGTGCTGGAGCCGATGCTGGCCGCGCAGCGCAAGGCGCGTGATTCTGCTGTTGCCGCTCGGGCCTTCCCCTCCCTCGAGTGCAACTCACTGTCAGCGGTCAAGCGCATCGTCGCCGGCTCGGATGCGATCACGGCAGTCACGCTGACATGCATGGCGGAGGAGCTTGCTGCCGGAAAGTTCGTGCTGCTCGGCGCGGAACCGTGGCTGGAACTCCGCTATGGCCTGGTCAAACTCAAGGGCCTCCCGATGATTTCGGCGGCGGAAAAGTTCCGCGAATTCGTCATCGATGCAGAAATTGACGTCGCAAGAGAGGAGGAACGCCTCGCTGCCGAATTGAGCATCGGCCTGGCAGACAGGCGCGGTGCGCGCCCGGCCGGCAGGGCGGGCTCGAAGAAGAAGTGACGCGCGGCGATCGAAGGATGGGCGTGCCGGCGGCGCCGCAGGGGAATACTTACACTGCGAGCTCCCACTTCTTCCGACGCCCGCAATGAACTTCCGCCGCCTCGGCCGATCCGGCCTCAAGGTTTCAGAACTGTCGTTCGGCTCCTGGGTCACCTACGGCAACCAGGTCGATACGCGCGCCGCGCGCGAGCTGATGGCCGCCGCCTTCGATGCCGGCGTCAACTTCTTCGACAACGCCGAGATCTACGCGCGCGGCGCAAGCGAGGAAATCATGGGCGCGGTGCTGAAGGAACTCGGCTGGCCGCGCCTCAAGTACGTCGTCTCGACGAAGTTCTATTGGGGCCTGGCCGCCGGCAAGGGCGAGTTCCCGAACGAGCGCAACACGCTGAACCGCAAGTACCTGCGACAGGCGATCGAAGGGTCGCTGGCGCGGTTGCAGCTCGATTACGTGGACCTCGTGTATTGCCACCGTGCCGACCCCAACACGCCGGTCGAGGAAACCGTGTGGGCGATGCACGACATGATCGAGCGCGGCCAGGCGCTTTACTGGGGTACCAGCGAGTGGACGGCCGACGAGATTCGCGCGGCGTGGGACATTGCCGACCGTCGCAACCTGCACAAGCCGGTCATGGAGCAACCGCAGTACAACCTGCTGCATCGCAAGCGCGTCGAACAGGAGTACAAGCGTCTATACGAAGACATCGGCCTCGGACTGACGACGTGGAGTCCGCTCGCGTCCGGGCTGCTGTCCGGCAAGTACCGCAACGGCATTCCGGTCGGCTCGCGCGGCGCGCTCGAAAGCTACGCGTTCCTGCGCGAGGGCCTGACCGATCCGGTGCGCAACAGCATCGTCGCCCGGCTCGAAGGGGTCGCAAAGGATCTCGGTTGCTCGCTGGCCCAACTCGCGCTCGCCTGGTGCCTGACGAACCGGAATGTCAGCAGCGTGATCACCGGCGCGACCCGGGTCGAGCAGGTGAAGGAAAACATGAAGGCACTCGAGTTCGTGCCCAGGCTGACACCCGAAGTCCTCGCGAAGATCTCGGAGATCGTGGGGACAAATTTCGACTAGCTGCGCCGCGCGCATGAAGAACCGGACGCCCCTGTCGTGCCGCATCGCCGTCGCGGCGCTGCTCATCGGCTGCGTCGCGTCCGCCGCCCTCGCGCAGACTGCGCGTCCGCTGTGCAGCCAGATCCCGGCCAGCGAACGCGAACAGGCGCGTGCGACGGGCGCCTGCCGGGACGCAGCGATCGCCGTGACTCCGAAAGTGATCGAAACCGCGCCGACGGTGCGCGCGTTGGCCACGATCGCCGTCCCCGATCTGCGGGGGCAGATCTACAACCCCAAGGACGAGCGCATCGCACGCTTTCGCGTCGTGACGTCGATCCGGGCCAGCGAGCAGGCAAAAGGCTGGGTGCTGGAACAGAGTCCGCTTCCGCCGGCGCGCCTTGCTTCCGGCGGCGAACTGAAACTCGTCCTGTCCGACGCTTCGCTGGTGCGAGTGCCCATGGTTCGTGGCGGTGAACTCTCCACCGCACAGGCGCTGCTGAAGCGCTGGGGCCTCACCGCCACGACGCGTGACGTGCCGGGGGAGCCGAAAGGGCGCGTGCTGTCGCAGTCGCCGCAGGAAAATACGCTCGCGAAGCGCGGCAGTACGGTCACGCTGGGCGTCGCGCAGGGACGAGTCGTTGATGACGTGACGCCGAAGCCGCCCGACACGGGTCCGCTGGCACAGGCGCAGGCCACATCGACAGTCCCCGACCTGCGCGGGCAGATGTTCAACCCGAACGACGAGCGCATCGCGCGCTTTCGCGTTACCACGTCGATGCAGCCGGGAGAGCAGGCGCGCGGCTGGGTGCTCGACCAGGAACCGCGACCGCCGGCGCGACTCGCACGCGGCGGCGAACTGAAGGTCTTCCTGTCCGACGCCTCGATGGTGCGCGTGCCGCGGGTCCGCGATGGCACGCTTACGAGTGCGCAGGCCGTGCTGAAGCGCGCCGGACTTGCCGACTCGGTGCGTGAAGTGCCGGGTGAATCCACCGGGCGCGTGCTGTCGCAGTCGCCACAGGAGGGGGCGCTCGTGAAGCGGGGCAGCACCGTCACGCTGGGCGTTGCTGCCGGAGCGGCTCCGCCGCGACCCCAGCCCCAGCCTCCGAACCTGTTGCCGGTGCCGAACGTCGTCGGAATGGCGTTCGAAGACGCACGTCCCCGGCTGGCGCCCTTCAGCATCCAGCGCTCGCACCGTGAGGCGCTCGAACCCGGCGGCACCGTCGTCGATCAGGAGCCCTCGCCGCCGGCAACGCTGCCGGCCGGTGCTGCCGTGCGCATCGTGCTTTCAGACGGCTCGCTGGTGCGCGTACCCCGCTTCATCGAGATGAATATCGCCGAGGTGCAGCGGCGCCTGTCCAATTCGGCAGAGCTGAAGCTGCAGACCACGGTCGTCACGGGACCCGCACGCGGGATCGTGGTCGGTCAGGATCCGGCGCCGGGAGCGGTAGTCAAGCGCGGAAGCGTGCTGCGGCTGCAGGTTGCCGCGGGTCCCGAGGTTCCGGAGCTGATCGATGTCCCGAATGTCGTCCGGTTGCCGCTGCAGCGCGCGCAGGCGCGACTGGAGCGCTTCAAGGTCGACTGGACCGAACAACCGAGCCGGGTGCCCGCCGGCCAGGTGATTTCGCAGACGCCCATGACACCCGCGCGCGCGGCGCCCGGCAGCACCGTGCAGCTCGTCATTTCGAGCGGAGTCGCACCTGCCGAGTTGTTTGAACTGCCAAACGCGGTCGGCCGCTCCTTCAGCGATGCCCAGCGCCTGCTGGTCGAGTTCCGTGTCTCGCGAGTTCCGAAGGGCAGCAGTGCGCCTCAGGACGAAGTGCTCGCGCAGAGTCCGAGTGCGGGCGTGATGGTTTCACCGGGGGCCGCGGTGGTGCTCGAAGTCTCCGACGGCTCGCGAGTGCGCGTCCCGGAGCTGAGGAACAGGACCGTCGCCGACGCGCGCGGCGCAGCCGATGCTGCCGGCGTTCGGTTGCAGCCCGACGACGCACCCGCCGAAGGGACGGTGACCGCCCAGCAGCCGGCGGCTGAGGTGGAAGTCCGGCGTGGCAGCTCAGTTCTGGTCGAAGTCGCTGCGCCGCCGACGCCGACGCCACCCGCGCCGACGCCACCTGTGCCGGGACCACCGCTACCAACGCCGCCGGCACCGAGCCCGCCCGCGGTGTCGCCGACACCGCTGCCATCGCCGACACCGTTGTCGACGGTGATCTATGCGCTCGGCGGCGCGATGCTGCTTGGCTTCGGCGCGCTGCTGCTGACGCCGGGCGGCCGCAACCTGCTGAAGCGGGTCACGCGTGCGCGCCCGCCGTCGAACATCGAGGTCAGCGCGCGCGTCGACGCCGCGCTGGCCGAAACCCGCATCGAGGGCGGGGAGCCGAGCGAGCCCGAGATCAGTCTCGCGGCCCGGCTCGAGCCGGGTGCTACGACGATCGACCTGGAGGACGAGCAATGAGCGACATCATCAAGCTGCGTGACCTGATCGATGTCTCCGCCGACGATGTTCACTCGGCCTTCCGGGAACAGGCGAAGGACGAAAACGCGGTGCTGCTGGCGCAGGGCCAGCTGACCGGATTCGCCGCGGGGCTCGCGGCCGACGAGCTGAACAAGGCGCTCGACAGCGACGTGTTCACGCTGCTCGCACAGGGCTGGACCAAGGTGCAGGCGGTACGCGATGCCGCCAAGGGCAGTGTGCAGAGCGGGGAAACGAAGAAGGTGACGCTCGGCCAGCACGAACTCACATCGACCCACCATCCGGTGCTGACGATCAGGATCGCAAAGGTCGCGCTGCCGGAACTGAAACTGACGCTCGAACTCGTCGCGCGTTTCAAGAGCGCGGAGCTGGCAATCGCCGGAGGCCGCATCCGTTCGCTCGCGCCGGGCGAGGCGTCGGCGATTGCGCGGCTCAAGTACAAGAGCGTGAAGCTGAAGGAGCAATCGACGCCGGCGTGGAAGCTGCCGGGCCGATTGGATCTCGGTGACGGCGTCCCGGTCGTCGCCGGAACTTAGAGCACTCAGCGGAAGAACTGGGTCGGGAACTGGCCGGCCGGTCCCGAACAGATGCCGGTGAAGCTGCGGCCGTCGGGTGCGCCATTCAAGCGGCACTGGATCGGCACGGCGGCGCCCGTGGGCGCGGCGAGATTGACTGCGAGAGTCAGCAGGTTGCCGTCGATCGTTCCGCTGCCCTGGCCGCGCAGCACGCCTTGCGCCTGCAGCGTCATCGCGATTTCGCGGCCGGTCTGCTGGAACACATAGACCTCGCCGTCGCTGCTGCGCCAGACGCCGGAGATATCGCTGACGGAACGTGGTGGCGGCGGCACGATCGGTCCGTCGCCCTTGGGCCCGTTTGGAGGCGCGACATCGAATTCGGGGTCGCTCTCGAGCAGCGTCGCAATCACGACCAGCACGCCGAACACTCCGGCAATGATCGTCGCCCAGCGCTTGATCGAACTGCGCTGCGGCGCGACCGGAGCCGGCAGGACCGGCGCGGTTGCGGCGGGCCGCTGCGCCTGCTTGAACCCCTCGCTTTGCGCGAGCTTGTCGACGAGCTGCTCGAAGTCGTAGCGCCAACGGTCGTTGTCGAGCTGGAAGGCCTGGCGTCGTCGCAGGTCGCGGATGTCGTCAGGCAGCTCGTCGGTGCCCGGCAGCGAAGCATCGCGGCAGGTCACCGGGATGACCCTCACATTGCGCTTGAGTCCGGTCGCGACCTCGAGCCGTGTCCAGTCGTTCGCATCATCGATCTTGCGACGGCCCTGCGCGTCGCGCGCCTCGAGCCAGACCGGTCCGATCAGCACCAGCATGACGGAGCAGTCGGCCAGCGCTCGCTCGAGCGCCACGACGAAGTCCTCTCCCGGCGCGATCGTTTCGACGTCGCGGAAGATCTGCACGCCGGGCAGCGCTTCGCGCAAATCGTCGGCGAGCCGGCTCGCCTCGCCCTGCGTGTCCTTGTGTCGGTAACTGATGAAGATGCCCTTCGGCATGGATCCCCCGCCGCGAATGCAGGCGCCGCGAGTATCGCGCGGTTCCTCCCGCCGGGGGATAGGAAGATTCACGCGGCCCGGCGCGTGCATTGACACGCCTCCGCCATCAGCAGTCCCAAGATCGGGCGGTGTCACGGGGCGCCGGGTAGCGGATACTGCGGCGCGATTGAAGGTCGCGGCACCGCGGCGGCGATGGGGGCAGAATGAAGAGAATCATTGAGAGGGTCGTTCGCGTGCGCTGGGCGGCGCTTGTTCTGCTGGCCTGTGCATCGACGGTCCTTGCGCAGCAGCCGGGCGGCACCGTCCGTGTTCCGAACTTCCGCGGCGACACCCGCGAGCGCGCGTTCGCAAAAGTGCCCGATGAGCAACTGCGGCTGCGCTTCGTGGAGACGCCGTCCAGCAGATCGCCCGGCCGGGTGTTCAGTCAGTCTCCGGCGGCGAACACCGTGGTCCGGCGCGGCGCCGAGGTCCAGTTGAGGATCGCGGTTCCGGTCGGTGCGGCGGTCCCTTCGGTCATCGGGCTGCCGGTGACCGAGGCGCTGGAGCGTCTCGCCCGATTCAGTCCGCGCCAGCGTTCGGTGCCGAGCTTCAGAAAGGCCGGTGAAGTCATCGACCAGGATCCGCGCGCGCCGGCGCAGCGTGCCGCTGGAAGTGTCGTCGTCATCGATGTATCGGACGGCTCGCGGGTGCTGGTGCCGCGCGTCAGCGGTCGCGCGGAGGCCGACGCGCGCGCGCGCCTCGCGACCAACGATCTGGTCGCCGAATCGGTGCCGCAGGAGTCGGAGCGCGCGCCGGGACTCGTCGTTTCGCAGGACCCGCCGGAAGCCAGCGAGGTCGACCGCGGTAGCCGCGTCCGGTTGATCGTATCGACGGGGCTGGCACTGCCCAAGGGCGTCGGCGAAACGCTCGACGAAGCGCGCCGCCGGCTGGCGGTCTTCGAAATCGACGTTGCGGAAGTGTCAAGCGCCGAGCCGAAGGGAATCGTGGTCGAACAGACGCCGTCGGTCGCCACGCGGGTCGCCGCCGGGTCGCGCGTCCGGCTCGGCGTGTCCGACGGTTCGCTGGTGGCAGTACCCGACCTGAAGTCGGCGACGCTGGCTCAGGCGCGCACGACGCTGCAGGACGCGGGCCTGGCGCTCGTGCTGCGAAGCTGGCCCGATACCGCGAACGCCATCGTCAAGGCACAGCAACCTGCGGCACGGACCGTCATCAAACGCGGCAGCAGCGTCGAGATCGAAGTGCGGCCTCCGACCTGGTGGATCGCCGCGGTACTGGGAGTCCTTGCGCTGGTCGCGCTCTACTTCGGGTGGCTGTGGCGTCGGGTTCCGGTCATCGAAGCGCCGACGGATGCACCGCCTCCCGCCGGCAGGCGCGATCCTTCCGACAAAGAGGGCGGCGGCCAGTAGCAACGCGGCGTCAGCGCCGAGATTCGGAGGTACCAATGACTCGAGTCCGCAGGGGACAGATCGCGGGGCCGATGTCCCGCGAGCAGTTTCGCGAGCGCTACTTCGAAGCTTTCAGGGATCCCGCGTATCAGGCCGAGTGGCAGTCGATCGTGCGCATCGAGGCCATCGCGTGGGATGGCTACGTGAACAATCGTAAGTCGCCGCTGGCTCGCAAGGCGGGAGTCGGCTATGCGGATCCGGAGTACGAACTGTCCGACGAGTGGCGCGCCGCGCGCACGGCGGTCGAAGCGGCTGCTCAGCGCCAGAAAGACCCGGCAACTCCATCGCGAGTACTGGTGATTTCAGGGGCCGACCGCAACGACGGGACCTGCCCCGGCGAGATGTCCAAGACGTTCCGGCTATCGCGCCTGGTGATCGAGACGCTGCAGCAGCTGAAGGTCGAGACCGACGATCTCGATCTGAGCCTGATCACCTCCGAGCCGGGTCGTTACATCCATCCGTGCAAGGGCTGCGTTTCAACGGCCATGCCGCTGTGCCACTGGCCGTGCAGCTGCTATCCGAACCATGCGGTCGGGCAGACCAACGACTGGATGAACGAAATCTACGAACGCTGGGCGGCGGCGCACGGGGTCGTGATCGTGACGCCGGTGTACTGGTACCAGGCGCCCAGCGCGCTGAAGCTGATGATCGACCGGCTCGTCTGCGCGGACGGCGGCAATCCGGATCCGTCATCGACGCACGGCAAGAATGCCGAGGAGGCCAAGAAGCTCGAACTCGCCGGGTGGCCCTACCCCAAACATCTGGCCGGGCGTGCGTATGGCCTCGCAGTTCATGGCGATGTCGCGGGCATCGAAGGCCTAAGGCGCGCGCTCAGCGACTGGCTCGACTGGATGGGTCTGGTCGATGCCGGAACGCTGGCGCGACTCGATCGTTACATCGGCTACTACGAGCCTTACGCAACCAGCCACGACGAACTCGATCGCGACACCGACGTCCAGGAAGAGGTGCGCAACGTGGCGCGTGCGGTCGCGCAAGCCGTTGCCGAGATCCGCGCTGGCGCGCTGCCGCCTGACACCGGCCTCGGTTCGCCGCGTCCCAAGTGAGCGCGGGTGCTGGAACTCACGAGCTGGATCGTCGATTTCTCAGTTTCGGAATTGCACCTCGCCCGCCAGCGGAAGGTGATCCGACAACATCCCCCAGGGATCTGTCGGCAGTTGAAGGGGCCGGTGGTGCAGGTTGCGGACGTAGATCCGATCGAGCCGCAGCAGCGGGCAGCGCGCCGGAAAGGTTCGCGCCGGAGACCCGTTCGCACAGGCGTAGATCTCCTCGAGCGATGGATTGTCCTTCAGCCGACGGTGAACGCGCCCGCGCCAGTCGTTGAAGTCCCCGGCGATTACGAGCGGAGCGTCTTCCGGAATCGTGCGGCCGATCAATTCGAGCAGCCGCTCGACCTGCAGCCGCCGGTGCGCTTCCCGCAACCCGAAATGAACGCACACCGCATGCAGAGGCCGCCCCTCCGGCACGTCCACCACGCAATGCAGCAGTCCCCGAGGTTCTGATCTTCCGACCGAGATGTCGATGTTCTCCCAGCTCAGGATCGGATACTTCGACAGCAGCGCGTTGCCCTGGTGTCCGCTGCTCGTTACCGCATTCCGCCCGTACGCGTATTGAGGCCAGACCTGGTCGGCAAGCACCTCGTAGTGATGCGCCGGGCCTTCGGGCTCGCCTTCGCCGCCGACCTCCTGCAGGAAAACCAGATCCGCTCCGTGTGCACGGAGCCCGTCACGGATCCGAGTCAGCAGGTTTCGGCGGCGCAGCGCATTGAAGCCCTGGTGGGCGTTCAACGTCAGGACGCGGATCACGGACGCGCCGGCCGTGGCCTCCGTATCCTGATCGCGGCGCACTTCCGGCCTGTTGGCCCTGCTCGGCGTCATGCGATCGTTCCCGAGATCAAAAGCATTTCGAAGAGCAACAGCCGTGCCGTGTGCCATGCATCTCGATGCTTGGGAGTCGGCATTACTGATGCGATGATGATGCGCCGTGGCGGACGAAAGCGGCACCCAGCAGGCGGCGGGAGGCGCCTTTGAATGTTCGAGTTCGCAGACATCACGATCCCGGGCGCGGTGCTGTTTGTCGTCCTCGGCCTTCTCCTGTTCTTTGTCGTAGTGATCTGGTCGATCAAGCGCCACCGCGACCCCATCCTGCACGTTGCGTCCGACGCTTCGATCGATGAGCTCATCCCTTCTCTTGCGGGCCTGACGCTCAGCTCGGCGCTTGAGGGCAATGCCGTCGAGGTCCTCGAAAACGGCGCCTATTGCGACGCGCTGATGAAGGAAATCGCGGCCGCCAGGCACTCCGTTCATTTCGAGACGTTTCTGTGGAAGGACGGCAAGTTTGGCCAGCGTCTGTGCGCGGCGCTCTGCGAGCGCGCTCGTGCAGGGGTGGCCGTCCGGGTGCTGCTGGACGCGATCGGAACCAAGGAGATGGGTGAGGCAACCGAACGCCAGTTGAAGGAGGCGGGGTGCAAGCTCGAGAAGTTCCACCCCTGGCACATACGCAACATCGGGGTCATGAATGAGCGTGACCATAGAAAGCTCGTGGTGCTCGATGGCCGCGTTGCACTGGTGGGTGGTCACTGCATTGTCGACGCCTGGCTTGGAAACGCGGAGGACAAGGAGCACTTCGCAGATGTCAGCGTCAGGCTGCACGGGCCGATCGTGCATAGCGTGCAGGCGGCGTTCAGCGAGAACTGGGTCGGACAAACCGGCGAACTGCTGATGGGCCGGAGCGTGTTCCCGCCGCTGCAGCGCGCGGGCGACATCACGGTCCACGCCGCGTACGTGAAACCGGAAGGTTCGGCGCCCACCGTGAAGCTGCTGCACCACGCGGCAATCTGTTGCGCAAAGAAGCGGATCTGGATCCAGAACCCGTACTTCATCCCCGAGCCCGAGGCCATCGATGCCTTTGGGGCCGCCGTCGCGCGCGGAGTCGACGTCAGGGTAATGATGCCGTCGACCGGCGGCTCGGATAATCCCATGGTGCAGCATGCGGGCCATCGCAACTTCGAGAAGCTGCTGCGCTGCGGGGTTCGGCTGTTTGAGTATCCGTCGACGCTGCTGCATCAGAAGGTCATGACGATCGACGGCGTGTGGTGCGCGATCGGATCGAGCAACTTCGACGACCGGTCGTTTGAAATCAACGACGAGATCACGCTTGGATTCAAGGACGCCGCGACGGCGCAGCGGCTGGACGGAATCTTCGAGAAGTACGCGCCGCACTGCCGCGAGATCGAGCTCGAGCGCTGGCGCAAACGTGGCTGGCGTCATCGCCTCATCGACAATGTCTATTACGCCTTCAACGAACTGCTTTGACAGCGCGGCGCGGTCGCGGAGAAGAACACGGGCAGCGACTCACCGATGACGCACGACGTCTTCATCAGCTACGGGCGTGAAGACCGGGCGACTGCCCGCAAGCTGGCGCAGGCGCTGCTCGCGGCCTGCGGCTGGTCCGTCTGGTGGGACACCCACCTGCGCAGCGGAGAGCAGTTCCCGCGCCGCATCCAGGAGGCGGTTGCGGCAAGCCGCTGCGTCGTCGTGTTGTGGTCCCGGCATTCGGTGGAATCCGACTGGGTGATCGCCGAGGCCTCGGAAGGATGGAACCGCAGAATCCTGGTCCCGGTCAGACTCGACGATTGTGTCCCGCCGATGCCATTTCGGCAGACCCACGCGCTCAACCTGTCGCAGTGGCACGGGGCGGCCGACGACGCGACGCTGCTCGAACTGATCGAGGGCATCCGGCGCGTGCATGCGCAGGGCACTGCGGTCGACGCTGCCGAACTGGCGGAGCGCGAGCACCGTCGTCGCTCGTTTCTGCGCCGCAGGATGCTGCAAAGGGCCGCGGTCGTCGCGGCCGTTGCGTTCATCGCGGTAGGAGGCTGGCTGGCGTGGGGCCGGCTCGAGGCGAACTGGAACCAGAAAGCGGCGGCGGACGAACTGGCGGGTCATTCGGAAGCGGTTCGCGCGGAGGTCGTGACGCTCACGCCCGAGCAGGACAAGAAGATCTGGTATGCAAACCTGGTCGAGAACAGTGCGCGCTACGACCGGCTGGAACTCAGCGCGCTGCTTGCGATCGAGGCACTGCGGATGCAGCGCACCGACCGCACCGAACGGGCCTTGCGGGAAGCCATCGTGCTGATGCCGTGGTCGGACCAGCATCTCGAGATCGAAGGCAGCGATGCGCCGCAGTTGCTCGACTTCAACGGCAGCGGTCGCCTGCTGGCCGGCGGCGGCGGGGCCGGCGGGACCCTCGTGTGGGACCTGGACCGCGACGCGGTGGTCGCTCGCATCCCCCATGGCGGGACCGGCGGCAAGGACCGCTGGAGCGACAAGCGAGGCAAATTCGTCGGCGGCCGCGCTTTGCGGCAGGTTATCGACTTCAACCCGGCACGGGACGTCGTGGCGACCGCCGGACCGGATTCGACCGTGCGGGTCTGGGATGCGCGCACGGGTCAGGAGCTGCTGCGACTGGCGCATGCAGAACTCGCGACTGCCGCGGTTTTCGATGCAAAGGGCGAGCGACTGGCAACGAGCGACGAGAGTGGCGCGGTGTGCCTGTGGGACGCGATGACCGGCGCCAGGCTGCACTGCATGAACCAGGGCGCTCCGATCTATTGGGTAGGCTTTTCTTCGAGTTCGGCATTGCTCGCAAGCGTGGCACTAGACGGCAGCATCGCCGTGTGGGACACCACGACCGGCCAGCGCCGGGCGCTGTTGCAGCACGACGCACGGGTCAAGGCGGCCCGGTTCGACCCGCAGGGGAAGCGACTCGCATCGTTCGGCACTGAAACCGAGACGCGGCTATGGACGCTCGAGAACGGTGGCGAGTCCTGGCGCCTCGACAGTTCCAGCGCTTCTTACGCAGGGGTGGCGTTCGACGCAGCGACGCCGACGATGGTCCTGGGGGGCGCGGACGGCACGATCACCTGGTGGGACCTGAACACCCGGGCAGCGCGTTTCTCCGTCGAGTCGGGTTCGTTCATCAACGGAATTGCGGTGGCGAATGATGGTCGTTACATCATCACGATGGACGGATCCGGCGAAGCTCGCGCGTGGGATGCGAAAGACGGACGCCTGCTGAAGCGCATGCCGTATTACCGCGTGAATGCGATCGCGATCAGCCCGGATGGGGAATTCATGGCGGCGGCCGGACAGGATGGTGCGCGCGACGCGATCGAGGTGACCCGCATCCTGCCGAAGGATCCGGCCGCGGCGGCGTGTACTCAGCTCCGGCGCAACCTGACGCGGGCCGAATGGCAGCGGTATCTCCCCGACGCGCCCTACCGGCTGACGTGCCCCAACATCAAGCTGCAGCCCGCGCAATAGAGAGCGCGCCGCGATCGACAGGGGTTCAGACGCAATGTCGCTCGAGATTCGCCGCGCAGTCGAAGCAGACGGACCTGCCCTCGTCGAGCTGCGACGGCTGCTCTCGGCGGAAACGTCGAACATGCTGTGGGAGCCCGACGAACTCACGCAGACCGCCGAAGACGAGAGCAAGCGGATCGCGCGGCTCAGCGAACGGCCGAACTGCCTCGTGATCCTCGGCGAGGTGGATTCGCGGCCCATCGGTTTGCTGTCCGCGGTGGGTGGCGAGCCGCGCCGGATGCAGCATTCGACACATCTGGGGCTCGGTGTCCTGAAAGCCTACTGGGGCCAGGGCGTGGCGACCCGGATGATCGAACACGTCCTCGGCTGGTCGCGCGAAGCTGGACTGAGACGGGTCGAACTGACGGTGCACACCACCAACCTGCGGGCGATCGGGGTGTACCTGCGATGCGGTTTCAAGGTCGAAGGCCTGCGACGCAGTTCGCTGCTCGTGGACGGCGAATATGTCGATGAATAC
>DAINBQ010000059.1:0-14882 GCA_036732825.1 Burkholderiaceae bacterium | reverse complement strand
TCCGGATGTCGGCGCCGCGCGCCTTCGCCTTCATCAGCGACAGGCCGCCGGAGGCGGGAACCCGGATCGTGTCCGCATATGTGCAGACGATCGCAGCGTGTTCGGTCGCCAGCTCGATCGCGTTGTCGATGCGGCCGATCGGCAGCACGCAGACCGGGCAGCCGGGGCCGTGGATCATCTGCACGTTCGGCGGCAACAGGTCCTTGATCCCGTAGCGCGAGATCGCGTGCGTATGCCCGCCGCAGAACTCCATCAGGTGGTAGCTGCGGTCGGTCCGGGCCTCGGCCCCGATGCGCGCGGCGATGCCGCGGGCGAGATCGCCGTCACGGAACTCGTCGATGTACTTCACTCCGCCTCCGCGCCCGATGCCTGCGCAAACAGCGCCAGCGTGCGCTCGGCCTCGTGCGGAACGAGTTTCTGCAGCGCGTAGCCGACGTGCACGATCACGTAGTCGCCCACCGCGATTCCATCCACGAGTTCCAGCGAAATTCGCTTGCGGACGCCGCTGAGCTCGATCGTTCCCAGCGAGTCCGGAAGCAGCTCGACGACCCTGGCGGGGATCGCAAGGCACATGTCAGTTCACTCCCGCAGTTGCAGCGCGCTGCGCGACCCAGGCCTGGCCGAGCGCGAGCCCGCCGTCGTTGGGCGGCGCCTGCGCGGCCTCGAAGACCGCGAGCCCCGCGGGGGCGAGGCGGGCACGAAGTCCGCGCGCAAGGATCTGGTTCATGAAACAGCCACCGCCGAAAACAACGGTCGTAAGGCGCTGTTCCCGGCTCGCGCGAAGCACCCACTCGGCAAGCGCCTCGGTGAGCGTCGCATGGAACAGCGCAGCGCCACGCGCCGGACCACTGATCTCGAGCAGTGCGGCCGCGAGCGGCAGCAGATCGAGCGTTCCGTCGTCCCCGATCGTCCAGCCGTCAGCGAGCGGCGGGACGGTGCCGTGGCGCGCGGCGAGGCCTTCGAGGAGCATAGGAGCCTGGCCCTCGTAGCTCTGCCGGTGGCGCACGCCGAGCAGGCCGGCCGCGGCGTCGAACCAGCGGCCCATGCTGCTCGTCAGCGGCGTGTTCACTCCCTGCTGCAGCATCTGGTGCACGGTCGGCGCGGCCGGCTCGTCGAGGCGCTGCGCGATCTCCTCCGGCCGGTCGAGCAGATGAAGCACGCCAGCAGCCAGTCGCCACGGCTCGCGCGCCGCGCGGTCCCCGCCCGGCAGCGGCAGCTCGCGCAGATGGCCGATGCGATGCGACTTTGCGCCTTCGACGCGCAGCAGCTCGCCGCCCCAGATGCCGCCATCGTCTCCAAGCCCGACCCCGTCGAGCGCGATCCCGAGCACCGGCCCTTCCAGTCTGTGCTCGGCGATCACCGCTGCAATATGCGCATGATGGTGCTGCACGCCGATGCAGGGCAGGCTGTGCGCGGCAGCGAAGCGCGCGGCGAAGCGCGTGCTGTAGAAGTCCGGATGCAGATCGTGCGCGGCGATCTCCGGCTCGACTTCGAGCACGTCGAGCAGATGCCGCACCGACTCGTCGAGCGCGGCGCAGGTCGGCGCGTTGTCGAGCGAGCCGATGTGCTGCGACAGGAACGCCTCGTTCCCGCGTGTCACGCAGACGGTGTTCTTCAGGTAGCCGCCGACCGCAAGCACTGCCGGACCGACAGTCGAGAGGCGGATCGGCGCCGGCGTGTAGCCGCGAGCGCGGCGGAGGAAGGCCGGCGCATTGCCGGCCGCAGTGCGGACGACCGAGTCGTCGCAGCGGATCAGGATCTCGCGGTTGTGCACCAGCAGCGCGTCCGCGATTCCTCCGAGTCGCCGCACAGCCTCGTCGTTGCCGATCACCAGCGGCTCGCCGCCGGGATTCGCGCTGGTCATCACCAGCACCAGAGGCTGGGGCTCGTCGAGCCACGCGGTGCCCGCGGGCCGGCCCGCCGCCTCGTGGAACAGCAGGAACTGCAGCGGCGTGTACGGCAGCATCGCGCCGAGCGACGTCATTCCCGGTGCGACGCCTGGCATTTCGGTGTCGCAGCCGGGCAACTTCGGAAGCAGCACGATGGGCCGCTCGACGCTCTCAAGCAACGCGCGGTTGGCCTCGCTGCATTCCGCGAACTCCGCCAGCGACGCGAGGTTCGCGACCATCACAGCGAACGGCTTCTCTTCGCGCTGCTTGCGTGCTCGCAGCCGCGTGACGGCATCGGCGTTGCGCGCGTCGCAGGCGAGGTGAAAACCGCCGAGCCCCTTCAGCGCGACGACTTCTCCCGCCTCCAACCGCTCGACGGTCGCGGCGAGCGGGTCGTCGCAGTCGATCGGGTGGCCCGCCGCGTCCCACAGCGCGAGCCGCGGCCCGCAAAGCGGGCACGCGTTCGGCTGCGCATGAAAGCGGCGGTCGCGCGGGGATTCGTATTCGCGCTGGCAGGCCGGGCACTGCGTGAACTTCGCCATGCTGGTCTGCGGCCGGTCGTACGGGAGCCCGGCGGTGATCGTGTAGCGCGGGCCGCAGTGCGTGCAGTTCGTGAACGCGTAGCGCCAGCGGCGGTTCGACGGCTCAAATATCTCGGAGACGCAATCCGGACAGATCGCCGCGTCCGGCGTCACGCCGGTCGTCACGACGCCGCCGCGGCTCGCCTCGATCACGAACGCGCGGTCGTTCAGCACCGGGGACTCTTGCGACTCCACCGAATCGATGCGCGCGAGCCGCGGCAGTTCGCTGCGCAGCCGGTCGACGAAGCGGTCGATCAGCTCGGGATCGCCCTGGACCTCGATCTCGACGCCGGCGCCGTCGTTCAGCACACGGCCCGCGAGTGCGAGGTCGGTCGCCAGCCGGAACACGAACGGCCGGAAGCCGACGCCCTGCACCTGGCCGCGGACACGCAGCCGGCGGCGGGCGATCTCGGGTGCGAGCAGCGCGGACATCGGCTACTCGGCAGCCACGGGAGACGATCGCGCGGCGACCCGCTTGCGCGTGTTGCGCGCGGTGATTGCTTGCAGTCTCAGCCACGAGATCCATTGATCAATGCCATCCCCCTTCGTCGCGGAGACCGGCATCACCTCGATCGACGGGTTCACGCGGCGCGCGTAGTCGATGCAACGCTGCAGGTCGAAGTTCAGGTACGGGAGCAGGTCGACCTTGTTCAGCAGCATCAGCCGCGCGGCGCGGAACATGTCCGGGTACTTCAGCGGCTTGTCCTCGCCTTCGGTCACCGACAGCACGACGACCTTGCACGCCTCGCCAAGATCGAACGCGGCCGGACAGACCAGGTTGCCGACGTTCTCGATGAAGAGCACCGAGTCGGTGGCCGGCTGCAACCGCTCGAGGGCGCGTTCGATCATGCTGGCGTCCAGGTGGCAGCCCTTGCCGGTGTTGATCTGCAGCGCGCGTGCGCCGGTGGCCCGGATACGGTCGGCATCGTTGGTCGTCTGCTGGTCACCCTCGATCACGCAGACCTCGGTGGCGGGCTGCAGCCGCGCAATCGACTCGGTCAGCAGGGTCGTCTTGCCGGAGCCCGGGCTCGACACGAGGTTCACCGCGAAGATGCCGCGCTCCGCCAGGAACTCGCGATTGAAGCGCGCATGACGGTCGTTGCGCCCAAGGATGTCCTGCTCGATCTGCACCATCCTCGACTGCGAAAGTCCCGGCGCATGCGAATACGCGGGGCCGGCGCCGTAGTGCAGGTGGTCGCCATGCATCGCGAGGCCGTCATGCACGTGCGCGTGGCGCACGACGGTGCCGTCGGGCATCACATGCTCGTGCTCGTGCTCGTGGGCGTGGCCGGACACAGGCGCTTCGTCGCGGTGCACATCGTCGTGGTGGTGCACGTGCCCGTGATCATCGTGGCCGTGCGCATGGCGATGGACACTGCCATCGGCGTGGCGATGCTCGTGTTCGTGAGCCGCTCCTTCGATCTTCGTTTCGCCCTGGCCGCAGCCGCAGGTCGTGCACATGGTGTCCTCCTAGGCGACCTCGATGTCCTTGACTCGCATCTCTTCGCCCTGCGTCACCTGCAGCTGATAGCTGCCGCACCGCGGGCAGGCGTCGCCAAGCCTGGAAAGCTCGACCGATTCGCTGCACGGCATGCACCATGCGCGGCCCGGCGTCGCGTCGATCTCGAGTCGGGCGCCGTCCGCAAGCGTCCCGCGCGTCACCGCATCGAAGCAGAAACGCAACGAATCGCGCTCGACATGTGACAGCGCGCCGATCTCGAGACGCACCGCGCGCACCTGATCGGCCGCACTCGAGCGGGCCGTCTCCTCGACGATCTGCAGGATGCTCTCGGCGAGCGACATTTCATGCATGGGCAGTTTCATGGACGATTGCCACCCGGCACGCGACACAGGGATCGAGCGAGCGGACGACGAGGCGAGCTTCCGACTCGAGCCGGCGGTCGTCGTACGCAGCGCGTCCGGTCAGCGACCGAAGCCCGCCTTCGGGATGAAAGTTCCACTCGGTCGGCGCGACGATCTGGAAGTCGACGACGCGGCCGTCTTCGACGCGCGCCCGGTGCAGCAGCAGTCCGCGCGCAGTTTCGGCCAGTCCGATGCCTTCTCCGGTGCTCAGCGCGTGCTGGCGCACGGTTGCCGGGTCCGGCTGCGCGCGCAACGAACCGATCAACTCGCCGAGTTCGACGAGACGAGCGATGAACCGCGCTGCTGCTGTCCGTCCGTCACGCGCGACGATTGCCGCGACCAGTGGATGACGGGCATGACGCGCCAAGGCGCCGGTCTCGACCGGGACGCCGTCCCAATGGGGGGCGAGCGCGTAGGCGGCGTCGCGCTGCAGGTAGGGCAGCAGCGCGCTTTCGAGAGCCGCAAGCGTCGCCGGCGGCATCAGTGGTACCTCGCTGCGTCCGAGTTCCGGCGCATCCGCCAGCAGGCGGCGCAGCAGCCGCGCCGGAAGCGTGCCTGCCGTGGCTATCCAGCATTCGAGCGAAGCGGGCGGTTGCGCCAGCCAGGACGTCGACGACTGCCCGTAGACGTGTTCGGCAGTGACGCTGTCGATCGCGGCCAGCAGGGCATCGATCGGCAGGTGCCCGCGTTCGACTTCGGTCGCTGCCTGCCGCACAGTCCGCAGCGGAGTGAGCAGCGGCGATTCGTCGAGTGCCTCCGGCCAGTCGACCAGCAGCCGCCACAACGTCTCCTGCAGCGCTTCCAGCGAGACGGCGGTGCACCGACGTTCGAGGAGGTCGGCGTCGGGCTCACGCCCCTGCGCAGCGTCGAGCGCACCCGCGGCGGCGGCGCCCTGTGCCCTGCTGCAGATGCTGAAGAGCTGCGGCACCAGTTGCGCAACCTCGGCCGGCGGACGGTCACGCACGAGCTTCGTCGGCAGCGCGCGCCGCGAGGATTCGACGGTGACGGCCGCGACGTGCCGGTTCGTGCAGTGCAGCCGCACCATCAGCTCGGCATCCGGAGTCATTCGGGCTTTGACGCTTCGGCACGCAGGATGCGGCCGCGCAGGAAGTCGCGCTTCGACATCGGTGCCGCGACGCGCTGGCTGAGCGGTGTCGATTCAATAGCGCCTGCCGGCTGCTCGGCGTTCGCCGGATCGAACAATGCCTCGCGCGCAAGTTGCGCTACGAGGCGGGCCGACTCGTGGTCCGCGAAGTCGGGAGGCGAGATGAGAGAACACATCTGGTAGTCGCCGATCGTCGCGTCGCGCGCACCGATGAAGTCGTAGTCGCCGGCCGGGAACCGGTATCTGCGCGTTTCACCCTGCTTGAGTGGCACCCAACCCGCCGCTTCGCGCGGCACCAGCATCAGGTTGATGAACCATGGTGTGACCATCACGCCGAGCCAGTGCGATTCCCAGGGTGCGAAGCCGACCGCCTCGACGCGCAGCGCTGGGTTGACGAAGTCGAGCCCTTGCATGCGGTCGGCGATCGACTCGAATGCGCTGGTCAGCCGCGCCGATGGATCGGGCGCGGGCGCGGTGCAGGGCAGGAGATCAGTCATCGGAGAGCAGCAGGAAACCGTCCTTGGGGGTCGAGCAGTTCGGGCAGGTCCAGTGTTCCGGCAATGCTGAAAACGGCGTGCCGGGCGCGATCTGCCACACCGGATCGCCGAACGCCGGGTCGTAGACGTGCCAGCACACCTTGCACTCGAGGCGCGCCGTCGCGGAGGCCGCGGCATCCATCGCTTCAGGCCTCGCAGGATTCGTTCATCCAGTCGATCAGTTCCGCGAGCCGGGTCCGCGAGTCGTCGAGGTCTTCGGCTGCCGCCAGCGCCACTTCCGGTACATCGACGACCTCGATCGTGTTCAGGATCAAGGTGTTCATGCTGTTGAAGTACTGCACGCGCCAGATGTCCCGCGTCGCGGTCGAAGTCACCCGGCAATTGCCGAAGCCGCGCGAAATGATCGCGACGTTGCCGACCGGCAGCGCGCGTTCCAGCACCTGGTGGTCCTCGGGCGTCATGGGGAACAGCGTCAGGTTCAGCACGTGTGGCGGCGCGCCGGCCTTGCGGTGCTTCGCCTGAGCGTGCAGCTCCTGCAGCAGCGCCGGCGAGTTCATTGCGCCGGCCGGAATCTCGACCGGAGCCAGGCCGGGCGCAGCGCCGTCACGTGCCGCCTCGATGACGGCCGCCGGCAGCGGCGCTGCTTCGAGCCAGTCAGCGAGCAGCTGACCCGCCGCGTCGAGTTCGACGATGCGCCAGAGTCCGGTGAAGATGCTTTCCTGGATGTGCAGCGGCCGGTTGCCGTTCACCTGGATGCTCACTTCGCCGTCGCCCAGCATCTGGTTCGTGATCGCGAGCGCCGCGGAGTCGATGCCGCGCATGTCCAGCCGGGGATTCGGCCCCGCACCGGGCTGCCAGCCATCCAGCAACGCGAGGAAGCGGGCCAGCGTGTCACGCGCGCCCGCCGCCGCGCGCGGGTCGACTCGCTCCGGCACGCGCGGCATCTCGAACGTGCGCATGTCGCGCGGCATGTCCAGATACTGCATCTCCTCCTGCTCGACATGCGAACCGGGGCCGACCATGCGGACCGGAATTGGGAACGAATTCATCTTGTCCTCGCTCATTTGTTCAATGGCATGGGTCGGCTGCGGAGTCGCTCTTGACCGCGATTCCGACCGACGGTGCGCGGCCGGGTTCAGCCGCGAGCAGTCGCTGCATTTCGTCCACGTATTCGTCCCAGTTGCGAAGGCCGTCGATCGCTCCGACGTAGCGGCCGTCCTTCAGCAGCACCAAAGCCGGCCAGCGCGCAAAGCCATAGCGCGGCGCGAGCTTGCGGGCGACGTCAGGCAACAGTGCCGCGCTGCGAAAGCGACCCGCGAACGCCTTTGCAAGCTCGGGCGCGATCACCGCGAGATCGAGCGTCTCCTTGTATCGCACCGGGTCCTCGGTGAAGACGAGCAATGCGTGGCCGGGCTGCGTGACGAATGCGTCGACGGTGTCCGGCTCGATCCGGGCGAAGCCGTGCCGTTCGAACATTTGCTCGAGCAACGGATGCACCGCCGCGGTCGCGGAAGTGGCATTGACGATCATGGCTTTTCCTTCAGGTGCGCCGGCAGAACCGGTTCGCGGTCGACGAGATCGGCGAAGAACGCGTCGACATCGCTCTCGCCGCGGAACGCGGCGTCCAACGCATCGAGCGCGGCGCTGGTCTGGCGTGCCTCGTCCTCCGTGAGCACGCGCACGGCCGATCCCTGGTAGGCAAGCACCCAGGTGCCTTCCGGCTGTTCGCCGGTCAGCATCAGGTTCAGCCGCTCACGACGGCCGCGCCCCTCGACAACGGCCATGCCTTCCTCGCAATGAATTACCTGCATGGGAACGCCGACGCACATGGCTATTTCGGCGCAAGCGTCGAGAGCAGGCGCGCGTCGCCGACGCGGCACGCGTCCAGCTCGGATGGGCGCCCGGCTTCGTAATTGCCGAGCGCGACCGATTGCGAGTTCAGCGGCTCGACCGCTTCGCCCGGCACGCGGCGGCGTGCCTGCAGGTTCCACCTGCGCAGTTCGTTCGCGGCAAGCTCGACCGCCTCGCCGATCCTGGCGCGTACTGGGTCCGTCAGGCTCCCGCCGAAGTCGTCGAGTGTCACCGGCTGCACGCCGATCGCGACGATTGTCTCGGGCGTGCGCCCGTGCAGATGCGCCAGCGCGAGGATGTCGTTGAATCCGTTCTGGTGCGGACTGAGCTTGTGCGCGCCCCAGCGCGGCACGTCGGCATCGCGCAACAACTCGAGGGAACCGGGAGGCAGGCCGAAATCGATCGCGTCGAAGACGAGCACGCGGCGCGAGGACTCGATGTAATCGAGCAGGTTCAGCCCGAGCGTGCCACCGTCGAGCAGCAGCACATCGGCCGGGAATTCGTAGGCCGCATTGAGAGCTTCCACTGCTCGCACGCCGAAACCTTCATCGGCCCACAGCAGATTGCCGATCCCAAGCACCAGCGCGGCCCGCCGCTCGTCCATTCCGACCTCTGTAACGGATTTCGTTACAGCGGACGTTACAGTCGGCGTGCCGGCACGCGTTGCGTTACATCAACGCGTGACTCGCGCGCGTTACGACGCAAGTCAAGAGTTAATCCGACAGGAACAGTCGAGTTTCAGCGCTTCGCGATCGCGGCGCGCACTTCGCGCAGGGCCGAGTGCATGTCCCACGCGACCTGCAGGTGCATCCAGAACGCAGCCTCGTTGCCGAAGAACATCGCAAGGCGCACCGCGGTGTCGGGCGTGATCGCGCGCTTGCCGTTGATCAGTTCATTCACGCGGCGGCGCGAGACGCCGAGCGCCTCGGCGAGCTGCGTCTGACTGATGCCGAGCGGCTTCAGGAAGCGGGTGTCGAGGAAGTGGCCGGGGTGGGGCGGGCGGCGCGCGGGCACGCCCAGCGAGGCCGGCTGGCCTCGGCGGGCGTTTCTGGAGATGGAGCCGTCCGCGAGCACGGTGCTTTTCGGCCGCTTTGAGGCGGCCACCTTTCCTGGTCCCCTAGTCCTTCAGCCCGCCGCCAGGCTTGAACGTGCGCAGGCCGTTGATCATCGTGCCGACGACACTTTCGCCGCTCATCACGTCCTCGCGCATCACCATATACATATGGATCACGGCGAAGAGCAGCAGGTAGTACATCGACAGGTGATGCACGAATCGCACCATGTTCGAGCCACCCAGGAGCACGTTGACCCAGCCGAACAGGTTCATCCAGAGCGATCCCCAGCCGTGCTGCTCGGCATACAGCGAGAAGCCGGTCAGGATGATGACGAAGCTGCCGATCACGTACATCGCGAACATCGCGAATTGTGCGAGCGGGTTGTGCCCGGTCCACAGCGGCGCTTCCTTGCGCATGAACAGGTAGTAGCCCGCCTGCCGGAACAGGCCGCTCCACCAGCTGCCGCTCCATAGCGGCGGGATGAAGATCGCATGCGCGTGGTGGTTGCCGGCGATTGCCCAGTACAGGCGCACGACGAACGCGATCGCGAACACCCAGGCTGCGAGGAAGTGGATCATGCGCACGTAGCCGAAGAAGTAGCTGAATGCTGCTTCCCCGCGCGGGCCCGACCACGGCGACCCGATCAGGTAGCCGGTGGCTGCGAGCACGATCATCGCCAGCATCATGACCCAGTGCCAGATGCGCACCGGGGCCTCGTACACGTAAACCGGCTGCAGCCGGCCTCCGAGCACTTCGCCGCTGGAAGCATCGACGTCGATCGAGCCTTCGCGGACCACCTTGCGGCCGGCGTAGACCCTGCGACCGAGCGCGGGATTGCCTGCCTGGTTGGATGCCATCGCTTGCTCCTTGTCAGCGGACCTTCACCGAGACCAGCTCTTCGCCCTCGGGCGACATCACGTGCGTCGCGCAGGCCAGGCACGGGTCGAAGCTGTGGATCGTGCGCAGGATCTCGACCGGCTGATCGGGCTTCGCCATCGGCGTATTCATCAGCGCTGCCTCGTAGGCTCCGATCTGGTTCTTCGCGTCGCGCGGTCCTGCGTTCCACGTGGTCGGAACGACGCACTGGTAGCTGTCGATGCGCGTGTTCTTGATCTTCACCCAGTGCGCGAGTGCTCCGCGCGGGGCTTCGCAGGGCGCGACGCCCTTGCACTCGGAAGCCCAGGTCTTCGGCTCCCACTTGTCGGTATTGGCCGTGTTCAGGTCGCCGGCCTTGATGTTGGCGATCAGCTGGTCGTAGAAGTACTTCATCTTGTGTGCGGCCCATTGCCCCTCAAGCCCGCGCGCGGCCGTGCGCCCGAGCGTCGAGAAGAGCGCCGTGACCGGCACGTCGAGCGCCTTCAGCACGCCGTTGACCTGCTCCTGGATCTCCTTGTGGCCGCGGGCATAGGCAACCAGGTAGCGCGCCAGCGGACCGACCTCGACCGGATGTCCCTTCCAGCGCGGCGACTTGACCCACGAGTACTTCGCCGACTCGTCGAGTTCCTTGATGTCGGTGCGCGTGCCCTTCGTGGCCTGGCCGAGGACGAAGTTCGGGTCGGTGACGCCGTCGAACGGATGCAGTCCCTTGTTCTCGTCCGCGTACTTGTACCAGGAGTGGTTTACCCACTCCTGCACCTGCTCCGGGTCCTTCAGGTCGACCTCGTGCACCTTCTTCAGGTCGCCGCCGAGGATCACGCCCGACGGCAGCAGCATGCTCTTGTTGCTGTAGTCGTTCGGGATGTCCGGGAACTCGCCATAGGACATCACGTTCTGGCTCGCGAGCCCGCCGCCCCACTTGGCCCAGTCCTTGTAGAAACCGGCCACCGCGATCAGGTCGGGTATGTAGACCTGGTCGATGAACTCGATCGTCCGGTTGACGATGTTGCTGACCATGTTCAGGTTGGCCATGTTGATTGCGCCGATCGCGCCCGTGCCGTCGACATTGATCGGTGAAGGCACGCCGCCGACCAGCCAGTTCGGGTGCGGGTTCTTGCCGCCGAAGATCGTCTGGATCTTGACGATCTCCTTCTGGAAGTCGAGCGCCTCGAGGTAGTGCGTCGTCGCGAGCAGGTTCACCTCGGGCGGCAGCTTGTACGCCGGGTGACCCCAGTAGGCGTTCGCGAAGATGCCGAGCTGGCCGCTTTCGACGAATTTTTTCAAGCGGCTCTGCACCTCGCGGAAGTAGCCCGGCGAGCTGTTCGGCCAGGGCGAGATCGACTGCTGGATTTCCGAGGTCTTCTTCGGGTCTGCCTTCAGCGCCGACACGATGTCGACCCAGTCGAGCGCGTGCAGGTGGTAGAAGTGGACGAGGTGGTCCTGTGCGTACAGCGTCGCGTGCATCAGGTTGCGGATGATGTTCGCGTTCTTTGGAATCCTGATCCCGAGTGCGTCCTCGACCGATCGCACCGAGGCGAGCGCGTGCACGCCGGTGCAGACGCCGCAGATGCGCTCGACGAACGCCCAGGCGTCGCGCGGGTCGCGTCCTTTGAGGATCACCTCGAGGCCACGCCACATCGTTCCGGTGGACACCGCGTTGCGGATCACATTGTCCTTGTCGACGTTCACCTCGATCCGCAGGTGGCCCTCGATCCGCGTGATGGGATCGACGACGATGCGCCGGCCGCTGTTGTCGAGCGTGAAGCCTTGGGTCTGGATGGTCGGCATGATTACTTCTCCACCGTCTCGTTCACTTTGTCATTGCGGGATGGGCTGCGCGCCTGCTTGAGCGCGGACAGCGCCGCGTGGGCGGCGATGCCGACGCCGGCGGCTGCCAGCGCGGTGACGCCGAAGGCGGTCGCGGTGCCTTCGATGCCGAGGTTCGCGAGCCCCGGAGCCCTGATCGTCGTCAGGTGGTCGTAGAACGAACCCTTGTCCCAGAAGTCCTCTTCCGAGCAACCGATGCAGCCGTGGCCGGACTGGATCGGGAAGCTGAGTCCCTCGTTCCAGCGCAGCGCCGAGCAGGCGTTGTAGGTCGTCGGGCCCTTGCACCCGACCTTGTACAGGCAGTAGCCCATGCGGGCGCCGGCATCGTCGAAGCGTTCGACGAACTGGCCGGCATCGAAGTGCGGCCGGCGGTAGCACTTGTCGTGCACGCGCTGGCTGTAGAACATCTTCGGACGCCCTTGTGCGTCCATGTCGGGCAACCGGTCGAAGGTCAGCACGTAGGTCACGACGCCGGTCATCACTTCGGCGATCGGCGGGCAGCCGGGCACCTTGATGATCGGTTTGTCGAAGATCACCTTGTGCACCGGCGTGGCCTGCGTCGGATTCGGCTTCGCGGCCTGCACGCAGCCCCACGATGCACACGAGCCCCACGAGATGATCGCCTTCGCGTCCTTCGCGACGTGGCGCAGCTTCTCGACAAACGGCCGGCCGCCGGGAATGCAGTGAATGCCGTCTTCGGCGAGCGGCGGATTGCCCTCGCAGGCGAGGATGTAGTTGCCCTTGTACTTGGAGATCGTCTGCTCGAGCGCCTCTTCCGCCTGGTGCCCGGCCGCCGCCATAAGTGTGTCGTCGTAATCGAGGGAGATCATCGACAGCACGACATCCTTCGCCAGCGGGTGCGCGGAGCGGATGAAGGACTCGGTGCAGCAAGTGCATTCGAGCCCGTGCAGCCAGACGACCGGCGTGCGCGGCTTCGTCTGCAGTGCCTTCGCGATCTCCTGCGCGCCGGCCTCGCCGAGTCCGAGTGATGCCGCCGTCAGGCTGCAGAACTTGACAAAGCTCCGCCGCGTGATGCCCTGACGTCGCATCACTTCATATGACGTTTCGAACATGATCGACTCCCTCAGTCGTTGTGCGTTCGCGCGCGTCGACGCACTGCCGCGCGCGGAATAGCAGGATGCTCATCCAATGCGCAGGCGCCTCGTTGATGAAGGTCAACGCGGTTCGGGACGATCGAGGAAATGAACGTCTTGTTCGCAAATACGAGGAAGTTTGTAACGGTTACCGTTACAGCCCCGAGCAGCGCTGCGACCCGTTGCGCCAGTTCAAGCGCCGTCCGGGCGATAGCCGGATAATCAGCAGCACGGTATCAATCGACATGAGGTGACATCGATGACGCAGCAGGATCGCTTCCAGGCCTTGCGCGGTTCGCGGCTGGCCTCCGAACTCGACGATGCACAGTGCGCGAAGCTGGCCAAGCTCATCGAGCTGCGCGACCTGGCCGACGGTGAAGTGCTGGTGCGCGAAGGAGCTCCGGACGCTCACCTCAGCGTCGTCGTCAGCGGCGCGCTCGGAGTGGTCCGGCATCCGCAGGGCGAAACACCGGTTCCGCTGAACACGCTGGTGGCCGGAGATCTCGCCGGCGAGCTGTCTTTCATCGATGGCACCGAGCGCTACGCATCCCTCGAGGCACATGGCCCGACACGGGTATTCACGCTGACCCGGGAGAATCTGGAATCGCTGATCGATTCCGATCCGCACATCGTCTACAACGTGATGCGCGCAATCATTCGCACGGCGCACGCGATCCAGCGCAGGCTCTCGGCGCAGTCGATCGAGCTCGCGAACTACATCTACAAGCAGCACGGCCGCTACTGACCGTGCAGTGACCGCAGGCAGCCCGCTTCCTGTGCGCACTGACTCCGTCGGGTCCTCGGACTCCGGCGGGCCGGTCGTCGTGTTCGGCGCGAGCGGATATGTCGGAAGCAACCTCGTGCCGCGGCTCCTCGCCGAGGGCGCGCGCGTGCGCGCGGTCAGCCGCCAGCGGGCTGTCCTCGAAGCGCGTGGCTGGCAGGGTGTCGAAATCGTCGAGGCCGACGCGCTCGTGCCGCAGACGCTGGGCCCCGCGTTGGCGGACGCGGAGATCGCCTATTACCTGGTGCACTCGATGGCGGCCGGCCGCGATTTCGGCCAGCTCGATCTCCAGGCTGCGGAGAATTTCGCGCGCGCCGCCGCCGAATCGGGAGTGAGACGCATCATCTATCTCGGCGGCCTCGTCCCGGCAGACGCGGACTCCGAACACCTGGTGTCGCGCAAGGAGACGGGCGACCGGTTGCGCGCGGGGCCGGTTCCGGTCACCGAGATACGAGCGGGCATCATCGTCGGCCCCGGATCGGCCGCCTATGAGGTGATCCGCGATCTCGTGTATCACCTGCCGCTGATGGTGACGCCGCGCTGGGTTCAGTCGCGCTCCTCGCCGATCGCACTCGCAAATCTGCTCGAGTACCTGGTGCGGGTTGCGCGCCTGCCGCAGGCGGCTGGACATATCTTTGACGCAGGCGGACCCGAGTACCTCAGCTACGAGCAGATGATGCTGCAGTTCGGGGAGGTCATCGGCAAGCGGCCGCGCATCGTGCGCGTTCCGGTACTGAGCCCGACGCTTTCGTCCTACTGGCTCGGCCTCGTGACCGCGGTGCCGGCCAGCATCGCGCGCGCACTGATCGGCGGACTGAAGCACGACATCCCGGCGCATGATGCGCCCCTGCGCGCGCTGGTGCCCCAGAAGTTGCTCGACTTCAAGTCGGCAGTCGAGGCCGCGCTGCGTGCCGAGCGCGAGCAGCAGGTCGCGGGTCGCTGGACCGAAGGCGCATTCGCGTATCGCGCCTACCGGCACGACTACGCGTTCTACGCAAAAAGAGCGAGCGGATCAGCAATTGCGTCCGCACCGCCCGCAGCCGTGTGGCAAGTGGTAACCGCGCTTGGAGGCGACACCGGTTACTACTACATGGGCGCACTCTGGTGGCTGCGCGAACTGCTCGACTGGCTGGCTGGTGGGCCGGGATTCACGCACGGGCGCCGTCATCCAACCGAGCTTCGCGTCGGCGACACGATCGACTACTGGACCGTCGTTGCGCTGGAGCCGGAACGGCGGCTGACGCTGAATTTCGGAATGCGCGCTCCCGGCGCAGGCATCCTCGAATTCGTGCTCGAACCCGTCGGTGACGGCACGACGCGGATCACCGAGACCGCGTACTGGCATCCGCAAGGTGTCTGGGGTCTGCTTTACTGGTACGCGCTGGTTCCTGCGCACCTTTTCATCTTCAAGGGGATGACGCGAGCCATCGCGCGCCGCGCCGAGGCGCTGCGCGGCGAAACGC
>DAINBQ010000058.1:1806-14992 GCA_036732825.1 Burkholderiaceae bacterium | reverse complement strand
CTTCTCTTGGTGACTTCTCTTGGCGAGACAAGAGAAGTCACTTGCCGCCGGGCAAGCCCCGGCTCAGGCGTCACTCGACGAGACCGTTCTTGATCGCGTAATGCGTCAGCTCGGCGTTGTTGCTCATACCCATTTTCTCGAGGATGCGCGCACGGTAGACGCTGACGGTCTTCGGGCTCAGCGCCAGTTCCTCGGCGATATCCGATAGGCGTTTGCCGGAGGCGATCAGTTTCAGCGTCTGGAACTCGCGGTCCGACAGCTTCTCATGCGGCGCGACGTCGTCCTCAGGTGCGTTCAGGTTTTCGATCAGCGCCTGCGCGATCTCCGGCGTCACGTACTTGCGGCCGGCGATCACCTGCGATAGCGCCTCGAGCAGTTTCTCCGGGGCGCTTGCCTTGTTCAGGTAGCCGAATGCGCCGGCGCGAAACGCGCGCACCGCGTACTGGTCCTCCGGATACATGCTGACCATCAGCACCTTCAGTTTCGGATGCTCGTCGCGCAGTGCCTTCAGGATGTCGATGCCGTTTTTGCCCGGCAAGCCCACGTCCATCACGAGCACGTCGGGCTCGCCGTGCTTCTTGAGTTCTGCGCGCAGGCCGGCGTAATCCGCGGCTTCGGCGACGATCTGCACGTCCGGGTGCTCGGACAGGACCTGCACGATGCCGCGCCGGACGATCGCGTGATCGTCGACGACGAACAACCTAACTGCCATTGCCGGCCTCCGTCCGCGTCATGAGTGGCGCTGCTGCGCCGGGCCGGCCGCGCTCGGCTGCAGCCGGCGGAATCGAGAACATCACAGTCGTGCCGCGGCCGGGCGAAGAGGAGATCTCGGCCCAGCCGTCGAGCCCGCGTGCGCGTTCGAGCAGGCCGCGCACGCCGAAGCCCGGCGTCACGTCGAGGCTGCCCGGCTCGAAGCCGGTGCCGTCGTCCGCCACCTCGAGCGAAATCTCACCAGCCAGCGCGAACAGCTGCATATGGACCCGGGACGCGGCGGCATGTTTGCGGATGTTCGTCAGCGCCTCCTGCGCGACGCGATACAGCGCCGCGGCGCGATCCGGCGCAATCTCGAATTCCTCGCGATTGGCTCGGAAATCGACCGGGATGCCGGTGCGCTCAGCGAAGCCGCGCGTCAGCCATTCGAGAGCCGCCACGAGTCCCGCGTCGAGTACCGCAGGGCGCAGCGCATGCTGGATGCGGTGACTCGCGACGACGGCGGACTCGAGCAGGTGGCTGATCGCGTCGAGGCGAGGTCGCAGCGCCTCGTTGCCGGCCAGCTCTCTCGTCAGCCGGGCCAGCTCGAACTTCAGCGCAGTCAGCGCGCCGCCGACGTCGTCGTGGATCTCCTGTGCGATCGCGCGTCGTTCTTCCTCCTTCGCACGCTCCAGGTGCTGGGTCAATGCGTGGAGCTTCGACTCGCTTTCGGCCAGCGCGGCCACCGCGCCGCGTGCCTCGCGTCGCGATTCGGCGGCCCGCAGGCTGTGCTGCAGCGCTGACGCGATGCGGAACATGCGCGTTTTCAGCACGAAGTCGTCGGCCCCCGCATGCAGCGCAGCGACGGCCAGTTCCTCGGACATTTCGCCGGACAGGACGATGACGGGAATGTCGGCATCGACGCTCTTCGCGACTTTCAGCGAAGCGAATGAATCGAAGCGAGGGAGATTATGGTCGGTGATCACCGCATCGACGCGCCCCTCTGCAAACGCCTCGCGCATGCCTGCCTCGTCCTCGACGCGCGTCGAGCTTGGCCTGAGTCCCTCGCGCATCAGCATGGCGACCAGCAGCTCGTAGTCGAGCTCCGAGTCCTCGACGACGATCAGGTTCAGGCGATGGGGTTCGGCAACGGTCACAACGGCTCGCATTCTGGCGGAATTGGACCCGGGCGGGTCGACGCCAGCACGGTAAGCCGCCCATCCGTGGCGGCGCCGACGGGAAGCGAAGGAATTCGCGCGCTTATCGTGACATCGGGAGAGATCCGTGTTGCAGCACCGGCAAGCGCGTAAAATTCGCTCTGCAAAGTTCGCCGGGCGACCGCGTCTTCGATCCGAAGCCGAGGAACGTCCGGACTCCGCAGAGCGGCGTAGCAGGTAACGCCTGCCCACCGTGAGGTGAGGATCAGAGCAACAGAGACGAACCGATTCAGTTCGGGTGAAACGGGCAATCTCTACGCGGAGCAACACCAAATAGGCGGCCGATGATCCTGCTCGGGGAGGCCGCGGGTAGGTGGCTTGAGCCGGCGAGCGATCGCCGGCCTAGAGGAATGGTCGTCACGGTGCCCGCAAGGATGCCGAACAGAATCCGGCGTACAGGCGGACTTTGCCTTTCCTGCAGGGACGCTCGCGGAGATCGCGAGCCGCACGACAAGTCGCGTTCATGTTCCTGATAGGTTTTCGCAATCGCGCCGCCACCCACTCTGATCAACTGGCCGCGTACCAGAGACCCGCGCGCGGTCTGGTCCTGATGAACGGCAGTCCCTCGGAACGCGAGTCGTCCTGAGAGTTCACTTGCAGTCCGCTTGCTATCTCATTCTTTTCGTTCGGTAATTCGCATTCGCGGAATGCCTGCAAGAAGCGCGGCTAAGTCCTTGTCAACATTGAAAAACTCCCGGCTTTTCTCTTGACCGCCTGCGCGGCGCTGCCGTACAGTCGCGCTCTGTGTGAAAAAGTGGGAGACAGTGGGCTGGTTAGTGTTCGCTTCGCCGTAGAAGCCGCACTTCTGCCTCCTGACGGGGACTCAGCGTGTTCCAGGGCGCTTCACAACTGACGCTTGACGGCAAAGGCCGGCTTTCGATGCCGAGCCGCCATCGGGATGCGCTCGCCGCGAACTGCGACGGCCGGTTGACGTTGACCCGCCATCCCGATGGCTGCCTGCTCCTGTATCCCCGGCCGACCTGGGAAGCGCGGCGCGAGCAGATTGCGCAGCTTCCGTATTCGGCGCGTGCCTTGCAGCGCCTGCTGCTCGGCAATGCGACCGACGTCGATCTCGACAGCGCGGGGCGCGTGCTGGTGCCGACCGAACTGCGCGCGGCCGCAATGCTCGAACGCGACCTGATGCTGCTCGGAATGGGAGCGCACTTCGAGCTCTGGGATGCCGCGCGCCTGGCCGAGCACGAACGCGCGGCGCTCGCCGACGGCCTGCCTGATTCCGCTGCCGGCTTCACCTTCTGACGGTGAATGTCCTCCCCGACTTCACCGAACGCCTCCGGGCACCGTTCGGTGCTCGCTGCTCAGGCTGTCGAGCACCTGCTGACGGACCCCGACGGGACCTATGTCGATGCGACGTTCGGGCGCGGCGGCCATTCGCGGTTGATCCTCGAACGGCTCGGTGCGCAGGGCCGACTGATCGCACTCGACCGGGACCCGCGCGCGATCGAGGCGGCAGCCGCGATTCGCGATCCGCGCTTTCACGCGGAGCACACGGCATTTTCACGCCTGCGCGAGACGCTTGCTGCGCTGTCGATTCCGCAGGTGCAGGGCGTGCTGCTCGACATCGGCGTGTCGTCGCCGCAGATCGACGACGCGGCGCGCGGATTCTCATTGCGGTCCGACGGACCGCTCGACATGCGCATGGACACGTCGCGCGGCGAAACCGCCGCCGAGTTTCTGGCGCGCGCAACCGTTGAAGAACTGACGCGGGTGATCCGGGACTATGGGGAAGAACGGGCTGCTGCATCGATTGCAAAGGCGATTGTGGCTCGCCGCTCGGCTGGGAGGCCGCCAGCCGGCACCGCGGACCTTGCCGCTCTCGTGGCGAACACGGTCGGCCGGAGCCGCAAGGATGCGACCCAGCATCCGGCCACGCGGACTTTTCAGGCTTTACGGATTCACGTCAATCAAGAGCTTGAGGAATTGGCGCTAGCACTCGAACAGTCGGGGTCGATGCTCGCGCTCGGGGGACGTCTGGTCGTGATCAGCTTCCATTCGCTCGAGGACCGCATCGTCAAGCGCTTCATCGATGCGCATGCGCACCCGGAGCGGCAGATGACCGCGGCACGGCGTCTGCCGTTGCGCGCGAGCGAACTGCCGCGGCCGACGCTGGCCGCGGTGGCCCGCGTCCTGCCCGATGCGGTAGAGGCGGCCGCCAATCCGCGCGCGCGCAGCGCCGTCATGCGGGTCGCACAACGCACGTCCGAACCGTGGCCGGAGGCACGATGATCCGGCGCGGGCTGCTGCTTCTGCTGGGACTGGCGCTGTTCGGCTCGGCGCTCGCGCTCGTCACCGCACAGCATCGGGCGCGCGCACTCTTCATCGATCTGGAGCGGGCCCAGCAGCAGGCAAAGCAGCACGACGTCGAATACGACCGGCTGAAGATCGAGCTCGCCCGGTTGTCGCAGCCGGCCTATGTCGAGGCCGAAGCGCGGCGCATCGGGCTGAAGCCCGTCGACGGCAGCCGGACCGTGTTTCTGAACCTGCCCGCCGCAGTGGCTGCGGCGCCGGCCGCACCGGCCAGGAAATGAGACCGGACACTCCCCGCATCGCCGCCGGTGCATTCGGCACGCGCAGCCCGCGCCGCGGGGGCGGGGGCCGCAGTCGCAGCGAACGCGTCGGATTCAACGCCAATCCGCTGCTGACGGTCGCGCTGCCGGCGTGGCGTTCGAAGCTGCTGCTGTTCATGCTATTCGCCGCGTTCGTCGCACTGGCCGGTCGCGCGATCTTCCTGATGAGCGGGGCGTCGTCGGACTTCCTGCAGCGGCAGGGAGAAGCGCGCTACGCGCGCACGCTCGATATCCCGGCCACGCGCGGCCGCATCACGGATCGCAATGGAGTCGTGCTCGCGTCGTCGATACCTGCGAAGGCCATCTGGGCGATTCCTGACGACGTCGATGCAACCGGCTCTCAGTTGGCCGAACTCGCGCGACTGCTGCAGATGAACCTCGCCGAACTGAAACGGCGGCTCGCCACGGACGATCGCAGCTTCGTCTACCTGCGGCGACAGGTCGACGCTGACGTTGCCGAGCGAATCGCCGCGCTGAGGATCGCGGGCATCCACTCGAGCCGGGAATTCAAGCGGCACTATCCGGAGGGGCCGACGAACGCGCACGTGATCGGCTTCACCAACGTCGAGGATCGTGGCCAGGAAGGAATCGAACTCGCTCACGAGCGACAACTGGCCGGGCGCGCCGGCAGCCGCCGCGTGATCAAGGATCGCCTGGGACGGGTGGTCGAAGACGACTGGCTGCGCGAGCCGCTCGATGGCAGCGATCTCGCGTTGTCGATTGACAATCGCATCCAGTTCATCGCGCAATCGGCCTTGCGCAATGCGATCGAAAAGCACAAGGCCAGGGCCGGTGCCGCGATCGTCATCGACGTCACCAATGGTGAAGTGCTGGCGCTCTCGAACTGGCCGAGCTTCGATCCGAATGCGCGGGGCCGGCTGAGCGGCGACGCGATACGGAACCGTGCGCTGACCGACACTTTCGAGCCCGGCTCGACGATGAAGCCGTTCGCGGTCGCGGCGGCGCTCGAGGCCGGCACCGTAAAGCCTCACACGCCGATCCAGACCGCGCCCGGCCGTTTGACGATCGGCGGTCGGACGATCGGAGATGCGCACGCGCATGGCGTATTGACCGTCGAGGAAGTCGTTGCGAAATCGAGCAACGTCGGGACCGCAAAGATCGCGCTCGAACTCCCGGCGCAGACGCTTTGGGACAGTTACACCGCGGCCGGCTTCGGCCAGGCGCCGCAGCTGGGATTCCCGGGCGCCGTCGCGGGGCGGCTGCGGCCGGCCAAGACGTGGCGTCCGATCGAGCAGGCGACGATTTCATACGGCCATGGCGTCTCGGTGACGCTGATCCAGTTGGCGCGGGCCTACTCGGTGTTCGCGCGCGATGGCGATCTGGTGCCTTTGACGCTGCTCAGGACCGATGCGCCGATCGTTCCGGTGCGAGTGATGTCGCCATCCACCGCACGCGCGCTGCGCAAGATGCTGGAAATGGCGGTTGCTGCCGATGGAACGGCGCCGGCTGCACGCATTCCCGGTTATCGCGTGGCCGGCAAGACCGGAACCGCACAGAAGCTGCGCAACGGCCAGTACGTGAAGGAATATGTCTCGTCGTTTGTGGGTTTCGCACCGGTATCCGACCCGCGCATCGTGGTCGCGGTGATGGTCGACGAACCCAGCGGAGGCGTCTATTACGGCGGCCAGGTCGCCGCACCGGCCTTCGCTCAGATCACGGCCGGCGCGCTGCGCACCTTGCAGATCGCACCGGACGGTCCGCTCGAGCCGACCCATGCGCCGCTGATCGCGCTGACTGCGACGAAGGCCGCGCGATGACTGCGACGGCGAACGAGGTGACGGATTCGCTGCAGTGGCTGCGGTCGGTCGCGCCTGCAGTTTTCGCGCAGCAGCGCGATTTGCAGCTCGACAGCCGCAAGCTGCAGCGCGGCGATGTCTTCATCGCGGTCCCCGGAGAGCAGACTGACGGCCGCAGCTACCTTCCTGCCGCCGCGGAACGCGGCGCTGCTGCGGCACTGGTCGAAGCCGATGGCTGGAGCGGCGCCGCGCCGTCGTTGCCGGTACGCGCTGTGCCGGGACTGCAACGCCTGCTCGGGCCGCTGGCCGCGAGCTTTTATGGCCATCCGAGCGAACGCCTGCTGTCGATCGGCGTCACCGGCACCAATGGCAAGACCTCCTGCAGCCAGTGGATCGCGCAGCTGCTGACGCGCTCGGGCCGCCGCTGCGCGGTCATCGGCACGATCGGCATCGGCTTTACCGACGAACTGTTCGACGCGAGCCCGCTCACGACGCCGGATCCGGTTTCGCTGCAGCGGGAGGTGCGGCGCCTGCTCGATGCGGGCGCGCAGGCGCTCGCGATGGAAGTGTCGTCGATCGGCCTCGAGCAGGGCCGCGTGCAGGGCATGAAATACGACGTCGCGCTGTTCACCAACCTGACGCGCGACCATCTCGACTACCACGGCACGATGGAGCGCTACGAAGCCGCGAAGTCACTGCTGTTCGAGGGGCCGCTTTCGCATGCAGTCATCAACCTCGATGACGAAGCCGGTCTGAGGTTCGCCGCGCGCCTCATCGAACGTGGCGTGAGGACGACCGGATACAGCGTGCGCGACGCCCACATCGCCGGACTCGCGCACAGGCTCACGGCCGACTCGATCCGGGCGACGCCTATCGGGCTTGCATTTCGCGTCATGCTCGACGGGGAAGCGGTTGTGGTCGAGGTGCCGCTCGTGGGGCAATACAACGTCGAGAATCTGCTCGGGGTGACCGGCGTATCGCTCGCCTGCGGCATCGATTTCGCGCGCGCAGTTGCCGCGTTGCCGCGCCTGGAGCCGCCGCCGGGACGTATGCAGCGCGTCGCACGCCCGGATGCCCCGCTCGCGGTCATCGATTACGCACACACGCCGGATGCGCTGGCGCAGGCGCTGCAGGCACTGCGGCCGCTGGCCGAGGCGCGTGGCGGCCGGCTGTGGGCCGTTTTCGGCGCCGGCGGCGATCGCGATCCGGGCAAGCGTGCTCCGATGGGTGAAGCGGCGGCACAGCACGCGGACGCCGTCGTCGTCACCAGCGACAATCCGCGCACCGAGGATCCGGCGTCGATCGTCGCGCAGGTCGCGGCGGGTGCGGTTCAGGCGCGCGAGCTGGTGACGATCGTCGATCGCAGGCAGGCGATCGAGGACGCCATCGGCCGCGCGGCGCCCGAGGACGTCGTGCTGATCGCCGGCAAAGGGCACGAGGATTACCAGATCGTCGGATCGAGCAAGCTGCCTTTTTCCGATGTCGCGCAGGCGCGCGCGGCGCTGTCGGCGCGGGGCCGCACGTGAGCGCACTGATGACGGTGAGCGAACTTGGGCGGGCCGTGGCGGCGAACGCGACCCGCGGCGACGGACGCATCGGTTTCTCGAGCGTCTCGACCGACACGCGCACGCTGACGGCCGGGGCGCTCTTTGTCGCGCTGCGCGGCGAACGTTTCGATGGGCACGACTACGTGGCGCAGGCGCGCGAACGAGGCGCGGCCGCAGCCCTGGTCGAACGTCCGCTCGCGATCGAGATTCCGCAGATCATCGTCACCGACAGCCGGCGCGCGCTCGGCCGCGCGGCCGCGCAGTGGCGCGCGCGCTTCACGCTGCCCGTGATCGCGGTGGCCGGCAGCAACGGCAAGACGACCGTCACGCAGATGATCGCGTCCATCCTCGCGATCGCGTTCGGTGACAAGGGCCGGCTCGCGACGCAGGGCAACCTGAACAACGAGATCGGCGTGCCGCTGATGCTGTGGCAGCTCTCCCGCCAGCATCGCGCCGCCGTGTTCGAGCTTGGAATGAATCACCCGGGCGAGATCGCGTATCTGGCCGACCTGGTCCGGCCGACCGTCGCGCTGGTCAACAACGCGCAGCGTGAACACCAGGAGTTCATGCAGTCGGTGGAAGCGACGGCGCACGAGAACGGCGAAGTGATCGCCGCGCTGCCGATGTCGGAGGATGGCGTGGCAGTGTTCCCGGCCGACGATCCGTGCGCGCCGATCTGGCGCCGGCTGGCCGGGACACGGCGGGTGATCGACTTCGGTCTCGAGGATTCTGCGGTGGTCATGGCCACCTACGAGATCGATCGCGATGGGGCCCGGGTCTCGATGGCCACCCCGCTCGGCGAAATCGACGTCCATCTCGGCGTGACGGGCCTGCACAACGTCCGCAACGCCCTGGCCGCGGCAGCCTGCTGCATCGGCGCGGGCGTCGATGCGTCGGCGATCCTCGCGGGTCTGCAGGCGTTCCGCCCGGTGGCCGGCCGGGGCGCACGCCTGCGCATCGAGGCGGGCGCCGAGCTGATCGATGACAGCTACAACGCGAACCCGGACTCGGTCCGGGCCGCGATCGACCTGCTCGCGGTCGCCCCGTCACCGCGCCTGCTGGTGCTCGGCGACATGGGCGAAGTCGGTACGCGCGGTCCGGAGTTTCACCGCGAGATCGGCGCCTACGCACACGAACAGGGCATCGACGCGCTGTACGCGACCGGACCATTGACGCGCGAGGCGGTCGCGAGCTTTGGCGCGGGCGCGCGCCACTTCGACACCGTCGAGTCGCTGGTCGCGACGCTGCGCAGCGACCTCGACGCGGCCGCGACCGTCCTCGTCAAGGGATCGCGCTTCATGCGGATGGAGCGGGTCGTGCAGGCGTTGACGGCGGCGGAAACGGCAGGGACGACCGACATGCAGAAGGCGAACTGATGCTGCTCGAGCTGTTCGAATGGCTGGCGCAGGACATCCGCGCATTCAACGTCTTCTCGTACCTGACGCTGCGCGCCGTGCTGGCGGCGGCCACGGCGCTGCTGATCGGGCTGGCCGCCGGCCCGTGGGTGATCCGGCGGCTCACGTCGATGAAGATCGGCCAGGCAGTGCGCAGCGACGGTCCGCAGACGCACCTCGTGAAATCCGGCACTCCGACGATGGGCGGCGCGTTGATCCTGATCTCGATCGGGATCACGACGCTGCTGTGGGCCGACCTGTCGAACCGTTTTGTCTGGGTAACGCTGATCGTCACGATCGGCTTCGGCTGGATCGGCTGGATCGACGATTACCGCAAGATCGTGCATCGCAACCCGAAGGGAATGAGCGCGCGCGAAAAGTACATGTGGCAGTCACTGATCGCGTTGGCTGCGTCGTTCTATCTCGCGTTCGCGATCGCGGCACCGTCGAACGACAAGATATGGGTGCTGATGGTGCAGTGGGTCAGCCAGGGCTTCTACATCGACCTGCCGCCGCGTTCGGATCTGATCGTCCCGTTCTTCAAGAACATCGCTTACCCGCTCGGCGTGTTCGGATTCGTGTTGCTGTCGTACTTCGTCATCGTCGGCACCAGCAACGCGGTGAACCTGACCGATGGACTCGACGGGCTCGCGATCATGCCGACCGTGATGATCGGCGCCGCGCTCGGCGTGTTCGCCTACGTGATCGGCCGCGCGGACTTCGCACGTTACCTGCTGTTCCCCTATATCCCGGGCGCCGGGGAGCTGGTGATCATCTGTGGCGCGATCGCCGGCTCCGGGCTCGGTTTCCTCTGGTTCAACGCCTACCCGGCCGAAGTCTTCATGGGCGATGTGGGCGCGCTCGCGCTCGGTGGCGCGCTCGGCACGATCGCGGTGATCACGCGGCAGGAGATCGTGCTCTTCATCATGGGCGGCGTCTTCGTCGTCGAGACGGTTTCCGTGATGATGCAGGTCGCCTACTTCAAGTGGAGCGGCGGGCGCCGCATCTTCCGCATGGCGCCGCTGCACCACCACTTCGAGCTCTCCGGCTGGAAGGAGACGCAGGTCGTCGTGCGGTTCTGGATCATCAGCATGATGCTCGTGCTGGTGGGCCTCTCCACGTTGAAGATCCGATGAGCGCGGCGCAGAACCGCTTCAAGCAAGCTCGCGCCGCAGGGCGTAGCCCGGAGGCTCGTACCCGCGCAGCGCAGAACCGCTTCAAGCAAGCTCGCGCCGCAGCGCGCAGCGTGGAGGCTCCGTGACTCAGCGCGCCCTCGTCCTCGGACTCGGCGCCAGCGGGCTGGCCGTCGCGCGCTGGCTCGCGGCGCAGGGCCATGCGCTGCGCGTCGCCGACACGCGCAGTGATCCCCCGCAGCTGCCGGCATTGCGCGCAGAACTGCCGCAGGCCGAGTTCATCGGCGGCGGCTTTGCAAAGGACCTGCTCGATGGCGTCGATCTGGTCGCGCTGAGCCCGGGCCTGTCGCCGACGCTCTCGCCGGCGGCGCCGCTGGTCAAGGCGGCCGCAGCGCGCAAGATCGCAGTGGTCGGCGAGATCGAACTGTTCGCGCGCGAACTTGCGCGCCTGAAGGCCGAGCGCGGTTACGCGCCGCTTGTCGTCGCGGTGACCGGCACCAACGGCAAGACCACAACGGCGCGGCTTGCCGGTTTGCTGATCGAGCACAGCGGCAAGCGCGTCGCAGTCGCCGGCAACATCGGACCGGCGGCGCTCGATGCGCTGCGCGAGCGGCTGTCTTCAGGCGAGCTTCCGGACGTGTGGGTCGTCGAGCTGTCGAGTTTCCAGCTGGCGACGACGCGCTCCCTGCAGTGCGATGTCGCGGCCGTGCTGAACGTGACCGATGATCACCTCGACTGGCACGGCACGCTGGACGCTTACGCGGCGGCGAAGGCGCGCATCTTCGGTGCGAAAACCGTGCAGGTGCTGAACCGCGACGATCCGCGCGTCGCCGCGATGGCCCGCAGGAACGCGCGCGTCGTGACGTTCGGCGCCGGTGCACCGACGACACCCGATGCCTACGGAATCGTGTTCGACAGCGGCATTGCCTGGCTCGCCTGGGCCGAGGACCTGGCCGCGGGCCGACGCAAGAAGCCGGCCGTCGAAGCTCCGCCGGTGGCCGAACTGCACATGCACCGTCTGATGCCCGCCGATGCGCTGCGCATCCGCGGCCGCCACAACGCGCTCAATGCGATGGCTGCGCTGGCGCTCGCGCGCGCGATCGGCTGCCCGCTCGCGCCGCTGCTGCATGCACTGCGCAGTTACGAAGGTGAACCGCACCGGCTGCAGTTGATCGCGACGATCGCGGGAGTCCAGTACTACGACGACAGCAAGGGCACGAATGTCGGCGCCACGGTGGCGGCGCTCGAGGGGCTCGGCGCGGAAGGCCGGAAACTGGTCGCGATCCTCGGCGGCGACGGCAAGGGGCAGGACTTCGCGCCGCTGGCCGCTCCACTGGTCCGCAACGCGCGGGCCGCGGTGTTGATCGGGCGCGACGCGCCACGGATCCGCGCCGCGCTCGAGCTATCCGCGCCGCAGGTGCCGCTGGCCGCGGCCGATACGCTGGAGCAGGCGGTCGCCGCTGCGGCGCAGCTCGCGCGCGGCGGCGATGCGGTGCTGCTGTCGCCCGCCTGCGCGAGCCTCGACATGTTCCGCAACTACGAGCACCGGGCCGAAGTCTTCGCCGAAGCGGTTCGCGAGCTGTCGGCCGAAGCGGGGCAGCCATGCTGAACTGGTTGCGAACACTCCGTCGTCCGCGCGGCCGGGTTCGCGAATTCAGCCCGGCGGGATCGATGATGGCGCTTGCCGGTCTCGGCAGCGCGTTGCCGGCCGCGCGCACATCGACGCTGCCGAACGTCGATCGCGCGCTCGCCGCTGTCGCGTTCGCTCTTGTGCTGATCGGCACCGTGATGGTGTATTCGGCGTCGATCTCACTAGCCGATTCTCCTCGCTACCACGTCGCGCCCACGCATTTCCTGGTGCGCCACCTGTTCTCGCTGGCGATCGCCTTCTGCGCGGCCGTCGTCGCATTCCAGATTCCGATGGCGACCTGGCAGCGGCTCGCGCCGTACCTGTTCGTGGGGGCCCTCGCGTTGCTGGTGCTCGTGCTCGCGCCCGGCATCGGCAAGGGCGTGAACGGCGCGAAGCGCTGGATTCCTCTCGGCTTCCTGAACCTGCAGCCGTCGGAGTTGATGAAAGTGGCCTGCGTGCTGTACGCGGCGAACTTCACGGTTCGCAAGCAGGACTACATGCACCACTTTGGCCGGGGCTTCCTGCCGATAGCCGTCGTGATGGGCGCGATCGGCGTATTGCTGCTGTTGCAGCCAGACCTCGGTGCCTTCGGCGTCATCGTCGCGATCGCGATGGCGATCCTGTTTCTCGGCGGCGTGAACGGAAAGCTCTTCGCGGGCATCTCTGCCGCGCTGGCGAGCGTCTTCATGCTGGTGATCTGGCTATCGCCGTGGCGGCGTGATCGCATCTTCGCCTACCTCGATCCCTGGTCCGAAGACAACGCGCTCGGCAAGGCCTACCAGCTGTCGCACTCGCTGATCGCATTCGGCCGCGGCGAATGGTTCGGGGTCGGCCTGGGCGGGAGTGTCGAGAAGCTGCACTACCTGCCGGAGGCTCATACCGACTTCATTCTTGCGGTGCTGGGCGAGGAACTCGGCCTGGTCGGCGTGCTGACCGTCGTCGTGCTGTTCTACTGGCTGATCAAGCGTGCATTCGAGATCGGCCGCCAGGCGATCGCGCTCGAGCGAACGTTTGCCGGCCTGGTCGCGCAGGGCGTCGGCGCCTGGATCGGCGTGCAGGCCTTCATCAACATCGGCGTCGCGACCGGGCTGCTGCCGACCAAGGGGCTGACGCTTCCGCTGATGAGCTACGGCGGATCGGCGCTGCTCTCGACGCTGGTCGCGCTCGCAATTCTGCTGCGTGTCGATCGGGAAAACCGCGTGCTGATGCGGGGGGGGCGGGCATGAGCGCCGC
>DAINBQ010000058.1:0-1706 GCA_036732825.1 Burkholderiaceae bacterium | reverse complement strand
CGTGTCGATCGGGAAAACCGCGTGCTGATGCGGGGGGGGCGGGCATGAGCGCCGCCCGGCATCTCGTCGTGGTTGCTGCGGGTACCGGTGGGCACGTGATGCCCGGGCTCGCAGTGGCCGAAGCACTGCGCGGCCGCGGGTGGTCGGTCAGCTGGCTCGGCACCCGGGCCGGCATGGAGCGCAGTCTGGTCGAACCGCGCGGCATTGTGTTCGATGCGATCGACTTCACCGGTCTGCGCGGCAAGGGCCTCAGGACGCTGTTGCTCGGAGGTTTCGCACTGCTCCGTGCGTTGTGGCAAAGCCGCGCGGTGATCCGGCGCCGTCATCCGGGGGTCGTGTTCTCGACCGGAGGTTACGTCGCAGTTCCGGCGGGCATGGCGGCCAGCACGCTCGGCGTGCCGCTCGTGCTGCTCAACCCGGACGCGGCACCGCTGATGTCGACCCGCATGCTGAAGTCGCTGGCGTCCGCCGTGCTGTGCGGTTTCGACGGTGCAGCCGCCGGCGCCGCAGGCGAGAAGGGACTCGTCACCGGCAACCCCGTACGTGCCGATATCGCGCGCATTGCGCCGCCGGCGCAACGCTATGCCGGACGCGACGGCCCGCTTTCCCTGCTGGTCATCGGCGGCAGCCTGGGCGCGCAGGTACTGAACGAGACGCTGCCCGCCGCGCTGGCGCTGCTTGCTCCTGCGCAGCGTCCCCGCGTCGTCCATCAGTGCGGCGCAAAGCACGTCGAAACTGTCCAGTCGGCATATCGCAATGCCGGCGTCGACGCCGAAATCATCCCGTTCATCGACGACATTGCGGCGCGCTATGCGGCGGCCGACGTCGTCCTTTGCCGTGCCGGGGCAATCACCGTCAGCGAACTCGCGGTGGCCGGGGCCGCGAGCGTTCTCGTGCCGCTCGTGGTGTCCACCACGCACCACCAGCGGACCAATGCCGAGTTCATGGCGGCGCACGGCGCCGCGATCCACCTGCCGCAGCCGGAGGCGAGCGCGCCGCGCATTGCGCAGCTGATCGCCGAACTGACGCGGGAGCGCCTGCAGCGAATGGCCGAGGCCGCGCGCGCGCTCGGCAAGCCGGACGCGACGGAGACCGTCGCCTCGGTCATCGAGAAGGTGGCGGCATGAAGCACGCCGTCAAACACATTCACTTTGTGGGTATAGGTGGCAGCGGCATGAGCGGCATTGCCGAAGTGCTGCTGACGCTCGGTTACCGGGTGAGCGGATCCGACACGGCGGCCAATCCAGCGACGAAGCGACTGGCACAGCTCGGTGCGACGGTCACGCAGGGGCACGCGGCCGCGAACATCGAGGGCGCGGATGCCGTCGTCGTGTCAACCGCGGTCGCCGCGGACAACCCGGAAGTGCTCGCCGCGCGTGTCGCCCGTGTGCCTCTCGTGCCGCGCGCGGTGATGCTGGCTGAACTGATGCGGCTGAAGCAGGGGATCGCGATTGCCGGCACGCACGGCAAGACGACGACCACCAGCCTGGTCGCGAGCGTCCTGGCGGCGGGCGGGCTCGATCCGACCTTCGTCATCGGCGGACGGCTCAATTCGGCAGGTGCCAACGCGCGGCTCGGCAGCGGCGACTACATCGTCGTCGAAGCCGATGAGTCCGATGCGTCGTTCCTGAACCTGATGCCGGTGCTCGCCGTCGTGACGAACATCGACAACGACCACATGGAAACCTACGGCCACGACTTCGCGC
>DAINBQ010000057.1:0-15006 GCA_036732825.1 Burkholderiaceae bacterium | reverse complement strand
GCTCCATGTGGATTTCCATGTTGCCGGTGCCCTTGAACTCCTCGTAGATCACGTCGTCCATGCGCGAACCGGTGTCGATCAGCGCGGTCGCGATGATCGTGAGCGACCCGCCTTCCTCGATGTTCCGTGCAGCGCCGAAGAAACGCTTGGGCCGCTGCAGCGCGTTGGCGTCGACACCGCCGGTGAGCACCTTGCCCGATGCCGGCACGACCGTGTTGTAGGCGCGCGCCAGGCGCGTGATCGAATCGAGCAGGATCACAACGTCTTTCTTGCTCTCAGCCAGCCGCTTCGCTTTCTCGATCACCATCTCCGCGACCTGCACGTGGCGCGTGGCCGGCTCGTCGAACGTCGACGCGACGACTTCGCCCCGCACGGTGCGCTGCATCTCCGTGACCTCTTCCGGCCGCTCGTCGATCAGCAGCACGATCAGGATGACGTCCGGGTGATTGGCCGCGATCGCGTGTGCGATGTGCTGCATCAGCACCGTCTTGCCGCTCTTGGGGCTCGACACCAGCAGGCCGCGCTGGCCCTTGCCGATCGGCGCGACGAGGTCGATCAGCCGGCCGGTCAGGTTTTCCTCGCCCTTCATGTCGCGCTCGAGGATCAGGGGTTCGTCCGGAAACAGCGGCGTCAGGTTCTCGAACAGGATCCGGTGCTTGGTCGACTCCGGCGACTGGCCATTGACCTTGTCGACCTTGACCAGCGCGAAATACCGCTCGCCGTCCTTCGGCGTGCGCACCTCGCCCTCGATCGAGTCGCCGGTGTGCAGGTTGAAACGGCGGATCTGCGACGGCGAGATGTAGATGTCGTCAGTACTCGCCAGGTAGGAGGTCTCGGGCGAGCGCAGGAATCCGAAACCGTCCGGCAGGACCTCGAGCGTACCGTCGCCGAAGATCTGCTCGCCGCCCTTGGCGCGCTTCTTCAGGATCGCGAACATCAGCTCCTGCTTTCGCATCCGGTTCGCGTTGTCGATCTCGAGCCCGGTGGCCATCTCGAGAAGTTGTGATACGTGCAGTGCTTTCAGTTCGGACAGGTGCATGGGGAGTCAGGTCAGGCGGAAGGTTCTGGGGTGCCCTGGGACAAGGCGCGGCACCCGCGGGGGAAGGCGCCTGCACCTGCAGGCGCCCGGGAGTGGATCAGATGTTGCTGTCGATGAATGCGGTCAATTGAGACTTCGAAAGTGCGCCGACCTTGGTGCCGACCACGGCGCCGTTTTTGAACAGCATCAAGGTCGGAATGCCGCGGATGCCGTATTTCGCCGGCGTCGCCTGGTTCTCGTCGACATTCAGCTTGGCGACCGTGACCTTGCCGTTGTACTCCTTCGACACCTCGTCGAGGATCGGCGCAATCATCCGGCAAGGTCCGCACCACTCGGCCCAGTAGTCGACCAGGACCGGACCGTCAGACTTGAGCACGTCCTGCTCGAACGAGGAGTCGCTCACATACTTGATATCGCTCATTTGAGTCCTTCTGGCGCCAGGCGAGGCGCGAATTCACAAGGATGGGAAAGTGGGGACTTCCGGGCCGGGGCACAACCCCTATCTTCGGGGCGGCAGGCTTGAATTAATGCAATGGTAGCACTGCGCGACGGTTCTGCGGGCTTGTCCGTGCGAACGGTCGTGGGCACAAGCCGGTTCTGGCGGGTTCCTACAATGGCAGACATGCCGATTGAACGCCTGCACCTCGCCGCCGACGCCGGATTCTGGGCTGCAGCCGCGCGCGCTGTCCGCGACTTTGCCGACCGGAAAGGCGCTTCCGCGCGCCAGCTGCAAGCGATCACCTGGCTGGTACCAGGCGGTTCCCAGGCGACGCTCGCGCGTGCGGCGTTGCGCGAATCGCTGGGCAACGTCTCCTTCATCCCGCCGCGCATCGCACTCTTGACCGATTGGCTGGGCCATCCGCTCGCCGCCGGAACGGCGGTCCGCGCCGAGATCTTCTCGGCGCTGCGCTCAAACGCGTGGGTGCGCGAAGCGTTCGGTCCGCAGCCGGCAACGCTCTGGGCGCTTGCGCGCGACGTGGCGCAGCTGTGTGACGAACTGACACTGGCCGCGGTCGGCGATGCCGACGCGTTCGACGGCCGATTGCAGGCCAGTCTCGCGCGCCACTTCCACCGGCGCGCTGCGCGCGCTCTGCAGCCGCAGGCGCAACTCGTTTTGCAGCTCTGGCGCGCCCGGCGCAGCGCGGACGATGGCGCGGCGCGCGTCCTGCGTGAACTCGAGTCGCGCGCGCGACACGCAATGTGGCCGTTGGTCTACCTCGGTGCGAACCTGGCGGTCGGACCAGAGGATGACGGCCTGGCACGCTGGGAAACAGCCTTTCTGCATCACTACTCGCAGCACGCTCCGGTGCTGCTGATCGTTCCAGACATCGTGCCCGGGACTCGCGAACACCAACTGCTGGCGGCGGCCTGGCCGGAGCTTGCCGGGGCGAATCGCGATATTGCGATCGCCACCCGCGCGGACGCGGCCCGGACGCCCGGTGCGCAACTTCCCGTACCGCTCGAGATCGTCTCGACCACTTCGCTCGAAGAGGAATCCATTGCGATTGCTCGTCAGGTGCTGCAGTGGCGGCAGGCAGGCATCGATTCGATCGCGCTCGTCGCGCTTGATCGGCTCACGGCACGCCGCGTGCGTGCGTTGCTCGAGCGCGCGAAGATTGCCGTGCGCGACGAGACCGGCTGGAAGCTCTCGACCACCAGCGCAGCCGCGGCCGTGATGCGCTGGTACGACCTGGTCGCGGACGACCTGTACTGGCGCGACCTGCTCGACTGGCTGAAGTCGAGCTTCACGCTGGCAGGACGGCCGAACAAGGCGGAGGAGCTATTTGCGTTCGAGAAAGCAATCCGCGCCGGCGGTGCCCTGCAGGGCACACGAGCCATTCGCCGTGCGCTGGCCGCGTTTTCTGACACGCCTGCGGCCGGCGCACGTGAAGTGCTGGCGCTGATTGATTTGCAGGCGCAGGCGGCGCGCCGTGCCGGTCCGACGCTGGTCGCCCATGCACGTGCGCTGCAGCGCATGCTCGACGTGCTCGGAATGCGCCCTGCGCTGGCCGCGGATCCCGTGGGCAGTTGGGTGTTGCGCGAAGTCGCAGCACTCGAAAGCGAACTGGGGGCGTTCGGCGGCCGCGCCACACTGGACGACTTTCGTGCGCTGCTGGCGGCAAGGTTCGAGGAAGCGGCCTTCATCGACCGTCAGGTCGATTCCCCGGTCGTGATGGTGTCGCTCGCCGCGACCACCCTGCGCCGCTTCGACGCTGCGTTGCTGATCGGCGCCGATGCACAGCACCTGCCGAGTGCGCCGGCCGAATTGCTCTTCATGACCAATGCGGTGCGCGCAGAACTCGGGCTGGCAACCGCAGAGCGCGCGCAGCAGGCGCAGGCGGCGCAGCTCGCCGCGCTGTTGGCTTCGGTGCCGCGCGTTGTTGCCACCTGGCGCTGGCACAGAGGCGACGAACCGAATCCGCTGTCGCCACTTCTCGAACGATTGCAGTTCGTCACGCGGCGCGTGCTTGGTGACGACATGTTGCGCGAGCCGGCGCGCGACGTCGTTGCGGTCGATTCGATCGCGCTGGCGCGCCCGGCACCCAGCGCCGCGTCGTTGCTGCCGGAGCACGTCTCCGCAAGCCATGCGCAGAGCCTCGTCGACTGTCCCTACCAGTTCTACGCGCGGCGCCTGTTGCGGCTGGCCGAACTCGATGACGTCATCGAAGCGCCTGAAAAGCGCGACTTCGGCGAGGCCCTGCACGAGGTGCTGCGGCGGTTTCATCGCGCCTGGGGCGCCGCCGATTTCAGCGCAGTCGATCCCGAGCTTCTGTCAACGAGCCTGCGCGAACATGCGAGTGCGGTGTTCGCACCGCAGATCGAACGCGCGCCCGGGATGCTTGCCTTCGAGCGCCGCTTCGCCGGACTCGTCGACGGCTACATTGGCTGGCTGCGGCAGCATGCAGCCTCTGGCTGGCGCTGGGCGGGAGGCGAGGAGAAGCGATCCCATCGGATCGCGCTGCGCGACGGACGTACGGTCGAATTGACGGGCCGCCTGGATCGCATCGATACGCAGTCGGGCGATCCGGCCGATGGCCGCCTGCTTCTGCTCGACTACAAGGCACGCTCGGCCAGTGATCTCAGGAGCAGGCTCAAGGTGCCCGGGGAAGACGTCCAGCTGCCTTTCTACGGGCTGCTGCTCGAAGGCCGTGCCGAACAGGCGGCGTACCTGAGCTTCGATCGTGCGAAGGAAGACGACCCCGGTGTCGAACAGGTACTGCCGCAGCAGGACTTCGGGGAGCTGACCGACGTCGTGGGCGCGCGGCTGCAGTCCGATCTGCAACGCATCGCCCACGGAGCGCCGCTGCCGGCGAACGGCGCGGAATCAGTGTGCGAGTACTGCGAGATGCGCGGACTGTGCCGGCGCGACTACTGGAAGAACTACGGTGAGCCCGGTCAAGAGGGCGCGGAAGGATGAGCGACTATCTGGTCGACGACCGCCCGATCGATCTGCCTGAGTTCACGCGACGCGCCTGTGATCCGCGCGCGAGCGTGGTCGTCGAGGCCTGCGCGGGCAGCGGCAAGACCTGGCTGCTGGTGAGCCGAATCGTGCGGCTCCTGCTCGACGGAGCCGAACCCGGCGCGATCCTGGCGATCACTTTCACGCGCCGGGCAGCGCAGGAGATGCACTCGCGACTCCTGCGCGACCTGAAAGAACTCGCCCGGAGCGACGACACCGAGGTCGCCGCCTTGCTTCGGCAGCGCGGTCTGACCGCCAGCGCGGCGCAGGCAGCGATCGAAGCTGCGCGCAGGCTCTACGAGCGCGTGGTCACTGCCCGCGTACCGCTGACAATCGAGACCTTCCACGGCTGGTTCTGGCAGTTGATCTCAAGGGCGCCGTTGGGGTCGGGAATCCCGTTTTCGCCGGTGCTGCTGGAGACGTTCGACCGCCTGCGCGCGGATGCCTGGCTGCACTTCAGCGCAGCGCTCGTGCGTCCGGAGCACGCGGCCGAGCGCGCCGCCTGGGAGTGGCTGATCGACGACATCGGCGAATTCTCCGGCCGCAAGCTGCTGCAGCAGTTCCTGCACCGGCGCGCCGAGTGGTGGAGTTTTGTCGCCGGCGATGAAGTCGGCGCCACCGGGCGGGCACTTGAACCTCTGCGCTCGGCGGGAGACGAAGACCCCTGCACGCGCCTGCGCGACCCGGGATTTGTCGACGCCGTCCGTTGCCTGGTCGACCTGTGGCGCTCGCTCAACAAGCCGCTGAAGACCATCGACCGTGCGATCGACCGCGCGCAGCGATGGCTTGAAGCGGGGGCAGTAGAACAAGCGAGGCAATTCCGCGACGCGTGCCTGCTGATGCTCACCAAGGGCACGCTCACGCCGATCGCCATTCTGATGCCGGATCGGGTTGCGCCGAGACTCCCGACTGCCGAGCATGCGCGCCGGTATTCCGAAGCGCACGCGCTGGTCGTCGATCGCCTGCAGCAGCTGCTGGTCGCGCGCCGCACCTGGCGCGCGCTGAAGCTGAACGAAGCCGCACTGGCCTGCGGCCGGCTGCTGATCGACGTCTATCAGCAGCTCAAGACGCAGCAGCAGGCGCTCGACTTCACCGACCTCGAGTGGCATGCGCACCGTTTGCTCGCGGACGCTGATGTGGCCGCCTACATGCAGGTCCGGCTCGACGCGCGTTATCGGCACATCCTGCTCGATGAATTCCAGGACACCAATCCGCTGCAATGGCAGGTGCTGCAGTCATGGCTGGCCGCATACGGTGAACTCGATACGGAGGCTGCCGAACCCGCCGGCGACAGGCCGACGGTGTTCGTCGTCGGCGACCCCAAGCAGTCGATCTATCGTTTTCGCCGGGCCGACCCGCGAGTCTTCGATGCTGCGCGCGAGATGCTGCGCCGGGACTTTGCTGCCTGCCACTTGCGCACGAATGTCACGCGCCGAAATTCAGGGGCCGTGATCGCGACCCTCAATCGCGCGCTGCCCGGTCACAACCCGCTGTACCAGCCGCAAAGCACACGCGCATCGGAGGCGGGCGCCTTCGTGCTGCTGCCGCTCGCTGAGAGCGAGAGGCAGCAGCCGCGGGAAACTGCTGCCGGGCTGCGCGACGTGCTGACGACGGCGCGCGCCGAACGCGACAACGACACGCGTTATCGCGAGGGCCGCGTGATCGCCAATGAAATCGCGCACTGGGTTACACATCTGCGCGTGCCTGACAATGGCCGGCAACGCGCGGCCCACTGGTCCGACGTGCTCGTACTGGTGCGCGCGCGCACGCATCTGGCCGAGTACGAGTTTGCGCTGCGCGATGCGGGCGTGCCTTTTGTCAGCGACCGCCGCGGCGGCCTGCTTGCGACGCTCGAGGCCGACGATCTCAGCGCGTTGCTGGAGTTCCTGACCACTCCCTTTGCAGACCTGAAACTCGCGCATGCATTGCGCTCGCCGGTCTTCGGCTGCAGCGACGGCGATCTGATGCAACTCGCAGCCACGCCCGGCGCAAGTTGGTGGGAGCGCCTGCAGCGAGCAGGTGAGTCCGGCTCTGCAGCACTCGCGCGCGCGCGGCAGCTCCTGCAGCGGTGGCTGGAATACTCCGGCGTTCTGCCGGTGCACGACCTGCTGGACCGTATCTACTTCGAAGGCGAAGTTCGGCGCCGCTATGCCGAAGTTGCACCTGCGGCGTTGCATGCGCAGGTGCAGGCGAATCTCGATGCCTTCATTGAACTCGCGCTGGCGATCGATGCCGGTCGCTATCCGAGCCTGCCGCGCTTCATCGAGGAACTGGCAGGCCTCAAGCGGCACGCGAGCGACGACGCGCCGGATGAAGGCGCGGCTGATGCCGGCGACGCGGTGCGCGTGATGACGATCCACGGCGCCAAGGGGCTCGAAGCGGAGATCGTCGTGCTGGCCGATGCCCACACACGCCCGGAGCCCGAGACCGAAAGCGTGCTCGTCGTGTGGCCGCCGCAGGCGGCCGCTCCGGAGCATGTTTCGCTGGTCGCGCGCGGCGCTTCCGGGCAGGACGAGGCGCGCGCAGCCTGGTTCGAGCAGGAAGAGGCGCAGCGCATGCAGGAGGACTGGAACCTGCTGTATGTCGCCGCGACGCGGGCGAAGCAGGTGCTGATCGTGGCCGGCAGCGCACCGACACGCGGCACCTTGGAGGACACCTGGTACACGCGGCTGCAATGCGCGGCGGACCTCTCGCCCGGCGCGGCGGGCGCGCAAACGACTCCGGCATTGTCGCCGGTGCGAACGCTGCGCGACTTCCTGCCGGTGCCATTGCCGACCGGCGCGCGCATCGCGGCGGCCGAGGACTCCGAGGCGATGCGGCTGGGTCGCGCCTGGCATGCGCTGCTGGAGCACGGAGAGGGCGCTCAGCCAGATGTGATTGCGCGCGCCCACACGCTGAGTCAGCAGCAGCTCACACTCGCGCTCGATGCTGCGGCACGCGTGCGCCGGAACCTGCCGCAGTTCTTCGCGGACACCGCCACAGCGGAACTCGAACTGATGAGCGCAGAGGGCGACCTGCTCCGCGTCGACCGCGTCGTCGAATTCAACGACGCGCTGTGGATCATCGACTTCAAATGGCGCGTGACCGAGTCTGAACGCCAACAATACGAGTCCCAGGTTAGGCGCTACGCAGAGGTCCTGCGCGGAATCCGACCCGACAGGCCCGTCAAAATGGGGCTGGTGGTGGCGGAAGGAATCCTGATCGAAGTGCCCGCCTGAGTTTCACGTGGACGCGGGCCGGGCGCTGATACCATTCGTCTCGGCGGGCCCCCTCGCATGGAGGTGCCGTGAACCTGGTCAGGTCGGGAACGAAGCAGCCACAGCGGATTCCCTTCAGTGCCGAGGACAAGGCTCGCCTCACTTGCCGCAGGCAAGTGAGGCGAGCCCTTGGCTCAGGACAAGACGCAAGAGGGGGCGGCGCCCCCTCCTGGACCTCCCCCTTCTCAGATAAGAGTCGTTCGCGTGACCTTCCGCATTGAACCCGCGAGGCCGCATGACGTGCCGCGGATTCTCGAGTTGGTCCGCGGGCTCGCGGAGTACGAGAAGCTCACGCATCTCGTCAGCGGCACCGAAGCGCAGCTGCACGAGGAACTGTTCGGCGGGCGGCCGGTGATCGAGTGCGTGCTGGGCTGGGAAGACGAGCAGGCAGTAGGGTTTGCCCTGTACTTCCACAACTTTTCGACTTTCCTGGCGCGCCGGGGGCTCTACCTCGAGGATCTGTTCGTCGTGCCGGAAGCACGCGGCCGCGGTTACGGTAAGGCGTTGATGCAATACCTGGCGCAACTTGCGGTTGAACGCGGCTGTGGCCGCTTTGAATGGTCGGTGCTCGACTGGAACCAGCCATCGATCGATTTCTATCGGTCGTTCGGAGCCGAATTGCTGCCCGACTGGCGCATTTGCCGCCTGAGCGGCAACGCGCTGACCTCGTTCGCCGGCGGGTCGGATCGCACGCCGTAGAATCAACGCATGTCGTATCAGGTCCTTGCGCGCAAATGGCGCCCGCGCGATTTCGCGACGCTGGTCGGCCAGGATCACGTGGTGCGCGCGCTTACGCATGCGCTCACCGAGAACCGGCTGCACCACGCGTGGCTGTTCACCGGCACGCGTGGCGTCGGCAAGACGACGCTCGCGCGAATCCTCGCAAAGGCGCTCAACTGCACGGGCCCTGACGGCCAGGGCGGCATCACCGCAACCCCCTGCGGCGAATGCGAGGCATGTACCGCGATCGATGCCGGGCGCTTCGTCGATTACATCGAGATGGACGCTGCCAGCAATCGCGGCGTCGACGAGATGGTGCAGCTGCTCGAGCGTGCGATGTACGCGCCCAGCAATGCGCGCTTCAAGGTCTACATGATCGACGAGGTGCACCAGCTGACTTCGCACGCCTTCAACGCAATGCTGAAGACGCTCGAGGAACCTCCGGACTACGTCAAGTTCATCCTGGCCACGACCGATCCGCAGAAGGTGCCGGTGACCGTGTTGTCACGCTGCCTGCAGTTCAACCTGAAGCAGATGACGCCCGAAGCCATCACCGCGCGCATGAGCGAGATCCTGGCGGCAGAAAAGGTCGAAGCCGAGCCGGCCGCGCTGCGGATGCTGGCCCGCGCGGCGCGCGGCAGCATGCGCGACGGCCTGTCGCTCCTCGACCAGGCAATCGCCTATGCGGGCGGCAATGTTTCGCTCGATGCAGTGCGCGCGATGCTCGGCGCGATCGACCAGGGCACGCTGGTGCGCGTGCTCGACGCCGTCGCGGCGCGCGATGCCAGGCAGGCCCTGGCAACCGCCGATGAAATGAACGAGCGCAGCCTCTCGTTCGCGCAGGCGTTGCGTGATCTCGGCAGTCTGCTGCACCGGATCGCAATCGCGCAGCAGATCGGCGCGAGCGGTGACGATGAAAGCGATGCGGCGGAGATCGCGCGGCTCGCGACCGCGTTCGCGCCGGACGAGGTCCAGCTCTATTACCAGATCGCGCTGCACGGCCGCAACGAGATGCACCTGGCGCCGGACGAATACGCCGGCTTCACGATGGCGCTGCTGCGCATGCTGGCCTTTGCTCCGGCGCCGGCCGATCCGAAGCCGGTTGCGTCGCGGCCGATTCCATCGGCGACGCAGCCGATCCGACCGAGTCCGCCGCCAGCACGGTCGCAGACGGTGCCGGCGCCACAGGCATCAACCACAGCACCCGGCTTCGACGGCGACTGGCCGGCGCTGGTCGCACGAATCAAGGTCAGCGGGCTGGTGAAGGAACTCGCGCAACGCAGCGAACTCGTCCAGCACGAGGGCGATCACCTGAAGCTGCGCGTTCCGATCAAGACGCTGCTCGACGCCGGTGCACTGGACAAGTTGAAGGCGGCAGTCGCCGACGCGCTCGGGCGACCCGTGCGGCTGAGCGCCGAGGTCGGCAAACCCGCGGGTCCGACGGCGGCAGGAATCGCCGAGCAGGCGCGCGCGGAGAAACAGCGCCAGGCGGAGGAATCCATCTATGCGGATCCCTTCGTGCGAGAATTGATCGAGAATTTCGGCGCGTCAGTCGATCCGTCGACGATCCGCCCGCGCAACGGCAACGACACGGGAACGACATCATGATGAAAGGCCAGCTCGCGGGCCTGATGCAGCAGGCGCAGAAGATGCAGGACGGCATGAAGCGCCTGCAGGAAGAACTTGCGGCGACCGAGGTCGAAGGTCAGTCGGGCGCCGGCATGGTCAAGGTCGTGATGACCTGCAAGCACGATGTGCGGCGCGTCACGATCGACCCGAGCCTCGTCGGCGACGACAAGGACATGCTCGAGGATTTGGTGGCCGCCGCCTTCAACGACGCAATCAGGCGGGCCGAGGAAGTCTCGCAGCAGAAGATGTCGTCGCTGACCGCCGGCATGCCATTGCCGCCGGGAATGAAATTGCCGTTTTGATGCTTCGCCCTCGGTGGACGCGGCGACTGCGCCGCCGCACGTGCACCTCGGGCGCTTGAATTAGCGAGCCGAGCCTCGGGCGGCCGGGCGCCCGGCTCGATCACAACTGCGTGACAAGTGCGCCTTGGTCCTGCCCTCGATAGATTGGTCGACGCACTGAAGCGCCTTCCGGGGATCGGGCCGCGCTCGGCGCAGCGAATTGCATTCCATCTGCTTCAGCACGATCGCGAAGGCGCGGTACGGCTGGGGGAGGCGCTGCTCGCGGCGGCACGGACGATCGGTCACTGCCAGCGCTGCAACACGCTCACCGAGCAGCCGGTCTGCGAGACCTGCACCAGCTCGAAACGCGATCCGCAACTGCTGTGTGTCGTCGAGTCGCCGGCGGACCAGCTGATGATCGAGCAGTCGCTGTCCTACGGCGGTCTCTACTTCGTGCTGCTCGGTCGCCTGTCGCCGCTGGACGGCATCGGACCGCGCGAGATCCAGATGGAGCGTCTTCTCGCCCGCGCCGCCGACGGCATCGTGCGCGAAGTCATCGTTGCCACGTCGTTCACGCCGGAAGGCGATGCGACTGCACATTACATCGCGCAACTGCTGCGCGAACGCGATCCGGGCCTCAAGGTGACGCGGCTCGCACGCGGGGTTCCGGCCGGCGCCGAGCTCGAGTACACGGACGTCAACACGATCGCGCAGGCGATGCTCGACCGCCGCGCATCGTAGACTCGCACACGATCCGGGCCGGAGTTTCCGCATGACCGTCGCTTTCTGGTGTGTTCTGATCGCAGCGCTGCTGCCTCTGCTTGCGACGACGATCGCGAAGGCCGGCGGCGAGCGCTTCAGCAACCGGTATCCGCGCGGCTGGCTCGACAAGCAGCAGGGGTTTCGCGCGCGCGCCAACGCCGCGCAGGCGAATGGCTTCGAGGCGTTTCCCTTCTTCGCGGCGGCCGTCATCGTCGCGCACCTCACCCAGGCGCCGCAGGAACGCGTCGACGCCCTGGCCGTCATTTTCATCGCGGCCCGCGTCGCATATCTGGTCTGTTATCTGGCGGACTGGCACTGGGCACGCTCGCTCGTCTGGCTGATCGGCTTCCTAGCGTGTCTGACGATCTTCGTCTCGGGCGTGGGGGCATAAGTTCATGGGCCCGCTGGACGGCATCAAGGTTCTGGAACTCGGGACGCTCATTGCTGGGCCGTTCGCGGCGCGACTGTTTGGCGAGTTCGGCGCCGAGGTGATCAAGGTCGAGGACCCCGCGCACGGCGACCCGATTCGTAACTGGCGTTACCTGCACGAGGGAACGTCGCTCTGGTGGTACGTGCAGGCACGCAACAAGAAGTCGATCGCGCTGAACCTGAAGGACCCGCGGGCGCAGGCGATCGCAAAGCGTCTTGCGCTCGACGCCGACGTCGTGATCGAGAACTATCGACCGGGCGTGCTCGAGAAGTGGGGACTGGGATACGAAAGCCTCCGCGACGCGAACCCGGCGACGGTCATGGTGCGCCTGTCCGGCTATGGACAGACGGGACCGATGCGCGACATGCCGGGATTCGGAGCAATTGGCGAGGCAATGGGAGGCATCCGCTTCGTTTCCGGACACCCGGATCGCCCGCCGGTGCGCATAGGGATCTCGATCGGCGATTCGATCGCCGCGCTGCACGGCGTGATCGGCGCGCTGATGGCGCTCCGGCATCGCGATGCGACCGGTGGCCGCGGCGTCGGCGCCGGACAGATGGTCGATGTCGCGCTCTACGAAGCGGTGTTCAACATGATGGAGAGCACGGTGCCCGAATTCGACCGCTACGGCGTCGTTCGCAGCCGCACCGGGGGCGCGCTGCCGGGCATCGTTCCGTCCAATACCTACACCTGCGCCGACGGGGCGGCGATCGTCATCGCCGGCAACGGCGACGCGATCTTCAAGCGGCTGATGCGCGCGATCGCCCGGGACGACATGGCGGACGATAAGGCGCTCGAGCGCAACGAAGGTCGCGTCAAGAGCGCGCAACAGATCGACGACGCGATCCAGTCATGGTGCGAGAAGCGGCCGATCGAAGAAGCGCTGGCCGCGCTCAAGGGCGCCGACGTGCCCGTGTCGCGCATCTACAGCGTGGCCGACATGTTCAGCGACCCGCAATATGCCGCCAGGGCGATGATCGAGCCGAACGAACTGCCCGACGGCACGCCGATCCGGATGCCGGCGATCGTCCCCCGTCTCTCGGCAACTCCGGGCCGGACGAACTGGCTCGGTCCGAGATTAGGGGAACATACCGACGAGATCCTGCGCAATCTCGGTTATCAGGACCCGGACATCGCGACCTTGCGCCGCGATGGCGTGATTTAAGATCGGCGCAGCGGGCTGCGGCCTTCGAGGCCCGGCCGCATCAAATCCAAGACAACAGGAGACAGGAATGGAGAAGAAGTACACGCGGCGCGAAATCCTCGTCGCCGGAACCGCGTTTGCCGCATTCCCGGCGATCGCCTCCGCGCAGACCCCGGAAAAGAAGAATGTCACGATTGCGGTCGGCGGCAAGAACCTCCTGTACTACCTGCCGCTTACGGTCGCGGAGCAGAAGGGTTTCTTCAAGGACGAGGGGCTCGAGGTCACGATCGTCGACTTCGCGGGCGGCGCGAAGGCGCTCCAGGCCGTGGTGGGCGGCAGCGCGGACGTCGTGTCCGGCGCGTTCGAGCACACAATCAATATGCAGGCCAAGGGCCAGCCGATGCGCGCTTTCGTGCTGCAGGGCCGCGCGCCGCAAATTGTCCTGGCCGTCAGCACCAAGACGATGCCAAATTTCAAGTCGGTCGCGGACCTGAAGGGCAAGAAGATCGGCGTCACCGCGCCGGGGTCATCGACGAACATCATGTCGAACTTCGTGCTGGCGAAGGCTGGTGTGAAGCCGGCCGAAGTTTCCTATGTCGGCGTCGGCGCATCGCAGGGCGCGGTGGCGGCAATGCGTTCCGGACAGATCGACGCCGTCTCCAACCTAGACCCCGTGATCACGATCCTCGCGCGCAGCAACGACATCAAGATCGTCTCGGACACGCGCGACGTGGCCGAGGCCGACAAGGTCTTCGGCGGCCCGATGCCCGCCGGTTGCCTGTATGCGCCGATTTCTTTCCTGGAGAAGAACCCCAACACCGCGCAGGCGCTCGTAAACGCGATGGTAAGGGCGAACAAGTTGATCCAGCAGTCCGGCCCGTCGGACATCGTCAAGGTGGTGCCTGAGAGCTACCTGCTCGGCGACCGTGCGATCTATATCGACGCCTTCCTGAAGGCGAAGCCCGCGCTGTCACCCGACGGAGCGTTCCCGGAGCAGGGCGCGGCGACGGCCCTGCGGGCCCTGCAGAGCGTCGACGCGAAGATGAAGAACGCAAAGATCGACCTGAAGGCGGTCTATACGAACGAATTCGTGAAGAAGGCAAACGCAAAGTACCCGAAGGGGTAGGACGTGATCCGTGACCGGCGCTCCGTGATCCGGAGATGCGGGAAGCACGCGGCGTGAGCGGCGCGAACCGGTCCACCGGGGATGGCGCCGCGGCGGCGCTCGCGCTCGACGGCGTCACCTGTACGTTCGTCAGCCGCGATGACCGGTCGCAGCGCTATACGGCGGTGCGCGACGTCACGCTGGCGATTGCGCCGGGAGAATTCCTAAGCGTGGTCGGGCCGACCGGTTGCGGCAAGAGCACGCTGCTCAACGTCGCCGCAGGCCTGCTCGAGCCCAGCGCGGGCACCGTCCATGTGTTCGGCCAGCCGCTCACGGGCATCAACACCCGCGCGGGCTACATGTTCCAGACCGAGGCGCTGATGCCCTGGCGCACCGCGCGCGACAACGTGATGGCGGGGCTGGAGTTTCGCGGTGCGCCGAAGGCAGAGGCCGGCGCACGTGCGGACGAATGGCTCAAGCGGGTCGGCCTGGGTGGCTTCGGCGACCGCTTTCCGCACCAGCTCTCGGGCGGGATGCGCAAGCGCACTTCGCTCGCTCAGACGCTGGTGCTCGATCCGGACATCATTCTGATGGACGAGCCGTTTTCGGCGCTCGACGTCCAGACGCGCCAGTTGATGGAGAACGAGGTCCTCGAGCTCTGGGCGGCAAAGAAAAAGGCGGTGCTCTTCATCACGCACGACCTCGACGAGGCGATTGCGATGAGCGACCGTGTCGTCATACTGTCCGCCGGCCCTGCGGCGCGGCCGATCGGGGAGTTCACGATCGATCTCTCGCGGCCACGCGATGTCGCCGAGGTGCGGGTCACTCCCCGCTTCATCGACCTGCATAAGGCGATCTGGGACGTGCTGCGCGCAGAGGTTCTGAAGGGCTACGCGCAGCAAAAGTTGGCCGCCTGAGCCGCTTCCCCATGTGGAACTTCCTGAAACCGGCGCCGCGCACCCTGCGGCTATGGCAATTGATGGTCCTCTTCGCGGTATTCCTGTTCTGGTACGCGATGACGAAGCCGGGGCTGATTCCGCCGTTCATGTTCGAGAACGACCGCCAGGCGGCATTCTTCTTCGGCGAGCCGGTGAGCATCTTCGCCCGCATCTGGGACTGGTTCGTCATCGACCGCGACATCTACCAGCACCTCTGGGTGACGCTGCTCGAGACGGTGCT
>DAINBQ010000056.1:10978-15292 GCA_036732825.1 Burkholderiaceae bacterium | reverse complement strand
AACTCTTACAAACCTGAGCTGACTGCCGCCTTGTCGTCACTCCCCACCGCCCGCATCCAATACGCGCAGCCGGAGTCTCGCGTCCCCGATCATGTGCCCCCGCTCGAACCGCGCGCAGACGAGGTGACCGCCTGACCATTGGCCTCGTTGCGGGAGCGGCTGGGCCGAATTGCCGCTCACTAGGACGGCCTCCTTCGTGAAGGATTCGCCTAGCGCCCTCAGCATCAAGTGTTGACAGCGATCGGTCGCTGGAATCGACGGCTGATCCAACGCAACGCCGCACGACGCCGATGGCGGCAACCTTGCCGAACTGATCCTGAGGACCCCGATGAACAGAACCGACGAAAGCGCACTCCCCTTCCTGGAGCACCGGGCCTTGCTGCTGCTGGTGGTGGCCGTCTCGTTCGCCCTCGGCTGGATCCTGTTGCCCTTCTACGGCACGCTCCTTTGGAGCGTGATCGTCGCTCTGCTGTTCGCACCGCTGCACCGTCGCTTGCTGGGGCCGATGAGGCACCGGCGCACGCTGGCGGCGCTGCTGACGACATTGACCGCCGTGGTGATCGTGGTCATCCCCTTTGTCCTCCTGACCGCGACGCTTGCCCACGAAGCGGCAGGGCTCTATGCGCGAATCCAGTCCGGCGAGACCAGTCCGACGCCGTACCTTCGCGGCGTGTTCGACGCGCTGCCCAGATGGGCGGCCACGCTGCTCGAGCACTTCGGGCTGGCGGACTTCGATACCCTGCAGCGTTGGCTGAGCACCAAGCTGGAGCAGGCCAGCGGTTTCATCGCAACCCAGGCCTTTAGCCTTGGCCAGAACACGTTCGATTTTGCCGCCAGCCTGCTCATCACGCCGTACCTCGCGTTCTTCCTGATCCGTGATGGCGACCGCATCGTGCACGCCATGCGGCGCGCATTGCCGCTGACGCCAGCGCACAAGCAGGAACTGCTCGACAAGTTCAGCGCCGTGATCCGCTCGACGGTAAGGGGCAATATGGTCGTGGCGGCGATCCAGGGTGCGCTCGGTGGTCTCGCGTTCTGGTTCTTAGGGGTCCGCGGAGCCTTGCTGTGGGCCGTCGTGATGGCCTTCCTTTCACTGCTGCCGGCCATTGGCGCCGCGCTGGTGTGGCTGCCGGTTGCGATCTGGTTCTTCGTCACGGGCGCGATCTGGCAGAGCGTTGCATTGGCTGCCTGGGGCCTGTTCGTGATCGGCTTGGTGGACAACCTGCTGCGGCCCATTCTCGTGGGCAAGGCCACCCTCATGCCCGACTATGTGGTGATGATCACGACGCTCGGCGGCATGGTCTTATTCGGCATCAACGGCTTCGTCCTCGGCCCCGTGATCGCGGCGATGTTCTTCGCGGTGTGGCACCTGTACTTGACGACGCGGCAGGGCGCCACGCCCCCGTCGGGCCCATCAGAGTCCTGAAGCCGCGACGCAAGAAACATGTGCAACTTGCACGCTCTGCACCGTCATTCGGCCGCGTCGCAATTCCAGGTCGGCAGGCTCACGAACCGAGCGTTGCGGTAGCGGCCGGAGAGCCGCCTGATACCAGACATTCCGGAGACGACAAGTTCGCCCGATCGCAGACGAGATCAAGGCCTGGATGGGATCGACTCACTTCCTCACCAAGACACTGCCGCGCGTCAGGACAGAAATGAGCTTGCATGTACTCGCTTACAACATGAAGCGAGTGATGAAGATCTTCGGAACGCAACCGTTGCTGCAGGCGATGCGCGCATAACGCGCGTTCGCTCGCCTTCACCAAACGAAGCCGGCTCGCACAAAATACGCACCCTCCACCTGCCCCGCCAACAAGCCCCGATCAGTCGCTCATGAAAAAAACCGCGTAGCCCATCAGCGCCGACCACATCAGATAGACGACGATGGACGCCCAAAAGGCGAACGGTTGCGTCGCGCGCAGGAACGGCCCGCCTTTGCAGTAAACACTGCCTCGAACAAGCCCCAGCACTGCAACACCGGCCGTTGCGAGTCCGATGAGCAGAAGCACAGCCTTGATTGTCGGTGTCATGGCACTGACTGCTCCATCAATAGTCTTCAACGATAGAACGCTTCGACCTTCCCCTTGAGCGTGATCAGCAGCGGCTGGCCCCTGCGATCAAGCGCTTTGCGCGCGGCGACCTTCACCCAACCCTCGCTTATGCAGTATTCCTCGACGTCCGAGCGTTCCCTGTCATTGAAGCGAACACCGATGTCGTGCTCGAGAACGGCAGCGACATAATATGGACTGCGCGAGTCGGTCGAAAGACGGTCTGGCAGCGGCGGCAAGCGAGAAGCTTCATTCATACAGTTCTTCCTTGCTTGATTTGGATTGGGCGCGAGGCGGTCACTTTGGAGATCCTGGCGCCCCCTGAGGAAACTCGACGATGCCTGCGGGGACTGAAACCCAGGAGCGCCTGGATTGAGTCCAGATGTGACGTTGAATCCGTGGCCACTCCGGGTCATCCAACGTGCCGACCGCGATGGCTCTCAGGCCCGGCCGTATTTGCACGGTATGGGTAACGGTCGTCCCGCAGCGCGGGCAGAACTGCATGCGGAGCCACCTTCCGCTTTCGTCGGACAAGTGTTCGTACTCCGTGAGTTCGCCCTGGAAAATCGTCACGTTGCGCTCATCGAAGTAAGCGACAGTCGCAAACGCACTGCCCACTCGACGCTGACAAAAGCGGCAATGACAGATCTGGCAGATCTCCGGATCTCCTCGAACCTGATATCGGACGGCGCCGCAGGCACAACCGCCTTCATGCAGTGCATTCATGGGCTCTCCGTGTGCAATGGTTAACACCTTTCAGCGGCGAGATCCCGTTGCGCGCGCGCCGGCTCTGCGTGCCGACGGGCGCCGAGTGCTGGTCGCCTTGGCGCGCTTCTTGGTGTCCTCGTCAGCCTCGGCGCGCAGCCAACTCAGGAAAGCCTCAACCGGCCCCGGCGTAGCCCCGCCACGGACGACGAGATGGAACCGGCCCAGACGTGCCACGCCGGCGTCGCCCATGGGTGCAACGAGCACTCTCTGTCGCAATTGGCTCGCAAGATGCGGCCACCTTCCAATCGCTATCCCCGCGCCGGAAATCGCCGCGGCAATCACCTGGTCATAGTGGGAAAAGCGCAGATATCCGGCGGGCTTCAGGCCGCGGACTTTCATCGCATCCAGCCATAGCTGCCAGTCATACCACGGCCGACCGTTCCGAATTGTTTCGAGATCGAGGAGCACGTGGCTCGCCAGGTCCGCGGCTGACGCGATGGGACGAGCCGCCTGCTGTAACAAGGACGGCGAACAGACCGGAAATGTCTCGTGCTCGAAAATGCAATCTCCTGAAGGCGGGCTCACGTCGTTCGGCGTGTGGCGGATCGCAATGTCGATGTGTTCGCGCGCGATGTCGAGGTTGTCGTTGCTGGCGACCACGCGCAGTCGGATGTCCGGATGGCGGCGCGCGAAGTCGTGCAAGCGCGGACCCAGCCACAGTGAGGCGAACGGCACCGTGGTCGTGATTGACAACGACCTTGCCGCTCCCGCCACTTGTTCGGCCGCCGCATCGATCAGCGCCAACGCTTCGTCCGCAGCACGATAGAGCTGCTCGCCCGCCTGGGTCAGCCTGAGCGTCCGGTTGACTCGAGTGAATAGTGGCGCGCCAAGTTGCTCCTCGAGGGCTTTCACCTCCTGACTGATGGCCGACTGCGTCAGTGAGAGCTCCTGCGCGGCCTGCGTGAAACTCAAGTAGCGCGCTGCCGCGCGGAAACCACGCAATAGATCGAGCGACAAACGAGGCGGCCGCTGTCGTCCCATTAGTTCGCCTTATTCCAGCCGCCAGAAATCATCGTTTGATCGAAGCGATGCGCCGGCCGAAGAATGAAATCACGTTAGTCCGACGTGGCCTAACGGCAAACCCTCCCAAGGAGCGAAGCATGAGGAACCATTTCTTTCGGGTCGTCAAGAGGCACGCGCTGGTTCTGCTGGCAGCTGCCGCAGCTGCCGCGTCAACCCTGTCCAACGCGCAAGTTGCCGAGGTGCGAGTCATCGTCAAATCCAACCAATACCTCTTGCGCGCTACCGCATTCGATAGCCTCGACGCGCTCGAGGAAGCGGTGCGAACATCGCGGCCATCTGTCGTTCAACTGGACGGTTGTGGCCACGAGGCTGCACGGGCCCTGAAGGCTGCGACTCACCGACTGAGCGATCAGGTCCTGCGGATTCAGGTCCTGAACGAGACTGCCCTCGCCTGCCGCAGTGGCGTGCTCGCAATGCCCGCAATCCAGCGACCGGCGCCCGCCCTGTCGGACATCGACGATGCAGCCGTCGAACG
>DAINBQ010000056.1:0-10878 GCA_036732825.1 Burkholderiaceae bacterium | reverse complement strand
ACGGCGCGCTCGTTGAAGGCCCAAACGATCAGGTTGACACGCGTGGCGCCTTTCGCCGCTGCCCATGCCTCGGCTCGGCGCATCAACTCCGTTCCAATGCCTCGGCCGCGGTGGCCTTCCGCTACTCCGACCGACCCGACACGCGCGTAGGAGACCGGCTGCAGCAACGGGCTCCTGTCCTTGGCGACGAAGGCGATATTGACGAAGCCAATCACTCCTTCCGCTGTCTCCGCCACGAGAGTGGTTGCATCCGGCACGCCGATCGTCTCGCGCCAAAAATCCTCGTCCGGTTGCGGGTCGCCAGACGGCGAGAAGACGTCGGGCCATGCGGCATGGTGGAGCGCATTGATCTCCCGCCCCAGGACACGAATGGCTGGCAGATCGACGTTCGTTGCTTCCCGGTAAGTGATCACGCGACGACGGGCTACCGGGAGCAGACGAATCGGACGATGGGCCGGTACGGCGTTCGTGACGGAATGTTGCTGCCCGTTGTCGGCGCGACGTACAACCATTCCGATTCTCTCTCCCACGAATTCACACTCTTGCCCTGCCCCATTGGTTCCGAATACTCGGTTGCCGACAGGCTTCTCAGCCGCTGCCCGGCGCAGTCGATCTCGTACCACACCCGTCGCGAGCGCACGCCCCCGGGCTCCGGGTTCGCGTAGTCGTGTATGACCGACACGCGGCGCACATTGCCCTTGCCCACTGACTCGGGATCGACGTAATACGCAGTGTCGCTGACCGCGGTGACCTTCACCCAGTCTGCCCACGCAGAAGCGGCAGCGAGCAGCAACAATGTCGAAACCAAGGCGCGCATGAGTCCTCCGTTTCCGGAATCGTAGCGCTGTGGACAAGAGCTCGCGTGGCTGGACGATGGTTCTTCCTTCATCGAAGGCTCCCGGCCAGGCGTTCGCTCCAGTAGTTCTGCAATGCGACTTTCTCCGCGCGAATCCCGGCAAGCCCGACATGGCCGTCGGGCCGAAGCAGGAAGAACGACACTGCGGGAATCCGCTCGCGCGTCAGCACTGCTGCATTGGTGCCATCGCCCGGTATCTCGTGGACCTTCATCAGTCCGCGTAGTGCGATCGTCACGTCGGGTGCCGGCTGCCCGATGACGATAAGGTTGAAGCGCGCCCCGTCGAGTTGCTCGAAAAGATCCTCCTGCGGCGCGTTGGTCGAAAAGCTCAGCTTCATCCACGGGAAGCGGTCTCCGGCCTGCGGCGCACCGTCAGGCAGACCAGGCAGGTTTTGCGAAAGCGGACCGCCCCGATAGTGGATGCCGGTCTGCGAGATCGTGCGAAACGCCAGCTTGCGGGCGACGTCGAATCGCATCGCAAGCGAGGCGACGCGCGCCAGCACGCGCGTGCGCAGCAGGCGGCTCCCCCAGCCGTCGGACACGATGAACGCGAATCCGCGATCCGTGGTCTGCAGCAGGCGCTGCGCGACCGGCTCGCGCTCGGCGGCGTAACTCTCCAGCAGCGGTTCGCCCGCACGCCCTGACACGACCAGCGCGAGCTTCCACGCCAGGTTGTAGGCGTCCTGCAGCCCGGTGTTCATGCCTTGCGCACCGACCGGACTGTGGATGTGCGCGGCGTCGCCGAGCAGGAAGCAGCGGCCCTTCCGGAAGTGCTCGGCGCGACGATGATGGATGCGGTAGGTGGAGAACCAGCGGCACTCGCGGAACTCGAGTCCAGTGCCGACATGCGAACGCACCGACGGCACCACCTCGTCGAAGCTGACGGCGTCGCGCCCGCGCAGCTCGGGCGGAAGAATGCCGACCACGCGCCAGTGATCTTTTCCGCGCATCGGGAAGAACAGGTGGAAGCCGTCCGGCAGCAGGAACACGTTCAACTCGTCCGGCACCATCGGGCCCGTCGCTGTCGTATCGGCGACGAAGAACACATGCTGGTAGGGGGCGCCCGGAAACGCGATGTCGTTCAGCTCGCGCACTGCGCTGCGCGCGCCGTCGCAGCCCGCGACCCAGCTCGCGCTGATCGTGCGCGACGAGCCGTCGGGTTGCCTGAGCACCGCCGATACGCCGCCGGCACGCTGCTCGAGACCGACCAGTTCCGTGTTCCAGTGCACGTTCCGGCCCTGACGGCCAAGTGCATCGCCGAGCAGACGCTCGTTGTCGTCCTGGCCCAGGATCAGAAGAAATGGAAAAGGACTCAGGCCCTGCCCGATGTCGCCGAGTGGAACGCGCGCGGTCCGGCGACCGCGCGCCCAGAGATTCGCGCCGGTGGCGCGCTTGCCGAGTTCGAGCGCCCGCTCGGCCAGGCCGAGCTGAGCGTAGATCTCCATCGTCCGCGCCTGCACTCCGAGCGCACGGGTTTCGCGCGCAGGGCCGGCGTGACGATCGATGATGGCCGCATCGATGTCGCGCCGCGCAAGTTGATTCGCGAGCATCAGCCCGGTCGGACCGGCACCGACGATCAGCACATCGCAGTGTGCGGGCAGCTGCATTCAGACTCGCGCGAGGGGAGCGCCTTACGATGGCGCGAATCATCGCCGATGAACATGGAGCAAGCCAAGGGACAGACTGCACAGCGCAGCAAATCGGGCTTGTGCCCGGTCGGAATCGTCGACGAAGATCTGAACCAAAGCCGCGAAGACAGAGCGATGACCCAGCAAGCACCAGCCAATCCGCAGGCGGTCGGCACCCCGATCGCCGAGGTGGAGATCGACGAGTCGCTCGTCCGTGACCTCCTCCGCACGCAGCATCCGGACCTCGCCGAGCTTGAGCTGCAGCCGATCGATTCCGGCTGGGACAACGTGATGTTCCGCCTGGGCGACGACCTCGCCGTGCGAATTCCCCGCCGAAGCGCAGCAGCGGCGCTCGTGCAGCACGAGCAGGAGTGGCTGCCGACACTCGCGCCGCGCCTTCCACTGCCGATTCCCGCACCGGTACGCGTCGGCGTCCCCGGAATCGGCTACCCGTGGCGCTGGAGCATCGTTCCCTGGCTGCGCGGAACCGCGGCAGACCTTGATCCGCCGCGTGGCGATCAGGCGTTGCAGCTCGCGGCTTTTTTCGATGCGCTGCATGTCGCAGCGCCGACCGGCGCGCCACACAATGTCTATCGTGGCGTTCCGCTCGCGAACCGAGCCGATGCGTTCGAGGATCGGATGCGTCGGCTCGAACGCGCCGGGGTTGCGATCGACCCCGCGCTGCGTCGCTTGTGGGACGAGGCACTGGCCGCGCCCATCGACATCGCTCCGACCTGGATCCATGGCGACTTTCACGCGCGCAACGTGCTGACAGAAGACGGCGCGATCAGCGGCATCATCGACTGGGGCGACATCGCCGCGGGCGACCGCGCGACGGATCTCGCTGCGATCTGGATGCTGTTCGATGATCCGTCCGACCGACGAGCCGCAATGCGCGGCTGCACGTCGGTCAGCGAAGCCACGTGGACGCGCGCGAAAGGCTGGGCGCTGCTGTTCGGCGTGCTGCTGCTGGCAACGGGTCTCGTCGATCATCCGCGGCATGCGGCGATCGGCGAATGGACGCTACGCCGAGTACTCGAAGGGCCGTGAACGGAGTTAGGTTCTCTAGGGAACGAGCGCCAGGAACAGGAACGCGGCGAACACGACGAGCAGCACGGCACCCTGCATGATGTTGGTGCGGCCGGTTCCAAGCGCGATGGATCCGACCAGAAACGTCAGCACGAGCAGCACCATGTCCTTCGCTTCCAGGCCGAGCACCAGGGGCAGGTCGAGCAGGATCGACGCCAGCACGACCGCCGGAATCGTCAGGCCGATGCTGGCCAGCGCCGAACCGTAGGCGAGATTCAAGCTGGTCTGAAACCGGTCTGCGAGTGCCGCGCGCACCGCGGCCCAGGTCTCCGGCATCAGCACGATCATCGCGATCACGATGCCGACCACGGCGGGCGGAGCGCCCGCTTCCCGCACCGCAGCCTCGATGACCGGCGACAGCACCTTCGCCAGCCCGACGACAGCGACCAGCGCGACCAGCAGCAGCCCGAAACTCACCCATGTCCGCGCGACGGACGGGGGCGCCGCGTGGATCTCCTCATTCGATGGGTCGGCGGCCGGCAGGAAGAAGTCGCGATGGCGGACCGTCTGAAAGAAGGCGAACACAAACCAGAGGATGAGGGAGGAAGCTCCGACAAAGATGAGCTGCGACGACGTATAGCTGGCGCCCGGCGAGCTCGTCGTGAAGTCCGGCATTATCAGCACGAGCGTTGCGAGCGTAACGAGTGCCGCAAATGCCGGCCGCGACCCTTCGATGCGAAACAGCTGCTCGCGGTGGCGCACCGCTCCAAGCAGCAGGCACAGGCCGATGACCCCGTTGCAGATGATCATGACGGTCGCGAACATCGTGTCGCGCGCCAGCGCGGCTGCGCCCGGTCCGCCGGCAAGCATCAGGGAGACGATCAACGACAGTTCGATCGCGGTGATCGACAAGGCCAGCACCAGCGTGCCGAACGGCTCGCCCACTCGATGCGCGACGACCTCAGCATGATGAACCGCGGCGACGACCGTCGCGGCGAGCCCCAGCCCGCATGCCACTGAAAGCGCCGGACTCAGCGGCAGCAGCAGCGCCGCGCCGAGCAACGCAGCCGCGCCAAGAGGAACGAAGATCGGCCAGCGGGACGTTATTCTCATTGGCCCAGGGATTGAATGAGGGAGTCAACGGCGCGCGCAGCTTAACCTGCTGGAAGGGGCGTGGCCGACGGCCGATGCCATACAATCCGCGCGGTCCTCGAACCGCGCGGCTGCGACGCATGCGCCCAGCCTTTCTCGCGGGTGCAATCATCGAGGCCGCGTCGCACCTCCTACGTGAAGCCGACTCCATCGATGCTCAAGCGCAGCCTGCAGTCGATCGCGACAACCTGGCTGGCCGGGCTGCTGATTCTCCTTCCGCTTGCGCTGACGCTTGGAGTCCTGGGCTGGATCGTCAGCCTGCTCAACCGTTTCCTCGGTCCCGGCAGCCTTGTCGGACGGGTCTTCGCGGCGCTCGGTTACCCGTTTTCGAGCAATCCGGTACTCGCCTACGTTTTCGGCTCGCTGCTGCTGATTGCAGCGATCTATCTGCTGGGGCTGATCGTGCAGGCCGGGCTCAAGCGCCCGTTACAAGGCTTGACCGACCGACTGCTGCGACGCATTCCGCTTGTCGGGAGGGTCTACGGCCTGGCCGACCGCTTCGTCGGTCTGCTCGACAAGAAGCAGGAAGCCGACATCGGCGCGATGAGCGCCGTATGGTGCCTGTTCGGGGGTGATGGCGCGGCGGTGCTCGCGCTGGCGCCGAGCCCGGAGCCAATCAGGATCGGCGTCCGGGATTACATCGCCGTGCTGATACCCACGGCCCCGGTTCCGTTCGGCGGCGCGCTGATTTACGTGCCGACCGACTGGGTTCGCCCGGCAAACATCGGCGTCGATGCGCTGACGGGAATCTATGTTTCGATGGGAATGACGCCGCCACCGGCTCCGCGCTGACGCGCACCAGGATGACCAACCGCACGCTCTACATCATTGGCTTCACGGTGCTCGCCATCCTGGCGGCGATCCTGCTGCCGGCGACGCCGCAACCGCCCGCCTACCATGACTTCGCCGATCACCGCGCCGGATTCGGAATCGCCAATTTTCTTGATGTGAGTTCGAACATCGGTTTCGCGGTTGCGGGGTTGGCCGGGCTGCTCGTCGTCATGCGCCGGCAGACCCGGTTCGAGTTCGCATCCGAGCGATGGCCTTACGGTGTGTTCTTCCTCGGCCTCGTGCTCACCGCCGCGGGCTCCGCTTATTACCACCTCGTGCCGGACAACGAGCGGCTGTTCTGGGACCGGCTGCCGATGATGATCGCGTTCATGTCGCTGATCGCCGCCCAGGTGGTGGATCGCATCAGCGTCAGGGCGGGACTCGTGCTGCTGACACCGATGCTGCTGGTGGGGCTCGCGTCCGTGGTCTACTGGATCGCGACGGAGCGCGCCGGCGCGGGCAACCTCATGCCCTATGTGGTGCTGCAGGGCTACGCGGTCGTCATGCTCCTTGTGCTCGCACTGCTGTATCCGTCGCGTTACACGCGGGGCGCCGATGTCTACTGGGTGTTCGCAGCCTATGTGATCGCCAAGATCCTCGAACTGCTCGATCGCGAGGTTCTCGCATTCGGCAATCTCGTCAGCGGTCATTCCCTCAAGCACATCGCCGCAGCGGTCGCGGGACTGATCATCTGCCGCATGCTGTGGCTGCGGGTCCTGAGCCGGCGCACGGTGCTGGAGGTCCCCGCGGTCGCGGCGGCCGCACGGTCCGGCTCGCGGTGAACGGCGACTCCGCGGGAATCATCGATTCGCGCATCGCGTGGACGCGACTCGCCGTCGCGCTGGCGCTGAGCACGCTGGGCGGCGTCGGCATGTGGTCCGTCGTCGTCGCGCTGCCCGCCGTGCAGGCGGAATTCGGCGTTGCGCGCGGCACCGCATCGCTGCCGTACACGCTGACGATGCTCGGCTTCGGCATCGGCGGCATCTTCATGGGGCGCATGACCGACCGCTACGGCGTCAGCCTGCCTCTCGCAGGCGCCACCGTCACGATGGCCGCGGGATACGTGCTCGCCAGCATGGCGCCGAGCCTCTTCCTGTACGCGCTGGCGCAGGGACTTCTGATCGGCATGCTCGGCAGCTCGGCGACCTTCGGCCCGCTGCTGGCAGACATCTCGCACTGGTTCGAGCGGCGGCGCGGACTCGCCGTCGCGATCTGCGCCTGCGGAAACTATCTCGCGGGCACCGTGTGGCCACCGATCGTCCAGCACCTGATCGAAACGGTCGGATGGCGGTCGGCGCACGTTTACATCGGCGTGTTCTGCCTGCTGGCGATGCTGCCGTTGACCTGGGCGATGCGTCGCCGGCCTCCGCATCACGCGACCGAGACCAGCGCGGCAATGGCCGCAAAGGCCGAACTGCCGCTGGGAGTTTCGCCGGGTGTCCTGCAGGCGCTGCTCGTCATCGCCGGACTCGCCTGCTGCGTGGCGATGTCGATGCCGCAGGTGCATATCGTCGCCTACTGCGCAGACCTCGGCTACGGGCCCGCCGTTGGAGCGCGCATGCTGTCTTTGATGCTCGGCTTCGGCATCGTCAGCCGCTTGCTGACGGGATGGATCGCCGACCACATCGGCGGTCTGCGCACGCTGCTGCTGGGCTCGGCGCTGCAAGGCGTCGCGCTGATGCTCTACATCCCATTCAACGGCCTCACCTCGCTCTACCTGGTGTCGGCGCTGTTTGGCCTGTTCCAGGGCGGCATCGTGCCGTCCTACGCGATCATCATTCGCGAATACTTCGCGCCGCGCGAAGCCGGCGCCCGCGTCGGCGTCGTCCTGATGGCCACGCTGTTCGGCATGGCGCTCGGCGGTTGGATGTCGGGCGCCGTGTTCGACCTGACCGGCTCCTATCGTGCGGCGTTCATCAACGGGCTGCTCTGGAACCTGCTGAACCTGTCGATCGTGCTTTGGCTGCTGCGGCGCCCCGGCGCCCGATTCGCCCGCGCCTGAGCTGACGGGCGGCCGCAGGCGGCCGTCCCGCTGGGCGCCAGCATTGATCCGCGCCAATGTGGTGCGGCCCCGATCCGCCATGATTCCCCGGGGGCAGTGAACAAACGACGGCCGCGTTGACGCCCGCCGTGCGCTGCCTCGGAAGAGCCATGAAATCGCTCGAAACGATCGCGACGCCGGAGGTGGACGCGGCGATCGCTCGCGTGCTTGCCGCCGAACAGGCCGCGCGGCGGGCCGTCGAACAATGCGAGGTCGATGCCCGGCTTCGCGTCGAAGCGGCGCAGGTGCGTGCCCACGGGATTGCCGAACGCGCGGCGCGTCGCGTCACCCGTGTCCATCGCTGGACCGATGCCACGATCGCCGCCCGCACTGCCTCGATCAACGCCGAGCGCGCGGTGCTGGCCAGGGCCGACCCGGCCCTGCCCGACGAAGCACGGCGCCTCGCCGAGGTCCTGCAGCGACTCGCCGACGAACTGGTCAGCGCCGAATGACAACCGGTGTATCGATCGAATACGCCCATGCGCGCGCGTCGGCGCGGCTCTCGCAGCGACCCGACGAACGCATGTGGCAACACCTGCGCGCGAGCCGCAGTGTCGCCGCTCAGCTTGAAGCCGTGCGCTCGAGTCCGGCGGCCGCGTATGTCAGCGGAATCGCGGTCGCCGGGACGATCGATGCGATGGAACTGGCGTTCCGGCAGCAGTTCCGGGGCCTCGTCGCCGAGGTCGTCAACTGGGCCCCGGACGACTGGAAGCCCGCGATCTCCTTCGTCAGCCATCTGCTCGACCTGCCGGCGTTGCTGCGAGTGGCCGGGGACATTCCACCTGCATGGATGGCCAGCGACCCCGAACTCGCCGCGTTCGCCCGGCGCGATTCGCTCGAGCGCAGGGCCAACCTCTCGGCCCAGTTGCCGTGGCTGGTCGCAGCGATGGCCGAGACCGAAAAGGCGCCCGGCGCAACGCTTGCGGCACGTCCTCATCCGGCGCTGCGCGCATGGGAACGCCGCTGGCGCGCGCTGTGGCCGGCTTGCAGCGCGGACGAGCACGCCAACCTCGATCAACTGGTCCGGATCATTGAACGGCATCTGGTGCACTTCGGCTCGCTCGCGGTCGAAGACGCCGGCGATGCGCGCCTCAAGCTGGCAGCCGAGCTGACGAGCCTGCTGCGGCGTTCGGCGGCGCAACCTGCCGCGCTGTTTGCGTGGCTCGCGTTACTCGCGATCGACCTCGAACGGCTGCGCGGCGAGTTCGTCCTGCGTGCAGCCACCGACCAGGGACTCGCGCCATGATTCGCCCGCAGCCCGCGCGCTGGTTCGAGATCGTCGTGGCACGCGACGACGCCTTTACGGCGCTCGAAGCACTGGCGTCCGCCGGATGCGTGGAAGTCGAGTGGCATGAAACCGATCGGCTGCCCGGTGCCTGCGGCGCGCCGGCCGAGATGCTGAAGGAAGTCACGGAGCTTGCTCGCACCTATCGCCCCTACTGGCCGCCACCAGCAGTGCGGCTGGCCGCAGAACATCGCGCTCCCGCGGACATCCTCGATTCCGCCGTTGCAACGCTGCGCGCCTGGGCACGCGACGCCGACCCGCTGATCGCGCGCATCCAGGTCGCCGAGGCTTCCGCACGCGAGCTCGCGCTGGCCGAATCCGCGCTGCGCGAAATGGCGACGACCAGCCTCGACTTCGCTGCGCTCGCAGGCGCTGAACATGGCGTTGCTGCGGGGTTGTTCGCGCTTCCCGCCGGAGTCGAGATCGAGCTGCCGCTGGCCGTTCTCGCTCGTACCGCGATGCTGCCGTCCGAACGGCTGCTGCTGGTCGTCGGGGCGCGGGAGACGATTGAAGACATCGCCCGCATGGTGGCGGAGGTCAACGGTCGCCGCGCGCGCTTTCCCGACTGGCTGCAGCCGACCGCGCAGGCGAACATCGAGCGGGTCGCCGCGCGGAAAGACGATGACGAGCGCACCGCACAGACGCTGCGCGCGGAACTCGCGGGCATCTCGGAGCGGCATGGTCTGGCCGCCGCGCTGGCCGCGATTGCACGCGCATCCTGGTGCTTCGAGCACGGCGGTGCGATCCACGCCAGCGACCTGTTTGCGCGCGTCACCGGCTGGACCGTCGATCCGCAACGCGTCGTCGATGCCGTCGAGCATTGTGGCGCGCGCGCCGTCGTCGCTTTCCCGCGCGCCCCGCGCGGAGCGCGGCCTCCGCTGGTGCTGCGCAACCCCTGGTGGGCGCAGCCGTTCGAGATCTTCACGCGGCTCGTCGGAATGCCCAGTGCGGCAGGTGCCGATCCGAGCGCACTGCTCGCGTTCGCGGTGCCGCTGATGTTCGGCTACATGTTCGGCGATGTCGGGCAGGGGCTGACACTCGCCCTCGTCGGCTGGCTGCTGCGCGACCGGATGCCGGTGCTGCGACTGCTCGTGCCGGGCGGGCTTGCGGCGGCCGCATTCGGTTTCGTATTCGGCAGCGTGTTCTCGCTGGAAACCATCGTCCACCCGCTGTGGCTCGCTCCGCTCGCGCAACCACTGACGGTGCTGCTGGTACCGCTCGCCGGCGGCGCCGTGCTGCTCACGGCCGGAATGCTGCTCGGAGCGTTCGAGGCGGCCTGGGCCGGGACCTTCTCTCACTGGCTGCGCGAAGAGGCGCCGGTGCTGGCGAGCTATGCCGGCATCGCGATCGGTGTCTTCCATCCTGCCGGATGGGCGATCGCGGTGCTCGGAGCGGTCTGGGCGGCGGGTGGCACGGCGCTCGACGCGAAAAAAGCGAAGGCGGCGTTCGAAGGCCTCGGGCAATGGATCGAACGAACGCTGCAGCTCGCGATCAACACGCTGTCCTTTGCGCGCGTCGGCGCGTTCGCCCTCGCGCATTCGGGGCTTTCGTCCGCGGTCGTCGCGCTGGCTGACGCTGCCGATGCCCCGATCGTCACTGTCCTGATTCTCGTGATCGGCAACGTGCTGATCATGCTGATCGAAGGGCTGGTGGTGTCGATCCAGACCACCCGCCTCGTGCTGTTCGAATTCTTCACGCGGTTTTTCCGTCCCGAAGGTCGCGAGTTTCGACCGCTCGCCGCCCCACCCGTCACCACCGAGGAGAGATAGATGCGTCGACTCGCCATCCCGATGCTGCTGATTGCGCTGACTGCGATCCTCGCGGCCTTCGGCACCGCGCTGCTAGCGTTTCCCGATACGGCAGCGGCGCAAGGCGCGCGCGCCGCCCTGCCTCCCGACGCCTGGACCTGGGGCCTGATGTCCGCCGCGATCGCCACCGGACTTTCATCGCTCGCCGGCGGCTACGCGGTTGCCAAGCTGGGCACGGCGGCCGTCGGCGCGCTCGCGGAAAAGCCGGATCTCTTCGGGCGCCTGCTGATCTTCGTCGGCCTCGCCGA
>DAINBQ010000055.1:0-15389 GCA_036732825.1 Burkholderiaceae bacterium | reverse complement strand
GCGACAAGCTGTACGAGGGCATGATCATCGGCATCCACTCGCGCGACAACGACCTGGTCGTGAACCCCGTGCGCGAGAAGAAGCTGACCAACGTGCGCGCGTCGGGCAAGGACGAACACATCGACCTCGTGCCCCCGATCCAGCTGACGCTCGAATCGGCGGTCGAATTCATCGCCGACGACGAACTGGTCGAGATCACGCCGTCCAGCATCCGGTTGCGGAAACGGTTCCTCAAGGAACACGAACGGAAGCGGGCGCAAAGGGAGGCTGCATAGCAACCTCCCGTTGCGCGTAGCGCACTGTCGACGGCTCCCTCCCCCAGCCCTCCCTCCGCGAGGGAGGGGCGAACCGCACTCGTGACCCCCGATACCTCCCATCGCCGCGCGATCCTGCTGATGATCGCAGCGCCGACGCTGTGGAGCATCGCCGGGGTCGTCACGCGGCACTTGTCGCCGGAATTGCAGGCGAACGGGCGCTTCGAGATTACGTTCTGGCGCAGCCTGTTCGCGGCGGTGTTCGTCGGCGGCTACCTGGCGCTCGTGCGGCGCGATTTCGCCGGGGCATTGAAGCGGGCGGGGGCGGCCGGCCTTTTGTCCGGTGGCATGTGGGCCACGATGTTCGTCTGTTTCATGCTGGCGCTGACGCTGACATCGACCGCAAATACGCTTATCGTGCTGGCGGTCGCCCCGCTGGTCACTGCCTTGCTGGCGTGGGCACTGCTGCAGACGCCGATCCCGCCCCGCACCTGGATTGCGATCTTCGTGGCAATGGCAGGCATCGGCTGGATGTTCGCCGGCAGCCTCCGCATCGAATCGCCGGCAAGCGTGCTCGGCATGCTGGTCGCGTTCGGCGCGCCGATCGCGTCTGCGATCAACTTCGTGATCCTGAAGAAGCGCGGACAGTCGGTCGACCTGATCCCGGCGGTCTTCCTGGGCGGCGTGATCTCGGCGGTGCTGATGCTGCCGCTCGCATGGCCGTTCATTGCCCGCCCTGCCGATATCGGATTGCTGGCGCTGCTCGGCTTCTTTCAGCTCGGATTGCCGTGCACGCTGCTCGTGGTCGCCGCTCGCCACCTGACGGCGACCGAGCTCTCGTTGCTGGCGCTGCTCGAGGTCGTCCTCGGGCCGCTCTGGGCCTGGCTCGGCGCCGGCGAAGCGCCGGGCGCGAACACGCTCGCCGGCGGCGCCTTCGTGATCGCGGCCCTGTTGTTCAACGAGCTGGCGGGCCGCGCAGCGCGCGGCCGCCAGCCGGCCTAAAGCCTGCTACTTGAAGTCGCCGCGACGGGAGACATTGGCCGGCAGTGGCTGTGCCCAGCTGGTCTTGCCGCCCGCGTAGATGCAGGTCGCATCGAAGGGGCGACCCAGCGAGTCCTGCAGCCGCATATTGACGCTGTAGCCCGCGCCCTGCGGTTCGATCTTGTTGACCTGGCTAAGGACGAGCCGCTCTTCGCGAACGAAGTACTGACATTGGGCTGAGGCCACGGACTGCTCGGACCCGGCCGGGCCTCCGGTCTGGGCGCAGCCCGCAACGACAACGATACCCGCAGCTGTCAATAGCTGATGCACTCGCATGTTTGCCTCCTCGGTGAGCGAACGGAATCTTGACGGCCGCCATCCCGGCGCCAAACCGGCTTGCGACGAAACGACAAAACTGAGCGATGAATCGCTGCCCGGCAAGGTGTCCACGCCAGCGTGCGAGCAGTGGCAGTCAGACCCGATAATCCGCCTATGCCGACGAAGCCACCCGCTCCAGATCCCGTGCCTTTCGCGTCCGCGATCAACAATGCCCCGCTGCCGGTGCGACAGGTACCCCTCTGGCAACCGCTGAAGTGGCTCGCGCTCGGCTGGCGCGACTTCCGGCGCGTTCCGGGTATCGGAGTTGCGCATGGAGCGTTCGTCGCATTCGGAGGGCTGGTCGTGCTGTGGGCTTCCGCACGTTTCGGCTTGCTCGCACCCGGAGCCTTTTCGGGGTTCGTGATCGTCGGCCCGATCCTCGCGACCGGCCTGTACGAGGCGAGCCGACTGCTGGGCCGTGGAAGGACGCCGACGTTCGGCGATGCGGCTGCGGCGTGGCGGCGCGGCACGCGTCCGCTGGTCGGCCTGGGAATCCTGCTCGCGCTGCTCGGGTCCGGCTGGGTCATCGTCTCCGCCCTGCTATTCGGGGCGTTCCTGCCGGCACCGCCGCGCGGACCGCTCGATTTCCTGCGCTATGCCGCGGTCGAGCAGGGAAACCTGCTGTTTGTGCTGTGGGCAGTCCTCGGCGGCATGGGGGTGGCGGTCGTGTTCGCGCTGACCGTCGTTGCGCCGCCGCTGCTGCTCGGGCGAGAGGTCGGCTTGCGGACCGCGCTGCTCACGAGCGTACGCGCGGTTGGCGATAACCCGGGACCAATGCTGGTCTGGGCCACGGTCATCCTGCTCGCCACGTCGGCATCGCTGGTCACGGCGATGGCGGGCTTCCTGTTGTCGGTGCCGGTGATCGGTCACGCGACCTGGCACGCGTACCGCGACCTCGTCGACACGACCGGCGTGCCGCTGCGCGTGCCGGCGGAGCATGACGCCGACGACCGCTGACGCCGCTCGATGGAAGGCACGCTGTTCGGACTGACCGAGGAGCAGATCACCCAGTTCGGGATGACCTGGGGCATCGGCGGCTTCATCGCGCTGATGCTGATCATCATCTGGCGGCTGGCCCGTGACTCGAAGGCCGGCCGCTTCGGGACCTTCATCCTGTTCTTCGTGCTTGCGTTCGGGATCCTCGGCTTCGTCGCCAAGTCGGTGATCCAGTGGCTGCTCGACCGCTGAGCGGCGACCGCGGATGAACGCAAGCCATCGCTTCTGCGTCGCGCCGATGATGGACTGGACTGACCGCCACTGCCGGTTCTTCCACCGACAGCTCTCGAGCCACGCTCGGCTCTACACGGAAATGGTGACGACCGGCGCGCTGCTGCACGGAGACCAGCAGCGCCATCTTGCGTTCGATCCGGCCGAGCATCCGGTCGCGTTGCAGGTCGGCGGGAGCGACCGGGAAGAACTCGCGCAAGCGGCCCGTCTGGGCCTGCACTGGGGCTACGACGAGATCAACCTCAATTGTGGCTGTCCTTCGGAACGGGTGCAGCGCGGGTCATTCGGCGCCTGCCTGATGGCTGAACCTGCGCTCGTGGCCGATTGCCTCAAGGCGATGCAGGACGCGGTCCCGCTGCCGATCACCATCAAGCACCGCATCGGGATCGACCGGGCCGATGACTACGGATTCGTGCGCGATTTCGTCGGTGCGCTGTTCGAAGCCGGGTGCCGCGTCTTCATCGTGCACGCGCGCAATGCAGTACTGAAGGGACTGAGTCCGAAGGAAAACCGCGAGGTCCCGCCGTTGCGTTATCAGGTCGTGCGTCAGCTGAAGCAGGACTTTCCCGCCGCGGCCTTCGTGTTGAACGGCGGGCTCACGTCGCTGCAGCAGGCGGCGGAGCAGGCAGCCGGCCTTGATGGCGTCATGCTTGGGCGGGCCGCCTATCACGACCCGCATCTGCTGGCCGGCGTGGATCGGGCGTTCTACGGCGCGACCACCGCTGCCCCGACGCGGGAGGACATCGTTGCGGCGATGCACTCGTACCTGCAGGCACTTGCCGGCAGTGCGTCGCCGCGCCATGTCGTGCGCCACATGCACGGGCTGTACCAGGGGATGCGGGGTGCCCGCCAGTGGCGGCGCGTATTGAGCGATGCGGTCGAGCTGGAGCGCTATGGTGCCGACATCCTGCAGCGGGCGTTGGCCGAAGTGACTTCGGCGCCCGAGTCCGACACGATCACCGCAACCGGCTGACTCAGTGCGGGCAGTCCCGCGCAACGTCGGCTTCGCGGCGACTGATTTCGCGGTCGGCCTTCTGCATCTTTTCGACGGTCGTCGCGCGGGCGTAAAGCTCCGCGCGCGTTGTTCTCGCCTTCTCGAGTTCCTTCTTCGCGCGATCGCACTTTCCCTGCGCCTTGGCCGCAGCCTTCTTCTGCTCCGTGGCTGCAGCCTTCTTCTGATCCTCAGCGTCGCGCTCTTCCTTCGCGTCCTGCTGCGCGCGTTCCTTCTCGATCTGTTTCACCTCGGCCGCATCCTTCTTCGCCCGGTCCTTCGCGACCTGCTGGTCCTCGACCTTCACCGGCGGATCGGTGTTGACCTTGCGCACCGGCTTCGTTCCTTCCGGGCACTGCGTGTTCGAGTAGGTGACCTTGCCGTCCTTCCCTTCACAGCGATGGACCTGCTGCGACTGCGGTGTCGCCGCGGTGCCGACAAGGAGCAGGCAGATCGCGGCGACGATGGATCGAAGTTTCATGGTTCTGTTCCGTCGCTAGCGGCCGCAGACGCGCTCGTATTCGGCAACCAGCCGGGCCGCGTGTTCATCCATCCGATCGCGATCGTCGATCGAGTAATAGGGCCGGTTCGTCAGCATGTTGCGCATCCGGCGCGTCGTGTTGATCTCGGCCGCGAGGTAGCTGCAGTCGGCCGCTCGCTGGACGGCATCGTCCTGCGCGGCCTGTATCTGCTGCTGCCGCCGCTGGTTCTCGAACGCAGCGGCCTGATCGGTTTCCCGCTTGAGGCGTGCTGCCGCGGCATCGCGGGCTTCAGGACTTGGCTGGGCCGCAGGCGGCAGCGCCTTGACTGTCTTCGTGCCCGGCGGGCACTCGGCGTTCGAGTAGGTGATCGTGCGGTCTGCGCTCTCGCAGCGCTGAATCGCCTGCGCGTACAAGATGGTCGGTAGGAGGGCGGAGAGTAAGGCGGGTAGAACCGCGGTTCGCATCAATCAAGTCTAGCGAACCGCGGTTGGCGGCGGCATCCGAAGGAGTTACTGGACTCCGATCGCCTGCTTCACGGCGTCAGCGGCCGTCTTGTTGAACCGATACTGGAAGTCGTAGATCTTCGCGCCGGCCTGGTACAGCTTGCCCGGCCGCACGCCCGGCGTGCCCTTGGTCGGTTCGATGAACGCGATCCGCGCGGACTCGCGCTCGAAGTTCGTGACCCCGGTGTCGAGAGGATCGACGTTGGCCGGGAACGACAGCACGACTGCGCGCGTGCCGGCGATCGTCCGTTCTTCCCACTCGCCCTCGCCGAGCGGCTGCGGCGCGGCGCGATCGCAGAACAGCGTGCCGGTTTTCGCCGGGAAAAGCGAAACGGAGCCCTTCTTGCTGGTTCCACCCTTGAAGAACATCGCATAGGGCTTGGCGCCCTGGCGATCCTCGTAGGCCAGGCAGTAGGGAATCTGCTTCGAGAAGTTGCCGATCAGCTGCGACGTGTTGCCCGCGCCGGTGAATGACTCGCGGCCCGGCAGCATCAGCACGTCGTCGACGAAGCGGGCGACGACCAGATAGGCAACCGAGCCCGCAGGAAAGCGGGTGCTGCCCGCGCGCGGGGCTTCCGGCTTCGGATAGTTGTCCGGCGTGCGCAGGAAGGGCTGGATCGGCAGGTCGCTGACGTCGAACGCCTGCAGCGTCACCGCGAGCCGCAGCGGGTTCTCCCCTGAATAGATCATGTAAACGGTGCCGTCCGGCGCCGGGATTGCGAAGTTCGGTCGTCCCACGGGGCGCCGCTCGCCATTGAGCACGAAGTTGCCGGCGTCGATGTGGCCGTTGACCGCTCCGGTCTTGGCGTCGTTGCTGGTCTCGCTCAGCGTGTGGCGATCGCCCTGGGCCGGCTTGGCGCTGGCGCGCATGTTCGCGACGCGGGTACCGGAGATGTAATAGATGCCGTCGCCCTTCAGCGCCTCGATTCCCGGAGTCGCCAGTGGCTTCACACCGGGCACCGGGACCGGTTCGCGCAGCGGCCCGTAGGTCGGAGTGCCCGGCGGTTGCGCGGCCGTCGTGGTACAGATCGCGATCGTCGCGGCGACGGCAGTGCGCATCAGTGCTTTTTGCATTCTTGCTCTCTCCCTCAGAACTTCCCCGGATTCATGCCCGACACGCCGGTCGGCGCAATGCGGACAATCGCAAACATCGTAGCCAAGCCCCTCGCGGTCGAATCTCCGAAAAACGGCGGGATCTGTCCCGTGAAGTTGGGACTAAAGTCGGGCACTTCAAATGACCTTGCCGGGGTTCATGATGCCCCTGGGGTCAAATGCCTGTTTGATCGACCGCATCAGATCCATTTCGATCGCCGACTTGTAGCGTGCATTCTCGGCGCGCTTCAGCTGGCCGATGCCGTGTTCCGCGGAGATCGATCCCGCGTAGCGAGCTACCTGATCGTGGACGCAATTGTAGACGTCCGGCTGAAGTGCCAGGAACGTCTCCTCGGACATGCCGAACGGCGCGCTGACGTTGTAGTGCAGGTTGCCATCGCCCAGATGGCCGAAAACCACCATGCGTGCACCGGGCAGGCGCCCGGCCAGCAGAGAGTCGGTCTCGTGGACGAAGCGTCCGATCGCCGAGATCGGCACCGCGATGTCGTGCTTGATGTTTCGGCCTTCGCGCATCTGCGCTTCAGAGATCAGCTCGCGCAGCGCCCACAGTGAGCGCGCCTGTGAAACCGACTGTGCGATCGCTGCATCGGCGATCAATCCGTCGGCCAGCGCGCGCTCGGCAATCGACTGCATCATGCCGTCCGCGTGCGCTTCGCCTTCGTGATCGCTCAACTCCAGCAGCACGTATTGCGCATGGCGCTGCCCGAACGGCGAGCGGTGATCGTCGAACTGCCGCTCGACGAGCTGCAGACAGAAGTCCGAAAACAGCTCGAACGCCGTCAGCGCCGGCCCCGCCTGCGACTGCGCGAGCGCGAGCAGTTCCAGCGCGGCGTCGACTGAATCCAGGCCGGCGAGCGCTGTCGTCTGCGCGCGCGGCAGCGGAAAGGTCTTCAGGCAGGCGGCGGTGATCACGCCCAGCGTCCCCTCGGCGCCGATGAAGAGATCACGCAGGTCGTAGCCGGTGTTGTCCTTGCGCAGGCCGCGCAGGCCGTCCCACACCTGCCCGGAGGGCAACACGACCTCGAGCCCGAGCGCCAGTTCGCGCGCATTGCCATAGCGCAGGACCTGGGTGCCGCCGGCATTCGTGCTCAGATTTCCGCCGATCGTCGCACTGCCCTCGGCTGCGAGCGACAGCGGGAACAGCCGCCCGGAGTCGCGCGCCGCCTGCTGCACCGCCTGCAGCGTGCATCCGGCTTCGACCGTGATCGTCCCGCCCAGCGCATCAACGGCCCGGACCCGGGACATGCGCACCAGCGAGATCACGACGGCCGTTCCGGAGTCATCCGGCGTTGCGCCGCCGACCAGTCCGGTGTTTCCGCCCTGCGGGACGACCGGTGTTCCTTGTTCCGCGCAGGCGCTGACGATTGCAGAGACCTCGGCCGTGCTGCCGGGACGCACGACTGCGAGCGCGCGACCCGTGAAGCGCTTGCGCCAGTCGGTCAGGTAGGGCGCCGTCGCAGCGGCATCCGTCAGCACGTTCACGGAGCCGACGATTTCGCGCAGCCGATCGGCGAGCGTCATCGCGGTTGCGCTTTCGCGGCCCGGGACGCGAGCTTAAGTGGCCGCAGATAGACGATTGCGCCGCAGAAGAACACGAGGGCGAGCGCGACCTCGGTAGCGGCCAGCCAGCGTGCTGGCGCCGGATCGAAGATGCGCACGAGGCCATCGAGCAGGTAGGCGAGCGACAGCAGCAGCGCCCATTGCATCGTGTAAGCGCGAGCGCGTGCGACGCCGGGAAGCGCGAGCAGCAGCGGGACGACCTTGACGGCCCACCAGACGCCGCCCGCTCGCAGGGGTGCCAGCCAGACTTCCCACAGCAGCGAAAGCGCGATCAGCGCGAGCCACGCCCCGAGCGCGAAGCGCCAGGCGATGCGCTGCCGGGCGCTGACGCCAACGGCCGTCGGCTCTGCGCTCATCGGCCGAGCCGCAGTGCCGCGTGCGCGAGGCGGGCGCCGAGTGCCACCGCAAGCTTGCGTTCTTCTGCCGTCAGTGCGGCCGGAGCTCCATGGCGCGCGACGTGGCTTGCGCCGTAAGGTGTTCCGCCGCTTGTTGTCGAAGTCAGTTCCGCTTCCGTGTAGGGGATCCCAAGCACCAGCATGCCGTGATGCAGCAGCGGCAGCATCATCGAGAGCAGTGTCGTCTCCTGTCCGCCGTGCATCGTGTTCGTCGACGTGAAGAGCGCCGCAGGCTTGCCCGCCAGCGCACCCGAAAGCCACAGCGCGGAAGTGCCGTCGATGAAGTGCTTCAGCGGCGCGGCCATGTTGCCGAAACGGGTCGGCGATCCGAGTGCGAGCCCGCCGCACTCCTCGAGATCGCGCAGTTCGGCGTATGGGGGGCCGTCGGCAGGCACCGGCGGCGCAGCGGTTTCGACCAGCGCCGAGACCGGAGGCACCGTGCGCATCCGTGCCTGCGTTCCTTCGACCTGCTCGATGCCCTGTGCAATCGCCTCGGCCAGGCGGCGCGTCGCGCCATTGCGCGAGTAATAGAGAACCAGAATGTCCACGAAAGGCCGGTGCGATGTGAAGCCGTGTCGGCGCGGGGAAGGGCGCTGCAAGGCGATCGCTATTATAGGAACCCAAATGAAGGCGGCCGAACTCGGCGATGCAGTTCCCACTTTCCAAGCTGATCGACCGCTACCCGTGGCTCAAGAAGGCGCGCGAGGTCCTCTCGTTCGCGAAGCGGCGCGCGAGCGACGTGCGGATGGGCCAGGTCTCCGGCAGCCTCACCTTCATCACGCTGCTGTCGATCGTGCCGCTGTTCGCCGTCGCGCTGGCGCTGTTCGCGGCATTCCCGCTCTTCGCCGAGTTCCGCGGCGCGTTCGAGAACTTCGTGCTGAAGGCATTGCCGGGGCAGATCTCAGGCACCGTGTTGCGCTACGTGAACGAGTTCGCGCTCCAGGCGGCGCGCCTGACTGCATTCGGCGTGATCTTCCTGGGATTCACGGCCGTGTCGATGATCGTCACTGTCGACCGCGTGCTGAACGACATCTGGCGCGTGCGCGATCGCCGGCCGCTGATGCAGCGCGTGCTGATCTACTGGGCCATCCTCACGCTCGGCCCGGTGCTGGTCGGCGCGAGCCTGACCGCGAGCTCGTATCTCTGGTCGCTGTCGACCGAGGGCGTCAAGCAGTTGCCTGGCCTTCTGCGCAGCGTGCTCGACTTCGCGCCGCTAATCGTGAGCGGCTTCGCGTACGCAGCGCTCTATGTGTTCGTGCCGAACCGCTTCGTCCAGTGGCGCGACGCTCTGATCGGCGGCTTCATTGCCGCCGTGCTCGCGGAACTGCTCAAGGTCGGCTTCGGGGTGTTCGTGTCGCGCGGCAGCGCGCGTTCGGTCTACGGTGCATTCGCGACGCTGCCGCTGTTCCTCGTCTGGATGTACCTGTCGTGGTACGCGCTTCTGTTCGGCGCCGCGATCGCGGCGACACTGCCCCGGCTGCGTGCGACCCGCTTCAGCGACGAGCTGCGCCCCGGCAACAACTTCATCACCGCAGTGGCACTTCTGAAGGTCCTATTCGAGGCGAAGGACATGGGCGCCGCGGTGCCCACCAGCGAGATCGCGCGTCGCGTGCGGACCTCGCCCGACGAAACCGAGTTGCTGCTGGAACGGCTCGAGCAGCTCGGCTACGTACGGCGCCTGGCCGAGACGCGCACCGGCCGGCGCAACGAGCAGGACTGGTTGCTCACCTGCGACCCCGAAGCGATGAACCTGAGGCCGGCTTTCGAGCGCTTCGCGGTCGACCCGGCCAACACGCTGCTCGCGGTCGAATCGCTCGGACTGCGGGCGCTCGCGCAGCGGTGGTCGAAGGCGGAGTGGTTGACGGTGCCGCTCGCGCAGTCGCTTGCGGAAGAGAAATCTTCTCTCTCGGGCGCGAACCCAACCACCGCCGTCAGAACTTGAAGCTCACGCCGGCCGCGAAACCATTGAAAGTGATCGACTGGAGCCGTTCGCTGGACTTGAACTCGTAGTCCAGGTAGCGCCAGGCCACGCCGACATCACCCCAGCTGAAGCTATAGCCGAGGCCAACGATCGCTTGCCAGGTAAGGTCGGAATTGCCCGCGCCGATGTCGAAGTGGTACGGCACGAACCAGCGCAGCTCGTCGCCGAAACGTGCACGCCCGCGCATGCCGACGATCGCGTCCCAGTTGGTCGCACTGACTTCCGCCCGGCCGGAGCGGGCGACTCCCAGCGGACCGGTGCCGGCGAACGCCCAGTCCAGCGTCTGATCCATGTTCAGCATGCGCGCGCCGAAAACCACGCTCGTGCTGTACTCGTTCCGATCGATCCACGAATAGGTACCGGCCAGCGTCAGTATGTTGGTCTTGGCGTCGAGGCTTAGATTGGCGGTCGTGCCCACCGAGAGCTGCTGTCCTTGGATCGAGAAGTCGCGAGTACCGGCCTTGCTGTCACCGACATCGGCGTAGAACCAGTCAGCCAGGCCGCCCCATCGGCCCTGCCGGGCTTCGAGGGAGCCCATGAAGGCCATCTTGAGGTTTTCGATCAGGGTGTCGGCATCGACGTTGATCGACGGCCCGCCTGCGCCGCTCGGAAACTGGGTCTCTCCTTTGATACCCGGGAACCAGCCGTAGACCGATGCGCGCCATTGCCACGCATCCGTATTGCCTTGCGCGTGCGAGACGGACGGCAGCAGCACGGCCGCTGCGACAAAGATCAGGGCAGTGCGTCGGACGACTCTACCATCAGCCTTCATCTCGAACCTCGCTGTGTCTTGACGTTGAATTTCCAGCCGTCAAGGCGGTTTACTTCACTTGAACCGTGACCTTCTCGATTCGGCCGGTGAATCGTGATTTCGCCTCTGAACCGATCGCCTCGACCACCGGAGTGCCGAGATCGATGCCGACGTCGGCGGTCTCGTCGGCCGAGAACATCCCGGCCTGCGTCTGTGCGATGCGACCCTCGCCGACTTTTTCGCCGTTCACGAACAGCGTCCCGGTCCCGCCCTTTGCCGGGCCTCCGCCGTCATAGGCGAAATCGAAACGGATCGTCGCCTTGCCGGTCGCGAGCGGCTTCGTCGAAGCGATCGATGTTCGCTGCAGGCCGAGGAAGTTGTAATCGTAGGCGGGAACACCGTTCTTCACGTAGAGCGACCAGCCGCCGAAGCGGCCACCCTGCGCGAGGATCGTGCCGTTGGCGCCGGCGGCCGGGATTTCAATCTCGGCGGTGATCGACTTCGACCGGTTCTTCACGTTGACGAAGACGCCTTCCAGCATTCCGGTCATGCCTTCCGCCAGGTTCATCGACGTGCGCCCGGCCATCAGGTCCGGGCGACCCACCGCCTTGGCATCCAACCGCTCGAACACCCGGTCGTCGATCGGCAGCACATGATATTTCTCGCCCTCCTTCATGAAGATCGCTTTCAGCTCGGCCAGTTTCTTCGGGTTCTTTGCGGCAAGGTCGCTGGCGAGGCTGAAATCCGTGCGCGTGTCGTACAACTCCCATACATCGTCCTGCAGCGTATGGCGACCCTTGGGCTCCCACGGCGCGCGGTGGATGGTTCGGGCGAACCAGCCGTCGTGATAGATCGCGCGGTTGCCGGCGATCTCGAAGTACTGCGTCGTGTGACGCTCCTTCGCTTTCGGATCGTCAAAGGAATAGACGAGGCTGTTGCCTTCCATCGGGACCTGCGGCGTACCGTTGACCACCTTGGGCTCCGGCAGCCCCGCGGCCTGCAACACGGTCGGCGCGACGTCGATCACGTGGCTGAACTGCGTGCGGATCCCGTTCTTCGCCTTGATTCCCTTCGGCCAGTGCACGACCATCCCGTTGCGCGTGCCGCCGAAGTCCGACGCCACCTGCTTCATCCAGCCAAATGGGGAGTCCAGCGCGACCGCCCAGCCGGCCGCCATGTGCGGGTAGGTCTCGGGTCCGCCCCACTTGTCGAGTACCTTCAGCATGTCCTCGACTTTTTCCTCCACGCCGTTGAAGTAGGTGTATTCGTTGAACATGCCGTTTTCGCCGCCTTCGCCGCTCGTGCCGTTGTCGCCGGCGATGTAGAAGACGAGCGTGTTGTCGGCCTGGCCGACTGCCTCGAAGGCCTGCAACATGCGCCCGATGTGGTGGTCGGTGTAGTCGGCGAACGCGGCATAGACCTCTGCCTGGCGGGCGAACAGCCGCTTCTCGTCGGCCGAGAGCTTGTCCCAGTCCTTGATCGCCGGCGGCTTCGGCGCGAGCCTGGTGCCCGCAGGAACGATGCCCATCTTGATCTGCCTCGCCAGCGTCTCCTCGCGCAATTTGTCCCAACCCTGATCGAACTTGCCCTTCCACTTCGCGATCCACTCCGCGGGAACGTGATGCGGGGCGTGCGTCGCGCCGGGCGCGAAGTACACGAAGCTCGGCTTCTCGGGCGTCAGCGCCTTCTGGTACTTGATCCAGGCCACGGCCTTGTCCGTCATGTCGGCCATGAAGTGGTAGTTCGGATCGTTCGGCAGCTCGACCTGCGTGACGCCGTCGTACAGGAACGGTGCCCACTGGTTCGTTTCGCCGCCGATGAAGCCATAGAACTTGTCGAACCCCTGGTGGGTCGGCCAGCGATCGAAGGGTCCGGAGATGCTGGTCTCCCAGGCCGCGGTCTCATGCCACTTGCCGAAGGCCGCCGTGTTGTAGCCGTTCAGGCGCAGCATCTCCGCCAGCGGGGCCGTCGAGTTCGGAATCTGTCCGGTGGCGCCCGGGAACGAGGTCGCCATCTCGGTGATGAAGCCCATGTTCACCGTGTGATGGTTGCGGCCGGACTTCAGCGCGGCCCGGGTCGGAGAACACAGCGCGGTCGTGTGGAAGTTGTTGTAGCGAAGCCCGTTCTGCGCGAGGCGGTCGAGTGTCGGCATCGGAACCGGGCCGCCGAATGCGCCCGGAACGCCGAAGCCCAGGTCGTCGATCAGCACGATCACGACGTTCGGCGCGCCGCCCGGGGCCTTGACGTCGAAGTGGGGAGGCGCCTTGACCTTTCGCGCATCGAGCTCCTTGTATGTCGGCCGCTTCGGTTCAGGGATGGGAAGGATCGTGCGGTCGAAGCCCACCCTGGCTTGTGCTTCAACCATCAATGGCAAGGCGGAGATCAATGCGCTTGCAAGCACGGCGAGGCACCGTGCCTTTCCGACGATGTGCTTCATAGTTCTCCCTGATTGACGATCTGAGGGCAGCGCGAATCTGCGGACGGCATTTGAACACAGGATTCAACCCGGAGCGTCATCCCTGTCATGAGCTCTCGCCGGCAGGGACGCGCGCTCAAGATGGCGCGACGCTCAGCACCAGCGCGGCCGCGCCGAGCACGAGAACGCCGGCGATGCGGTCCGTGATGCGCGCGTAGCGCGGATCGGTTGCGATGCGTGCCGCGCGCGATGCCAGGTAACCGTAGCCGGTTAGGATGAAAAGCTCGGGCACGATCGATCCGGCCGCGAGCCATACCATCTGCGGCGCCACCGCCAGGCGCGGGTCGACGAACTGCGGCAGGATCGCGACGAAGAAGATCAGCGTCTTCGGATTCGCGAGTTGCAGCGTCAGCCCGGACAGATAGATCGCGCGCCGCGAGCGGGGGCGGCTGTTCGCACTCGATACGGTGATCGGCGACGGCCTGCCAAAGAGCGCCGACAGTCCGACGTACACCAGGTAGGCCGCGCCGATCCACTTCACCGCAACGAAGAACGACTGCGAAGCGACGAGCACCGCGCCGAGCGCGGTCGCCGAGAGCACGAAGTACAGCGCGTTGGCGGTGAGGATGCCGAGCGCTGCGAACACCGAGCGCCGCGCTCCTTGCGTGAGACCGTAGGCGATGACCAGCATGACGGCAGGACCGGGCGACAGCGACAGTGCCGCCTCGGTCAGCACGTAAAGCCAGTAGGTGTCCCAGTTGACTGCGCTGAAAGCGTGCGCCCAGCCCGACACGGTTAGACCGGCACGCGTCCGAAGACGCGCTGCGCGAACGTTGCGAGCGCGTCGCGCACACCGTCCGGATGCTCGGACATCACCGAGTGCCCGGAGCCTTCGAGCATCACGACGGTTGGCTGCCTGCAGGCGTCGATCAGCGTGCGTGCATTGCGTGTCGGCGTCATCTGATCCGAAGCCCCCAGCACGAAGAGCACGGGGCAGGTGAGAGCCGCCGCCGCCTCGGCGCCGCCGCGATACGCGTTGCACGCGACAAAGTCCGCGTTCAGCGCGGCCGGCTCCCGCTGGCCGATCCGCTGCATCAGCCGCAGGTTCTGCCAGACATTGCTGAAGCCGGGACCGGGATTCGACGGCTTGCGGTCATAGGCGCGGATCGAGGGGCTGTGCGACCAGACGTTGATCATGTCCATCGCCGCGTCGGGTGCCGCGCGCGTCGCCTCGAGCAGCGCGTCCGACACCTTCATCGGAAACGAGGTGGCGATCAGCGCGACACCGCTGACCGGGTCGCCGAGCCGGCGCGCGAGTTCGAGCGCGATCAGCGAGCCCATGCTGTGCCCGACCAGCAGCATCCGCTCGGCGCTGCTTGCCTGCAACGCCTGCGCAACGCGCGCGGCGATGTCCTCGACGCTCGTGAGCGGCGCACCACCGCTGCGCATGTGACCGGGCAGGTCGAGCGCAAGCACGCTGTATCCATGATGCGCGAGGTAGCGGCTCTGCAGGATCCAGACGCTGTGATCGTGCTGACCGCCGTGCAAAAAGACGATCGTCGGCTTGGCGGGATCGAACGGCTTGCCGCCGGTGTAGGCGTACAGGCGGGGCGAGTCGAGCAGATCCATCAGCTCACCTTCTGTGCGCGCTTCAGCGCCTGTGCCAGGTCTTCCAGCAAGTCGGCCGGATCCTCGAGCCCGATCGAGAGCCGGATCGTGCCCTGCGTGATGCCGGCGGCCTGGAGTTCCTCGTCGGGCACGCGGAAGTGCGTCGTCGATGCCGGATGGATGACAAGTGACTTCGCATCGCCGACGTTGGCCAGATGCGAGAACACGCGCAGCGCCTCGACGAAGGCACGGCCGGCCGCGCGCGTGCCCTTCAGGTTGAAGCTGAAAACGGCGCCGGCACCGCGCGGCAGCAGTCGCTGCGCGAGCGCGTGGTCGCGGTGCGATGGCAATTCCGGGTAGGCCACGCCCTCGACGGCCGGGTGCTCAGCCAGGAAGTTGACGACCTTGCGGGTGTTCTCGACGTGGCGCTGCATGCGCAGCGGCAGCGTCTCGAGCCCCTGCAGCAGGAAGAACGCCGTGTGCGGGCTCATGCACGCGCCAAAGTCGCGCAGCCCTTCGCGCCGCGCACGCAGCAGGAAGGGCGCGACCGTGCTTTCCTCGGAGAAGTTCATTCCGTGGAAGCCGACGTAGGGCTCGGTCAGCGTCGGGTACTTGCCGCTCGTGAGCCAGTCGAACGTGCCACCGTCGATGAGCACGCCGCCGATCGCGATGCCGTGGCCGCCGATGAACTTGGTCGCCGAGTGATAGACAAGGTCCGCTCCGTGATCGAACGGCGTCATCAGGTACGG
>DAINBQ010000054.1:0-15551 GCA_036732825.1 Burkholderiaceae bacterium | reverse complement strand
ACCTCGACGTGTCGCTGAAGCGGCCCACGGATGCCGGCAAGTTCATCGTGACCCTGCAGCCGCCGCAAGCAGCGCCCGCCATCAACCAGATTCATTCCTGGACCGTCAATGTCGCCACGCCCGCTGGCGTCCCCGTACAGGGAGCGCGCATTTCAGTGGACGGGGGCATGCCGCAGCACGGCCACGGTTTGCCGACTCGTCCGCGCGTCACCAGGGAACTCGGGAACGGCGACTATCTGATGGAAGGAATGAAGTTCAGCATGACCGGATGGTGGGAAATCAAGCTGGGCATCGAGGCTGCCGGCGCCGCGGACCGGGTGACGTTCAACCGGGTCATCGAGACCCGTGTCGCTCATTAGTACGGCACAGTCAAGGAGGTCCGAGAAATGCGCACCAGAGTCTCCGCGTTCGCCGCACTTGCCGCGGCGCTCCTCGCCGCCGCACCATGGTCGAGCGGCTTCGCGCGCGACACCGGACGCGACGTGGCGGCGGCGCGCTGGACCGCCGAAGAGATCGCAATCCTGGCGTCTTTGCGGCTCCGCGAACTGCCGCCCGCTCCTGCTGATGAAACGAACGCCGTGTCGAAGGTGCCGGCGGCGGCCATCCTGGGCAAACGGCTCTTCAACGACGCTCGACTCAGCCGCGACGGCACGGTCTCGTGCGCCAGTTGCCACGCAGAGGATAAGCAGTTCCAGGACGGCATCCCGCTCGCACGCGGAGTTGCGACGGGAACGCGGCGCACGATGCCGATCGTCGGTGCGGCCTACAGCCCGTGGCTGTTCTGGGACGGGAGAAAGGACAGCCTCTGGTCGCAGGCGCTCGGTCCGCTGGAGGACCCGGCCGAACATGGTGGGAACCGGACCCACTATGCGCAGCTGATGCAGGCGCACTACAGAGTCGAATACGAAGCGCTCTTCGGTGCAATGCCAGACATCTCGAAGCTCCCTCGCGATGCGGCATCGGGGGGAACGCCGGGCGAGAAGTCCGCCTGGGACCAGCTTGATCGCGACTCCCGGCACGCAGTCAACCGCATTTTCTCGAATGTCGGCAAAGCGATTGCTGCGTACGAACGCACACTGACGTATCAGGAGTCCCGCTTCGACCACTACGTCAACGGCGTGCTCGAGAGCAACGCCCGCGAACGGGCAACACTGGCGCCACAGGAGATCAATGGACTGCGGCTCTTCATCGGCAAAGGCCAATGCGCGACCTGTCACAACGGCCCGCTGCTGACCGATCAGCACTTCCACAACACCGGAGTTCCGCAGCGAGACCCGAAGCGTCCTGACTTCGGACGAGCCGCTGCCGTGGAGAGAGTGCAGCGCGACGAGTTCAACTGCATGGGTCCTTTCAGTGACGCCGCTGGAACGAATTGTGATGAGTTGCGGTTCATCGTCAGTGACGATCCGGCACTGGAGGCTGCATTCAAGACTCCCAGTCTGCGCAACGTCGCGTTACGGCCGCCGTATATGCATGCGGGCCAGTTCCCAACACTGGAGGAAGTCGTCCGGCACTACGCCAAGTCGCCGCCGGCGGCGGTCGGGCACAGCGAACTCGCGCACGGAGACAGGAAACGCATTCAACTGTCCGCAAGCGAGATCCAGGACCTGGTTGCGTTTCTTGGCACCCTGTCCAGTCCGATCGTCGAGGCGACGTTGCCGTAAGCGCCGGGCTGGCCATCGCCCGGATCGATCGGATCCCGAATTCCCTACTTCACGACCAGCACCGGGACCGTCGAGTCGACCAGAGTGTCCTGGGTCACCGAGCCGAGCAGCGCGCCGGTGTGGCTGCCGAGGCCGCGGGTTCCCATGATGATCTGGTCATTGTTGTGGTCGGTCGCGAACTGCGCGATCACCCGTCCCGGTTGACCGACGAACTGATGGGTCGTGAAAGGCAGTCCGGCCGCCTCGAGCAACGCACGCGCGGGCGCCAGTGCCTTCTCCGCGCGGTCGCGGTGGTACTCCTGCAAGGACTCGCGCGAGACGAAAGACGCGACATCGCCCGAGACGCCACGCTGGACATTGATCAGGTCGATCCGGGTCTCGACGTCCGGGTTCAGCAGCCAGCGCATTTCGATCGCCTTGCGCACGGCCGCCAGCGAGTCTTCCGAACCGTCGACGGCGATCAGAGGCCGGAACACCCGGCGCGGGGGCGCACCGGCTGCCGCCGCCGCGACCTCGGGCGGCCGCGCGGGCACGGCGATGTGCAACGGTACCCTGCGCGCCGCAATTGCCTTGCCGACGATGACGACCAGCGCAGCTCCTGTCACTGCCGATGCATAGGGCAGCCAGTTCGGCGCGGCGCCGAGATAGGGTTTCAGCGCGACGTCCGACACCGCCATGTCGCCGGCGATCCAGCCCAGCAGCGCAGCTCCGAGGGTGATGACGACCGGGAAGCGGTCCATCAGCTTGAGCACGAACCTGCTGCCCCAGACGACGATCGGGATGCTGACCAGGATGCCGAAGACCACGAGGCCGAGGTCACCTTTTGCCGCGCCGGCAACCGCGATCACGTTGTCCAGGCTCATCACGGCGTCGGCGACGATGATCGTGCGGATCGCGCCCATCAGGTTCGTCGCGCCTTCGATCTTGCCGTGTCCTTCTTCCTCCTCCGGCATCAGCAGCTTCACGCCGATCCACAGCAGCAGCGCGGCGCCGACCAGTTTCAGGTACGGCACCGCCAGCAGCTGCAACGCGAAGAAGATCAGCACGACGCGCAGGCCGATGGCGCCCGCCACGCCCCAGAAGATGCCCTGCTTGCGTTGCTTCTCGGGCAGCTTGCGGCACGCGAGCGCAATGACCACCGCGTTGTCGCCGCCGAGCATGATGTCGATCGCGATGATCTGCAGGACGGCCAGCCAGAATTGGGGATTCGTCAGATCCATGCTTGTTGCTCCGTCAATGGGCGGAGTCGGCGAGTTCGGCCGCCTCGGTCGCCGGTTCAGTGGCGAGAGCGCACTCCGCTCAGAGAACGATGACCTGCCGCACGGCCTTGCCTTCGTGCAGCAGGTCGAAGCCGCGATTGATGTCGTCCAGCGCGAGTGTGCCGGTCATCAGTTTGTTCACCGGCAGCCTGCCGCCGCGGTACAGCTCGATATAGCGCGGAAGGTCGCGCAACGGCACGCAGGTGCCGATGTAGCTGCCCTTGATCGTGCGCTCCTCGGCAACCAGGTTGACCGGCGGCATCGGCCAGGTCGCGTTCGGCGGCGGCAGACCCGCGGTGACTGTCGTGCCGCCCCGGCGCGTGATCTTGTACGCGAGATCGAACGCGCGGGTCGAGCCGGCCATCTCGATCGCGAAGTCGACGCCGCCATGGCTGGCCTGGCGGATCGCCTCGGCCGCGTCCGTCGCGCCGGCATTGAACACATGCGTCGCGCCGAGCGACTTCGCCAGCGCGAGTTTGTCGTCCGAAAGATCGGCCGCGATCACCTGGCGCGCACCGGCCGCCACGGCACCGAGCACTGAGGCCAGTCCGACTCCGCCCAGGCCGACGACGGCGACCGTGCTGCCGGCGCGCACCTGCGCGGTGTTGACGACGGCGCCGACGCCGGTCAGCACTGCGCAGCCGAAGAGCGCGGCCTCAGTCAGCGGCAGCTCCGGATCGATCCTGATCGCCGAGTTGCGCGACACCGTTGCGTGCGTCGCGAACGCCGAGCAGCCCAGATGGTGGTTGATGGCCTGGCCGTTGCGCTTGAGGCGCCGCACTCCGTGCAGTAGCGTTCCGGCGCCGTTGGCCGCCGCGCCGGGTTCGCACAACGCGGGACGCCCTTCCGCGCAGGGCATGCAGTGACCGCAACTCGGCACGAAGACCAGCACCACATGGTCACCAACGTTGAGGTCGGTCACACCGGCGCCGAGTTCCTCGACGATGCCGGCCGCCTCGTGCCCGAGCGCCATCGGCATCGGCCTCGGCCGGTCGCCGTTGATGACGGAAAGATCCGAGTGACAGAGGCCGGCGGCCTTGATGCGGACGAGGATCTCGCCGGGTCCCGGCGGGTCGAGATCGAGTTCCTCGATCTTCAGCGGCCGCGACTCCGCATAGGGGTGCGCTGCTCCCATCGCTTCCAGTACTGCCGCGCGAACTTTCATCTCGACTCCTGTTCTTTGAACTTCAGTTCCTTGCGACCCGGTTCAGGCGAGCCGGCGCACGATCGCCTGCGTCATGTCTTTCGTGGTTGCCTTTCCGCCGAGGTCCCCGGTGCGAACGCCGTCCTCGCGCAGCGCCGCGTCGATCGCCTTGCGCAGGCGCTGCGCCATGTCCTTGCGGCCGACGTGATCGATCATCATCGCGGCGGCCAGCAGCAGCGCGAGCGGGTTGGCAATGCCTTTGCCCGCGATGTCCGGCGCCGAACCGTGCACGGCCTCGAAGATCGCCGCGTCCTCGCCGATATTGGCGCCGGGCGCCATGCCGAGCCCACCGACCAGGCCGGCGATCTCGTCCGACAGGATGTCGCCGAACAAGTTGGTCGTCACGATCACGTCGAACTGCCAGGGCTTCAGCACGAGCTGCATGGCGCAGGCGTCGACGATGCGTTCATCGACCTCGATCCTGCCCTCGTATTTCTTCGCGACCTGCAGCGCAGTGTCGAGGAATACTCCGGTCAGCGCCTTCAGCACGTTGGCCTTGTGCACAATCGTGACCTTCCTGCGCCCGTTCTTCACCGCGTAGTCGAACGCGAACTCGGCGATGCGGCGCGATCCGGCCCGCGTGTTCACGCCGGAGGAGATCGCGACCGCATGTGGGTCGCCGTCGATCGGGATGTAGTGCTCGAAACCGACGTACAGGCCCTCGAGGTTCTCGCGCACGAGCACGAGGTCGATGTCCTCGTAGCGGCCGCCGGGGATCAGCGTGCGCGCGGGACGCAGGTTGGCGTACAGCTTGAACTCCTCGCGCAGACGCACATTGACGGAGCGGAAGCCTCCGCCGACCGGCGTCGTCAACGGCCCTTTAAGCGCGAGCTTCGTGCGGCGAATGCTGTCGAGCAGGGCGGCCGGCAGCGGGTCGCCCGACTTCTGCAGCGCGGCCATTCCGCCTTCGTGGGTCTCCCAGGCGAAGGGCCCGCCGAGCGCATCGAGGATCTCGACGACAGCCGCCGAGATCTCGGGGCCGATCCCGTCGCCCGGAACGAGCGTTGCGGGGATTGCATCCTGCATTGCGCGCGTCGCCATGAATCCCTCTCCGTTCCGGACTTGGGACGATACCGAAGTCCGGCAGGAACCGCGATTCGCTCGAATCCCCACCGTGAGCTCGTCTTCGCGAAGACGAGCCAGATCTCACGCTCGGCATCATGGTGTCCGACGAGCCAAGCGCGCCATTCGTCGGTTTTCGCGCGGACCGTCTTCAATGGTCGCTTGGCGGCAGCGGAGCTCATGTGCCCGGTGCATATTCGGCGCCGGCGTGTCTTGCGGCCCTGCGCCGCGCCATCCAGAGCCAGGCGTTCGCCGCCAGCAGGACCAGCATGCCCGCGAGTCCGGCCGGACCTTTGATCAGGTCGCTGCCGCCGGAAAGAAAGACGAGCACGCCGCCGGTGGCATTCAGCGTCCCGTGCATGAACGTGGCCGCGAGGACGGAGCCGGCGCGTTCGCGCACGTGCGCGAACAACGGCGACAGCAGCACGCAGAACATCACCATCATCGCGACGCCAAGCTGAGGGTGCTCGGGGTAGTTGTGGCCGCGCAGGATCAGCGGCGCATGCCACAGGCCCCAGATGACGCCGATGATCGCCGAACGCATCCAGAAGCCGCTCGACTCGAGCGCGCGATGCATGAAGCCGCGCCAGCCGAGTTCCTCGCCGAAGGCGCCGATCGCATTGATCGAGATCCCGGCCAGCAGGCCACCGAACAACAGTTGAGCCAGCAGTATCAGCGGAAGGTCGGGTCCCAGGCGCTCGAGTTGCCGGCTGACCGTGCTGCGCTGCTCGTCAGGCACCGACTCCAGCACATTGCGCGCCAGTGTTTCGGCGCTGGTGGCGAGCTCGATCTGGGGCAGCGCGGCAGCGACGAGGCCATGCGCGACCGCAAAGAGCAGCGGCGCCAGCGCGGCCACGATGAGCCACGGGCTCCACCGGAACACCGGACCGAGCCACTTCAACGGCTGACCCAACCCCCAGCGCACCGCAACGACCGCGCCGACGGCCGGGCTGTACATGAACGCGACCGACATGATCAGGGTGCCCGCGGGCGTGGCGCCGATCAGGCGGTAGTAGGCCTCGGCAATCGTCCAGCTCACCGCATAGGTGATGACGATGAACAGCAGGATCGCCCGTTTCATTTCCGGTCGGTGCCCGGCAACAGCCTCGAAGGCGTGATCCGGTCGAAGAAGACCAGCACGTCGACACCACGGCCGAGCGGCACCGCCGCCCCGGATTGCGAATGGACATAGCCCTGCCACCCGCGTTCGTACGGGTACGCACGCCAATTGCGCGACCACGAGACGTCGGGCAAGGTCATGAGGTCCACCCAATAACGCGGCGGGCCCGACCGCGCGAGCAGTGCACCCAGCGTGTTGCCTGAGAGTTGCTGCTGCCAGACCTTGAATCCGGCCGCTCGATCGGGACCGCCTTGCGCGTCGCTGCCAAGCGCATGGTATGCACCGCGGTGCCAGGCGAAGCCGACGACGCGATAGGCGTCGCCGAGACGATCGGCAAGCACATCGCCGGTGTTGTACGCGGCGGGCGTGATGCCGAGGTATGCGCCGCGCGCGACACGGCTGTCATGCGACCACAGTGCGACGCGCGCGGGCGAAGCCGCGAGCGCAAGCAGGTTCTCGCCCAGCGCGATATCCCGCCCGCTGTCGGTGCCGGCCGACGCATTCGGCGCGCCTCCGGCGTCGGGTTCGAACACCTGCAGTCCGAGCCGCGCCGCGCGCGCCGCATGGCGTGCCTCCCGGTAACCGTGAGCCATCCGCATCATCTCGCGCGGGCGCAACAGCACGTCTTCCAGGACCTGCGCGGCGGTGAACGCCGCTTCCCATTGCGCGCGCGTCCATCCGCGCACCTGCTCCGCAAACGGGCGTTGCAGCGATTCCGAGGTCAGCATCGGTTTCCAGCTCTCGCGCAGCAGTTCGACGGCGGCCGGTTCGAACGCGGCGAGAAAGCCGAACGCGGCATCGGTATCGCGCAGAACGTCCTGCACATCGATACCGACAAGGCGGATCGGCTCCTTGCCCGCGACGTTCCATGTGCGCAGCCACTCGAGCAGATCGGCGACTTCCTGCGTGACCCAGAAGGAGAACAGGCCCGATTCGCGCAGCGCGTCGGCGCTGGTGCCCGGACCACCCTGGACATAGGCATCGAGCCGCCGGCCACCGTGATAGTTCGCCTCGAAAGCCACCGCGTTGATGCGGCCGGCCGTCACCAGCGCCTTGATCAGCGCGGCCTTCAACGCGAAGTCCTCGTGCGTGCCGTGCGTGGCCTCGCCAAGACCGATCACTCGTGCGCCCTGCAGGCGATCGACGAGCGGCTGCAGTTCTGTCGCGCTCGGCGCGGCGCCCGACAGCGGTTGCGCGGTGCGGCGCAGCCAGTGTCGCGCCGCGGTCTCATCGGCAGCGCTCAGGCTTGCCTGCGATGGCGAGGACTGCGCGACCGCATGCATGATCGACGGAAAGAGCGCGGACGCGACCGCCAGCGCGGCGCAGATTCGGGGCCAGGAACTCACTGCGGGCTCGTGTCAAAAGGCAACGGCCGCGATCGTATCGCGGCTGTTCACCTGGCTGCTTGCCCTGCTCAGCGCAACAGCGTGAGCAGCTTCGGCTCGAAGGAGACGGCGGCCATGAGCCCGCCCATCAGTGCTCCGGTGACTCCGGGACAGCAGGCATCCTGGCCCGCGAGGAAGAGACCACCGATCGGAGTGCGCGGCCGCAGCGCGTCGCTGAGGAACCGTTCGGGTGCGGTGGAAAGGCCATACATCGCGCCGTGCTCCGCTCCGGTATAGGTGGCGACCGACACCGGCGTCGACGAAGCGACGAACTTCACCATCGGCGCGAGCCGCGGGAAGTGCCGCCCGAACTGCGAGAGCAGGTTGAGCTCGATCTTCTCCTTCAGCTCGAGGTAGCCCGGATCGCGCGGATCGCCGCGCTTCATTCCCTCGTGTTCCCACGCGGTGAAGGCATCGGGGTCGACGAAGGCAACGATTTCGCAGCTATGCCTCTGTTCTGGACCCGGGTCGTGCGCCGGGTCCTTCAGCGACGGGAACGACACGAAGAACATCGGCGCATCGGGTTCGATCAGGGGATTGCGCCACAACGCGTCGACGTTCCAGCTTTCGTAGATCCATTCGTTGGCCGGGGAGGCGCCGTTGGCCGCGATGTCGCCTTCCAGCCCAAGATACAGCCCGACGTAGCCGATCGATGGCTCGATCGCGAGCGCGTCGCGCGCCCATTCGTAGCTGACCTCGCTCGATGGCAGCATGCGCAGCGTGTTGCGGATACCGACGTCCGAGATCACACACGGCGCGTCGATCTGCGCTCCGTTGGCGAGCGTAACGCCCTGCACGCGCTCGTCGCTGACGCGCACGGCCTCCACTTCGGCACTTGCGCGCAGTTCGCCGCCGGCCGCCTCGATGGTTCGCGCGAACTGTTCGGCAAACACGGCCGAGCCGCCGACCGGGTACCACGCCCCGTCGAAGTAGCTCTCCATGACGACCGCGTGGATCGCGAACGAAGCAACGGTCGGCCGTCCTCCGTGGTCGCCCCACTGCGCGGCGAGCAGCGCCTGCAGCTTCGGATCGGAAACGCAATCCTGGATCACCTCCCATAACGTGCGGCCGACCCAGCGCTCGATGTCGTCGTCCTTCCACCACATCAGTCCGCGCGCAACGAGCTGGGGCATCGAGTGCGCCGCGAACACGGCCTCGATCGCCTTGCGTGCGGCGCGCATCGACTCGAAGAAGCGGTCGATGCCCGCGGACTCGTGCGGAAAGTGCGCGCGCAGCGTCGAGATCAGTCGTTCGACCGGATGTTCGAACTCGATCAGCATTCCGGGGAAGTGGACGCGGTCGTAGACGCGGCCCAGCGATGCCATCGGAATGCCGTCGGGCGTCAGCGCGTCGAAAACCTTCTTCGCCGGCCCCGGCTTGCCGTCGATCTCTCCAGCGCCTCCGATGTAGTGGACACCGACATTGAACCGGTAGCCGTTGCGCTCGAACGCCTGCGTCAGTCCGCCGAGCTGGTGGTGTCGCTCCAGCACCAGTACGCGCTTGCCGTCCTTTGCCAGCGCCGCTGCGGCGGCCAGGCCGCCGATGCCGGACCCGACGACAATCACATCCCAATCAGCCACTTCGCCCCCCGCGATCTGTTCCGGCCGGCCTGCTTCGGTCCAGACTACCCGAAACACCTATGACACTGCGTGGAGCAATTGCGGGCTTGACTTCCGTCAACGCGATGTCATCCCGGCCTTTGCGTCACGCAAAGTCAGTTCGCGGAATCGTCGAGGGCCAGCAGCGCAAAGGATGCGAGCCAGTGCGTGCCGACATAGTCGCCGCGGGTCGCGGCCGGCAGCGAGGCGGCCAGATGCGTGTCTATCGCGCGCTCCACGACGGTGCGTTGCTCGGGTGCGAGGTCGGGCAGCAGCCGGCGCCAGCACCAGGCGCGGGAGAGGTTGAGCCCGTGCAGGTGAACGATCTTCGGATCCTGCGCGTCGCTGACCCTCACCGGCTCCAGCCAGTGTCCGATCGCCGAACGCGCAGGCTCGAACTGAGCCCACCAGTCGGAGAACGAGCAGCCATCGACGACACGTTGCATCAGTGCCGCCTCGATGAGCCCGCCGGAGAGGAAATCATCGCCGCTGGGCTCGTAGTCGGCGGGATATCGACGGTCGCGCCCGTACCAGCGATTCGAGCGCTCGCCGATGAGCCGCACCAGCGCGCGGTGCTGCATCGCTTCCGCATGGTCCAGCGCGAGCAGCAGCGCGAAGGCGGTGTTGCCATGCGTGCCGGCGCGGGTCGGATGATCGACGCGCGGCAGCCATCCGACGAAGCGGTCGGCGAATTCGTTTGCGAGCGGCGTCAGCGCATCGCGCCAGCGTGTTGCCTGCGGTTGATCGACCGCCAGCGCGTGCAGTTCGGCGGCAAGTTTCAGCAGCCAGCCCCAGCCATAGGGCCGTTCGAACGACGCCCGATGCGGCCCGGCGAGCGTCGCCAGTTCGCCGCCGACGGCAACCGGCGTGAACGTTGCGTCGAAATGGCGACGGGTCGCTTCGGCACCTGCGTGATCGGGATGCAGTCGCAGCAACCGGGCCAGTGTCCAGTGCATGTGAACGCAGGAATGCCAGTCGTAGCTGCCGTGGAAGACCGGGTGCAGCGCGCGCGGTGCAAGCACATCGGCGTCGCTGCCGATGACCTGGTCCAGCTTGAACGGGTAGGGAGTCCCGACGTTTGCGAGCGCGATCGCGGCGAACGACTCCGCCAGCGCGCGCTCGATCGCCACCGCTACTTTGCCCGGCGCACGCCGCCGGAGCCGGAGACGCGTTGCATGATCTTCGGGCTGCCGCGATAGCTGACGTCGCCCGAACCGCTGACCGTCGCCTCCAGTTCCTCGCTCGCATTGACCGCGACGTCGCCGCTGCCCGCGATGGAGACCTTGACGATGCGACCGGCGAGGTCGCCGCTTTCAACGTCGCCCGACCCCGTGATGCGGTAACCCTGCTGGTCGGCGCGGCCAGCCGCGCGGAAGTCGCCGCTGCCGTTGATCGAGACACCGAGCGTGTTTACGTCCATCTGGTCGATTCGGACGTCGCCGCTGCCCGAGATCGACACCGCGAGCTGGTCGCCCTTCAGGCGGTCGGCGCGGATGTCGCCGGGGCCGCGAACGACGAGTTCATTGATCGCCTTGTATTCGACCAGCACGACCGGGTGCTTCTGCGTCCGGAACGACACGTCCGGCGTGACGCTGATTTCCAGTGCGGGGACTTCACCCGGCACTACCTTGGTCTCGATGAACTGCGTCAGGTTGTCGTCGATGCGCACCGTCACGGACTCGCGATCCGAGGCCTTGAGCCGGATGTCGAGCGGCGCGCTCGACCGCACCGCCATGAAACCCGTGATCGGCCGCGGATCCTCGATGATGTGGCCCGAGCCGGAGACACGCGCACCCGAGCCACCGACGACAAAGACGTTTCCGATGCCCTGTGGGAAGTCCTTGAAGATGTCGGTGGTCTGCGCGAACACTGTCGCAGTCAGTGCCAATGACGTCGCGAGCACGAAACTCCTGAACATTTGCAGCCTCCGGAACCAGAATCCTGACCCGAAGTCTGGCGGCCAGACTCTCGACGCGCAGCCGTGTCGCGACGAGTTGCGGGATCCGGGGCGCAAACGGGAAATGGCGCGGATGGCTGGCATCTGGAACGGCGACTCTACTTCGCGGCCGGCGCAGGCGGTCTCTGCGCGGGCGCGGCCGGCTTCGTCTGCGCGCTCTGCAGGAGATCCTGCGCCTCCTTCTGGCCGCGGAACGCCGCGCGCTGAATCCACAGCAGCGCTTCGCGCCGATTGGAGGGTATCCCGTCCTTGCCCGAGAGCTGCGCGATGCCGAGCTGGAACGCGGCCCCAGGGTTGCCCCGCTCCGCGGCCCGCCGCAACAGCGCCTCGGCCAGTGCCGGATCGCGTGGCAGACCGGGCACGCCGCGCAGGTACAGCGTGCCGAGCGACCATTGCGCATCGGCGAGCCCGCGTTCCGTCGCCGGTTCGAGCAAGGCCTTGAGCCGGACGCCGACGTTATCCGGCGGCGGCTTCGCGCGGTCGACAATCTGCGCGAGGAAGAACCGGGCCCAGGCCGCATCGGCGTCGACGTAGGGCTTGAGCACCGCTTCGGCGTCGGCCAGTCCCGTCACGCGCGCCGCCTCGGCGGCCCTCTGCAGCGCCTGTTCGCTGTAACGATGAAAGGCGAGGCTCGCGATCACCTGCTCGGCGTCGCGTTCGATTGTGGGAGACATCTTCGTCGCGCGTCCGCGCTCCGACACGCCGACCTCGACCAGCAGCGTCGAGTCGGTCGGATGCACACAGGACAGGCCGCGCACGATCAGCGTGGGACGCTGTCCGGTCGCCTTGTCCACACTCTTGCGCGGCGATCGGTCCTCGGGCTCGATCGCCTCGAGCAGATGGCGCGCGCAGCGCGTGCCGGCATGACGGGTGATCGTCTCCTCGTGCATGCCGACATGCCAGCGCTCGCCGATCTTTGCGTGCCGTACGCGCGCGAGCTCGAGCAGGGCGGCATCGCTGTCGATCGGCTGGTCCAGCAGTTCGCTCGCGAGCACCAGCACCGCCGTGTGCTCGCCACCGGACGATAACTGGCGACCCATCGTTCCGCCGCGCGGCGTGCTGTTCGTGACGAACCATTCCGGATCGCTCGGCGGCGTGATTGCGTATCCGATGAAGGCCCACGGTGCGCCGAGCGCGGTCTGCGGGATCTGCGCGACGTTGTCCTCGACGCGAGGCGGCGCGGCGGCAGGGGTCTGTGCGGCGGCGACCGCCGGCAGCAGCGCGGCAATGAGCAACAGCAAACGAAGCATTGAACCTCCGAGGCGAATTCCGGGTGCGATCATAGCCAGCACGCCGGGTCGCTGATCCAATGGCGCCTGCGCGCTCCTTGCGCGGGCTGTGGGCGCGACACGATGGAGTGAAGCAATGGGCATGGTGCTGTTACGCGCTTCGGCGGTCTGGGTCGCGATTTTTGCGCTCGAAGTAGTGCACGGCGTGCTGCGAACGATGTTGCTCTCGCCGATCATCGGCGACTGGCGCGCGCGCCAGATCGGCGTTGCGATCGGATCGCTGCTGATCCTCCTTGTCGCGTGGCTCACGATCCGCTGGATCGGCGCCCGTACGCGCTCCGAAACCCTCGCGGTCGGACTGCTGTGGCTGGCTGCGATGCTGGTCGCCGAGGTCACCCTCGGTCGAGCGGTTTTCGGATACGAATGGTCGCGCATCGCCGAGGACTACGATCTTGCGCGCGGCGGGCTGCTCGGGATTGGCATGGCCGTGCTGTTGATCGCGCCATGGCTGGCGGCGAGATGGCGCGGAGTGAACACGTATTGAATCGGCTCGCGGTCTTTCAGCAATACCTTGTGTCGAGCGTTGCTTCACGATCGCCGAGCAGCGCACAACGTGAATATTGCGTGAGGCCGGGCCGGAACAATCGGCGGTACGGGCCGTACGCTCGCATTAGCCTTCGGCCTGTTGCTTACGACTGCATCGACTCACTGACGAGGGCAAGGCGATGAAAGACTCACTTGACGGCTCGAAGTCAGCGGCGCGGCTGCTGGATCCCCGGTTCGAGTACCGGAAGGCGGCTGAAACCGACATCGCCGCGACATGGAAGCGCTTCGGATTCGACCCGCGCTCAAACGAGCAGCGTCGCAAGCTCGTCCTGAGTGCCTTTGCTACGCGCGCGAGCGATTCGCTTTCGCCGGCGACGTAGCTCCGCGGTTCCCGAGATCTTCGGCGCGTCATCCCCCTGCGCGCCCGGGGAAGTCACAGTGAGTCGGTCGTGCCGACGATTTCCGGCAAGGCGGTCAGCTCGTTGACTTCCGTATCGGGCAATGCGGGGATGCGTTCCGGCGCCTGGCCAAAGCGGTTGCACCAGACCACCCGGAAACCGAAGGCCTTGGCCGAGAACGCGTCCCAGCCGTTGGATGACACGAAGCAGATCTCGTCCGGCCGCAGACCGAGGCGATCCACGGCAATCTGATAGACGGAAGGATGCGGCTTGAATATCTTCACATCCTCGACCGAAAGCACCGCATCCAGAAGCTCCGCAAGGCCGGCGCTTTCCACGGCGGCCGACAGCATCGTGGGCGCGCCGTTCGACAGGATCGCGAGCTTCATTCGACCGGCCTTCAGCCGCTGCAAGGTTCCGCTGACCTCAGGATAGGGACTGAGGTGCAGATACAGATCCATCAGCCGTTGGCGCAACGCCGGATCATCGAGCTTCAGGCTTGTCATCGCAAAGTCGAGCGCATCGCCCGTGACTTGCCAGAAGTCGACATGGCTGCCCGCCAGACTTCGAAGCCAAGTGTACTGAAGCTGCTTGGTGCGCCACAGGTCCGACAGCGGCCGCCAGTTCTCGCCAAGCGCCTCACTCTCGCGGGCAGCGGCGCTGTTCACATCGAACAGTGTCCCGTAGGCATCGAACACGCATGCGCGAATTCCTGGAAGCAGGACGGCCATTGAATTCACCTCTCAATCATCGGGGCAGACGGCAGCGATTGTCAGATGTGAAGCGGCGGCCGCCTTTTCGACTGCCGCCGCTGACTGTCTGACGCGCAACCCTATTGTCGCGCCATCACGCGCAGGTCATCGTCGGTCACCGGCTGACCACCGACACCCCAGGCACCGGCCTGCACGTCTTCGATGGTCACCCTGGTCACCTGTCGCAGACCTTCGCCTTCGACCGCAAGCACCGCGTCGGTCACCCTGCGGATCATCTCCTGCTTTTGCTCCAGCGTCAGGTAACCGCCGACGCCCTTGATCTGAACGAGTGGCATTGCTTCTCCTTTACATGAACTTGATCTGAGCTGCCGTACATGCTGCGACGGGCCGATTAAGCTTTGCCGTTCAGATACTCAACCGTTTGACGGGTGGTCCAGACCGCATTCGCGATGAAGCGGAAGTTGGTCAACGCAGCCAGATAGCCGTCACCCTCCGGCAGGATTGCAGCGGCGGTCGCGTCCTTCACGACGGCCACTTCGAAGCCCAGCTCGAGCAGTTCGCGCAGGTGCGACTCGACGCAGAGGTTGGCGGACATGCCCGCGAGCACCACCTGCTCGACGCGCTGCTTGCGCAGCTGCAGCGCGAGGTCGTTGTGCTCCGGCCCATACACCTTGTGCGGCGAGGCGATGATGGTCCTGCCGTCGAGGATGTATTGCTTGTACTCCGGCATGAAGTCCGCGCCGGACGCTTCGAACCCGTCCATCGAATACGCGCTCTTGCGGTCGAACATGCGGATGCGCCCGTTCCTGCGAAGTCGCGGGCGCTATTGATCTTCCACCCCGCATGAAGTTCGAGCCATTGACGCCGATACAGGTGGGCCCTGATCATTCGGCGCTGAATGGCGTTTCGCGCGACGTGCCTACAGAGAGCGGGCGCCGGGCAGCTCAATGTGCCCACCAACCGCGTGACTCATTCGACGATGCTGATCCGACGCCTGACTCCGGACGACGCTGCAAGGTTTCAGGAACTGCGCTTGCAGGGACTGCGGGAATCGCCGACAGCGTTTTCGTCCAGTTTCGAGGAGGAATGCGACCGGCCGCTCGAAGTCGTCGCGGGACGAATCACGCCCGATGCCGGACGCGCGGTACTCGGTGCATTCGAAGGCGATGCGCTGGTTGGTCAGATCGGGGTCGGTATCGACGGCGGCCGCAAGCTCGCACACAAGCGGATCATCTGGGGCATGTATGTTGCGCCCGACCATCGCGGCCGCGGAATCGGCAGGCGCCTGGTGCAACAGGCGCTGGAGTTCGCGGCAACGATTCCCGGCGTGCGCCAGGTCACGCTGGGCGTGAACGCGGCGAACACCGCGGCGCGGCGGCTCTACGAATCGGCCGGATTCGAGGCGTATGGCATCGA